>CAYYRO010000146.1:0-4956 GCA_964474075.1 uncultured Methylophaga sp.
TGCCGCGCAGACTGCCAAGCAGGTGGTGATGCAGCGGTTGCGTGAGGCTGAGCGAGACCTGGTTTTTGACGAGTATGTTGACCGCACCGGCGAAGTGCTCACGGCAACGATTCAGCGCGTTGAATCCCGTCACAACCAGCACGATGGCGACGCCGGGGACGAAGGGGACGTGCCAGGAGGGGGTGGCGACGTACACCTGCCCCATGCTGATGGCCCGCCCCCAGGCGGGCGTGGGCGCCTGCACGCCGAGTCCGAGAAACGACAGCGCCGCCGACCCGATGATGACGCCGCCGACGGTCATCGAGGCGTACACCATGAGATAGCCCAGAATCTCGGGGAGCATGTGGACGCGCACGAGGGGCCACGGGCGCTGGCCGTAGCTCTCGGCGGCGTCGACGTGTGGCCGGCTCGCCGCCCGGAACGCCGGCCCCCGGACCGCCCGCCAGAGAAAGGGCCACGACGTGAACGCGAAGAGGAGCGCGACGAGCACCGCGCCGTCGTAGAGCGACGCCAGCGTCGTCCCCCGGAACACCCGCGCGACCAGCAGGAGAAAGAGCAACTGGGGGATGGACATGATGGAGTCGCCCGCGACGACGGCGACGAGGTCCACGGCCCCCCGGAAGTAGGCGGTGACGAGCGCCAGCACGGCGGCGATGACCGACCCGATGCCGACGGCGCCGAGGCCGATGAACAGCGACACCCGGGCGCCGGCGGCGACGAACGTGAACAGGTCCTTGCCGGGCGTGGGCAGCGTCCCGAATGGGTGGAACCGGCCGAACCGGTCGTACTGCATGACCCCCGTGTTGTCGTCCCCGGCGCCGTTCGAGGCCGACGCGAGGTTCGCATCGCCCACCGCGATGGTCTCGACGCGCCCGCTCTCCTCGTCGAAATACCGAATCTCGTGTTCGTATGGATTCTCGATGTTCTGGTCGACCGTCGTCGGCGAGACGGCGGGGGCGAACACCGCCAGCACGAGGAAGGTAGCCACGACGACGAATCCGAACTGCCCCCAGCGGTGGCCCCGGAGGCGCGCGAGCGTGGCGTCGCGAGGCGTCCAGGCGGCCCGCCGGTAGCGCGCGCGAAAGAGGCGGTAGCCACGCCAGCACCACCACCCCAGCACGCCCACGTAGGCGTAGACGAGCGCCACCCGGAGCGCCCACGCGAGTGCCGGCTGCAGGCCGAGGAAGGTCCCCGCCCACGGCCCCCCGGGACCGGTTCGCCACCCCTGGTTCGGGATGGTCTCGTGGGAGAGCAGCGTGGGGACGCCCTCGATGGCTCTCCGGAGGGGTTCGAGGAGGCCGACGAGCGGGTCCCCCGGGAGCAACCGGACCCCTGCGAGCGCTCCATCGAGCAGGGCGCCCGCGAGCGCGCCGGCCTCGGGCGCCAGCAGGGCGAGCAACCCAATCCCCCACAGCAGTGCCGGACGGGGGTCGGCGCGGACGCGAGCGCGGAGGGTGTCCCCGGTCATCGCTCGTGGGTCACCCGGGGGTCGATGATGGTGTAGAGGACGTCCTGTGCGATGTTGACTGCGAGCGTCACGCAGATGAAGACGAACGTGAGCGCGCCCGCGAGCGGGAGGTCGCCCTGCGTCACCGCCTTGTAGTAGAGCATCCCGATGCCGTCGATGGCGAAGACGTACTCGACGAGGACGGCACCCCCGACCAGGAGGAACACCTCGACGGTGATGACCGGGACGAGCGGCAGGAGGGCGTTGCGAAAGACGTGTTTCCAGACGATGCTACGCTCCGAGAGCCCGCGGGCGCGTGCGGCCTCGACGTACCCCTCGTGTTTCGTCTCCAGGACCGCGGTTCGGCCGATGCGCATCTCGTTGCCCATCGACGCCGACCCGAGCACGAGCGCCGCCGGGAGCGTCTGCTTGAACGCCGCCAGGAAGCCACGCGGCGTCAGGAGGGCCGACGGGCTGAGGTCGGGAGAGGTGACGACGTTGGTCTCGACGAGAAATGTGGTCCAGTCGAAGCCGACGAGCGACCCGGAGCGCGTCAGGAGGCTCGCGAGGACGACGGCGAGCCAGAAGTTCGGCATCGCCCGCCAGACGATACCGCCGAAGGAGGCGGCGTAATCGGCGGGCGTGTTCGGATGGAGCCCGGCGTAGAATCCCAGTGGTATCCCGATACAGAGCGCGACCACCACCGCCCAGAACCCCAGCCAGAGCGTCTGGGGGGCGCGGGTGGCGATGACCTCGACGACCGGCGTGTTCGGGCTGACGACCCACGACTGACCGAACTGGAGCGCCAGCAGGTCGCCCATGAAATCGAGGTACTGCTCCCAGAGAGGGACGGGTTCGCCCGAGGGGCGTTCGATGCCCAGTCTGACCGCGACCCGGTGGTAGGCCGCGCGGGCGCTCCCCTGCCCGACGATGGCCAGCACTGGGTCGGTGGGCCCCGCGCGGATGATGAGAAACGCGAGCGACGTCGCGGCGATACCGACTGGCCCCGCCAGCACCACCCGCCGGAGCAGGTAGGTGAGTCGACTCATCCCCTAGTCGTGTGCGGATTCCTCCAGCCAGGCGTCGTTGAGCTTCATGCGCGCCATGCCCATCGGGCCGTGGACCGGCATGTGGAGATGGTCGTACCACATCGTCTGGTTCACGCTGTGCATGGTCTGGACGAGCACGGCGTCCTCCCAGTTCGCCTCCTCCATCGTGACGTAGGCCTCGTTACGTATCCGCTGGGCCTCCTCGGTGGGCTGGAAGTTCTCCTGGACGCGCTCGTAGGCCTGCTTTGCGCGCCGGGCGGCGGCCGTCCCGCTCCAGTTGGTGAACGAGGAGGCGCCGGCGCCGTACTCGGAGGTGTCGGTCCGGGGCGGGTATATCAACTGGAGGAAGGTGTCGGGGGCGGGCCAGTCGGCGATCCAGCCGTAGGTGTAAGCGTCCAGGTTGCCGCTCGCGCCCTGCTGGATGAACTGGCTGAATCCCAGCTGTTCGATCTGGAGGTTGATGTGTGCGCCCCCCAGCCGGTCGCGCAGTATCTGGCCGATCTGTCTCCACGTCGCGGAGGGGTAGTGCGTGAACGTCAGGTCGAACTGTTCGTCCGAACTGTAGCCCGCGTCCTCCATGACCTGCGTTGCTTCCTCGAGGAGCGTCTCGTTGTAGCCGTAGGGGTACTGCTCCTCGGCGTGGCGATGGTAGGCGTCGGGGCCGCCGGGGTAGACCGCTGGCGGGGTCAGGTGGTACCCCGTCTCGTGGCGGCCCTTGAACACCTGCTCGACGATCTGTTGCTGGTTGGTGACGTAGGCGACGGCCTGTCGAACCGGTTTGGGGACGTTGTTGGTGTCGAACGCGAAGAAGAACGTCGCCACCTCGGGGACGCTCGCGAAGTTGACCGCCTCGCCGTTCTGGACCGGGCCGTAGGTCCCCCGCTTTCGGCCGTTGTCGAGTTCCTCCTCGACGGTGACCTTGCTCTGGCTGTATCTGGGGGTGGGAATCTTGAACGCGTCGGCGTTCCCGTTCATCGCGAACGTGTAGGCGGCCTGCGGGGAGGGAATGACGTGCCAGCGCACGGCGTCGACGTAGGCCGTCTGGCCGTGGTAGTCCTCGTATCTGGTCGCCACGGCCTCCTCGCCCTGCTTCCAGTGGTCGAGTTCGAAGGGCCCCGCGCCGACCGGGTTCGTCGCGAACGCCGACTGGGACATCTCGCCCTCGTAGCCCTCGATGTCGCCGACGATGCCTTCGGGGACGGCGACGAACGCGACGAACGCGAGGATGGGCAACGTGGACGCGAACGCCCGTTCGAGTTCGATTTCGAGCGTGTACTCGTCGGTGGCCTGCACGCCCGTGAGGTCGTAGACGGTGCGCTCGCCGTCCTCCGTCTGGACCGTCCGCGTCTCGTGGACGACGCCGAGCGTGTCGGTGAGGAAATACCCTCGATTGGAGTTGAGGGAGTTGGCCAGTCGGTTCCAGGCGTAGACGAAGTCGTGGGCGGTGACCTCCCGCCCGTCGTGGAACGTCGCGCCCTTCTGGAGCGTGAAGACGTACCGGGTGTAGTCGTCGTTGGTCTGGTAGCCCCGCGCCAGCGCCTTCGCGACGGACGTCTTCCCGTCGGGGAGGGTCACCAGCCCGTCGAACACCTGTGAGGCGACCCAGTTCGACGCCTCGTCTGTGACGCCGATGGGGTCGAACGTCGACATCGAGACGTTGATGAGGTCGAGCGTCCCGCCCTCGACGGCGTCCTGACTTCCCCCATCGTCGTTGGTACCCCCACTACTACACCCCGCCAGCGTCGCCGCGGCAGCACCTCCCGTTGCACGCAAGAAGCCGCGACGAGAGACGCTATCGCCCCCTGTCATCGGCTGTTGGTTCCCGAGGGTGCGGGTTAAACCTACCGCTGTTTCAGGAAACTGAACCGACTGCGGGCTGTACCGTGATGACTAATCACGACATTTTCGCTATGTTTATATATGGGGTGTTATCTAATAGCATGGTATGGCGCCGGATACCACTGTCGCGTCGAAGGCCGGTATTGACGCCGAGATCATGGCCGCGGTCGACGGGGACGGGCCGAAAGACCTCGTCATCGCGGACATCTATCGGGAGGAGGCCTGGCTCTCGATGTCGCTTCGCGACGCGGTAGACGTTCCGGACTGGCGCTGACGCCGCCGCCCAGTCGCCCCCGCGGAAACGCACCTCTTTTGACCTGCGGCCCGGAACGACCGGTATGGACTACTCGCCACGGGATATCGAGCAGAAGTGGCGCCAGCAGTGGGCCGAGAGCGGCCGGTACGAGGTCGACCCCGACGAGGGGGAGGAACCGACGTTCATCACCGTCCCCTACCCCTACCCCAGCGGCGGGATGCACATCGGTCACGCGCGCACGTACACCGTCCCGGACGTCTACGCCCGCTACCGCCGGTTGCAGGGCGACAACGTGCTCTTTCCCATCGCCTGGCACGTCACCGGCACGCCCATCGTCGGCGCCGTCGAGCGCCTGAAGAAGGGCG
>CAYYRO010000147.1:0-4862 GCA_964474075.1 uncultured Methylophaga sp.
GGTCGAGTTCGCTCGAGGCTTGGGCAAGGAGGTCGTGCGCCTGGAGAAGGACGGCCCCGGGTTCGTGACGACCCGCGTGCTCAACGCGTGGCTGACGACGGCGGCTAAGGCCGCCGAGGACCAGGATCCCTCCAGCATCGACGCCGGGTTCCGTGAGCTCGGGTTCCCGATGGGGCCCTTCGAGGTCATGGACCTGTCCGGTCTGGATGTCGTGGCCTCCGTGGCCGAGCACCTGGCCGGCGAGGTCCCCAGCAAGCTCAAAGAGCTGGTGGCCGAGGAGAAGCTCGGTCGCAAGAGCGGTCAGGGCTGGTACAGCAGCCAAGGCCCGGACCGCGAGGCCGAGCCCGTGGATCCCTGGCCCGTGCTTGCACCGGCGCTGGCCGAGGCCGCCGAGATCGTCGATGCGGGGATCGCGTCGGCGCCGGACGTCGACCGGGCCCTTCGCCTTGGCGCCAGTTTCCCTGGGGGGCCCTTCGTGCTCGCCCAGGAGAAAGGCATCAACGAGGTCCAGAGCCTGATCGACGACACCGACGCTGATGCCAGCCTGATCGGCGAGATCGACCTACCCACGGGGAACCGAGCGATCACCGTCACCTCGTTCGGCGAGATCACCCACGTCCGCTTCACCCAAGGCCACAACGGCAACAAGCTCGACAAGGATCTCCACCAGATCCTGGCTGACGACGTGGCCGCTGCCGAGGGCCCGGTCCTGGTCTCCGGTGAAGGACGCTACTTCCTGCATCCGAAGTCCGCCCAGGTCCCGCACGACAAGCTGGACCCGCTTCGTCAGCACGAGTCGTTGGCCCTGGTCCACGGTCCTCTCGGCGACGGGGCGATGAGCGTGGCCAGAGCGTGTCGGCGTCGCGTGGCAAGGGTCGACTCGGCCATCGGGCTGGATCGTCCCGTGCCGGCCGTGCGCGCCGTCGAGCTGGACCTGGTCGATGCCGCGGCCCACCCCAAGCAGCTCCCGCAGGCCATCACGTCGGTCTTCTCCCAGAAGGTCGCCGGTGTGGTCCAGTCGGAGATCGAGCAGCTCCTCTACGGTGGGTAGGCTCGCGGCGACCCGGGCCTGGCGACCTCAACCCAAGGGGTCCAGGATCTCATCTGTGTGCTCGCCCAGCTCCGGGGCTCCCTCGAGATCCCGAGGCCCCTCGACGCTGGGTGGATCCACGCTGGTCGTCCCGGCGGGATCGGCCATGGCCTCCTGGATCGAGCGGACCGGCGCGGCCGGCACCCCACCGTCCCTGAACCGTTTGACCCAGGTGTCCACCGGGTCGTCGGCCAAGAGCTCGGCCAGCCGCTGGTAGGCCTCATCCTCGGGTCCGGCCGGGTGGCCCAGCTCGAAGAGCGCCGGGTCCCCGACGACCATGCACAAGCTACGCCAGAAGGGCGGCTCGAGCGCTCCGAGCGCGAGCAGCCCACCGTCGCTGCAGGGGTAGACGTTGTAGCCGGGCAGCCCATCCCGGATGGGGTTGGTCTGGGCCCCGGCGGCCCCCAGGGCGTGATCGAGGAACAGCGGGGCCTTGAGCGCCCCGGCCAGCGAGGCCTCCAACCGATGGGTCCCGCCTTGGTTGAGGTGGGCGACCGCCAGGAGAGCGGCCCACAACGCGCCCGTGAAGTCCGCCACGGGAAGCTCGGGTAACCGGGGCGTGTCGGGATCCAGGGCGCCCATCCAGGCTTGGTAGGTGACGTCGTGACCGGGTTCCTGGGCCAGCTCGCCCTCCGGTCCGAACCCGGAGAGGCCGACGTAGACCAGGTCCTCGCGGTCCTCGGCGAGGGTCTCGAACCCCACCCCGAGCCGGTCGGCGACCCCGGCCCTGTACCCATCCAAGACGATCCCGGCCGTCGCTGCCAGGGCCTTGTACCGCTCGACGTCGTCGTCCTGCTTGAGGTCCAGCTCGACGCTCTTCTTGCCCCGGTTGAGGGCGCAGAACAACGCGCTTGCGCCACCGGCGGTGGTCTCGATCATCGGCGGCACCGAGCGGACCGGATCCCCGACCGGGGGCTCGACCTTGACGACCTCGGCCCCCAGCTCGGCCAGCACCAAGCCCGCGTAAGGGCCGGGGGCTAGCTGGGCGAACTCGATCACGCGAACACCGTCAAGGGGCCCGGGCAGGTCCTCGGTCACAGAGCAGGGAGCCGGGTCGAGGTATAGGGAACCTGCGGCTCCCGGCAGGATCCCGGAGCGGTGCACGTTTCGACCGGCCTACGACAGGCCTAAGTAACCAGCGGGGGTGATGGTGGTCGCGAGGCGATGCCCCTGGACAAGGTCCCGGAGGACGGTCAGGTGCCCGTCCCCAACGTCTTGATCGTCGGTGCCCCCAAGTGCGGGACCACCTCGCTCTACGCCTGGCTCAACGAGCATCCGGACGTCTACATGTCGCCGTTCAAGGAACCCCGGTTCTTCTGCGACGATCTGGCGTTCCATTTCCGGTACGACGACCTGGGGGACTACCTGGGCCTCTTCGCGCCTGCCGAACAACGGGAGGTCGAGCGGATCGGGGAGTCCAGCGTGTGGTACCTCTACTCCAAGACGGCACCGGGGAACATCCAGGACCTCTGCGGCCCGGACATCAAGCTCATCATCATGCTCAGGAACCCGGTCGACATGGTCTACTCCTGGCACAGCCAGCTGGTCTGGATGGGCAACGAACCGATCCATGACTTCCAGGAGGCCTGGGACGCCATCCCCGACCGGCGTCAAGGCAAGCGGCTCCCTGACCGTCTGAACCCGCTGCAGGGCCTCTTCTACGACGAGATCGCCGCCTACCACGACCAGGTCGAACGCTACTTCGAGACCTTCGGACGCGAGCAGGTCCACGTCATCATCTTCGACGATCTGGTGGCCGACCAAGAGAAGACGTTCCAGGAGGTCTGCCGGTTCCTGGGCATCGACGAGACCTACCGGCCAGACTTCGAGCGACGTAACCCCAACACGAAGGTCAGAAGCCACTGGTTCCGGGACATCACCCGCGATCTTCCCTCGCCGGTCCAAGCGATCACCGAGCACCTACCGATGAACCTGCGGCTCAAGCTCCGCGAACTCGTGAAGAGCGCGAACACGAAGGTCGAGGGCCGGGAACCGTTGAGCGACGAGATGCGTCAGGTCCTGGCAGCCACCTACCGTGACGACGTCAAGCGGCTCAGCGACCTGCTGGACCGTGATCTGACCCACTGGACCGACCTACCGGACGCCGAGACCCCGCCCGAGGCGACGTGAGCGAGGAAGCAAGCATGTTTAGACCGAGCGGCCCGTGGTGAGCTCGTTGCACGTCCACGTCGTCTCCTTCGAGAACCCCGATACCCTGATGGGTGGGGTCGAGGTCCACGCCGTCCACCTGACCCGGGCCCTGATCGAGCTCGGCGTCGAGGCCACCCTGGTCACCCGTCACCCCGACGAGGGGAGCCCACCCGATACCCAGTGGGACGTCCCTGTCTCGTGGATCAAGGTGCCCGTCCCGCGGGGCCCGTTGCCTGCCTACCACCACCGGCGTCTCTGCCTGCCGGCCTTCCATCTGGGGGTCCGGCGGCGTGCAGAGGACGCCGATCTGGTCCACGGGCAGGCCGAGGCCGGCATGGGTGCCCTGGGGAAGCGGCCAGTGGTCACCACGGTCCACACGGACGTCCTCTCGGAGTACGAGACCGCCAAACGACCGCTTCCCCAGGGGATCCCCCAACGCTTGCTCGTCGGTTGGGACGTGACCCGCTGGAAACGCTGGGGTCGCCGCGTGGCCGGGAGCATCGCTGTGAGCCCCGTGGTCGCCGATCGGCTGGCCGAGGACCTCGGGTTCCAGGACCCGGCCGTGATCCCCAACGGGTTGCCCCCGTTCGATGTCCACGACCCCGGTCAGGCGCGTGACCGACTGGGCCTGCCCGAGGGCCCCCTGGTGCTCTACCTCGGTCGCCTGGCCGACGTCAAGCGGGTCGACCGGCTCATCGACGCGATCCCTCACCTCGACGAGGAGATCCAGGTCCTCGTCGGCGGGAAAGGAGATCGTCGGGCCGACCTCGAGACCCAGGTCGATGGGTTGGGCGTCTCGGAGACGGTCGACTTCCTCGGCTTCGTCCCCGAGGACGACAAGCTCGCCCTCCTGGCGGCGGCAGACGTCTTGGTCCTGCCGTCGGAGCACGAGGGCCAGCCGATCTCCTTGCTTGAGGCCCTCGGGCAAGGGACCCCCGTGGTCCTCAGCGAGCTTGGCTGGCTGCCGCCAGAGCTGCAGCCGTTTGCGATCGAGGCCCCGGTCGACCAGGGGCCCGGACGGTTGGCCGATGCGATCAGCCAAGCGCTGGGTCGCGGGAGGCTCGACGGCGTGCCCGTGCCGAGCTGGCGGGAGATCGCCAACCGCACCATCGAGGTCTACGACGCCGCCGTGGACGGATCGGATGGACCAGCGGCCAAGGTCCCATAGCGAACGATTCATACGCGCCTTGGCAGGCTAGGGAGCCGATGATCTCGTCCTCCGTCCGCCGGCTCTGGGAGACCGTCCGTCGGTTCCCAGAGGCGTGGGCGCTCAGCCGGATCCGAGGCCAACTCATCCGCGATGAGTTCGGCGATCAGGCCACGTTCGAAGCCTACCGCCGGGAGCTGGAGAGCAGCGGCTTGCTCGACCATCTCAAGGCCCTTCGGGAACGGTTCGCAGAGACCGTCGAGGGACGGACCTCGCGAGGGTCCACCTACGGGTTCGGGGGGATCGGGTTCCAGGAAGCGGTCAACCTCTACGCCCTCGTCCGGCACAGGCAGCCCGAGCAGCTCGTCGAGACCGGCGTCTGCAACGGGCTCTCGACCGCCGTGGTCCTCCAAGCCCTAGCCACCAACGGGACCGGCCACCTCTGGTCGATCGACCTGCCCGAGATCGCCGGGG
>CAYYRO010000148.1:0-4779 GCA_964474075.1 uncultured Methylophaga sp.
TGCTCTCTTTCCCCCACGGGACGACCGAGGAGATGATGGAGGCGACCCTGGACCTGCTGGGTTGATACTGCCGGCTGTAACTATGTGAATATCTTCGCCACCCCGGGGTAGCGAATTCGTTCACTGGCGTACAGCCGGTGGTATAAGCTTACGTGGCGGGGTGGTCAACGCCACGCCATGACACAGCCTGTCGATACGGACACCATCCAGTGGGAAGACGGCGTCGTCGGCCACGACCTCGACGCCTACCCCTCCCTTCGAACCGTCGAGTGGAACGGCTACCCGGTCCGCGCCTACGAGACCAGGGAGCGGTCGCTGGCGGCGATGTTGGATGCGGCCGTCGAGCGCGCGCCCGACCGCGAGGCGTTCGTCTTCCCCGAATCAGGTATCAGGTACACCTACGCCGAACTCGACGAGCGCGTCGACCGCGTCGCCACCGGTCTCGCGAACGCGGGCGTCGAGACGGGCGACATCGTCTCGCTCATGCTCACGAATCGTCCCGAATTCGTCGAGGCGTGGCTGGCCTGCGCCCGCCTCGGGGCCGTGTGTGCCCCCATCAACACCCGCGTCTCCGCCCGGGAGTTCGGCTACCTGCTGGACGACGCCGACCCGGCCTGTCTCGTCACCGAACCCGAATTTCTGGACCTGCTCGCCGGAACCGAGTACGACCCCGACCGGCTGTTCGTCGCGGACGGTCCCGACAGTTCCTTCGCCGACCTCCGCGAGGCCGCGCCCGCTCCCCCCGACGTCGACCACGCCGAGGACGACCCAGTGGGCATCTTCTACACCTCCGGCACCACCGGGCATCCGAAGGGCTGTCTGGTGGAGAACTTCCATCTCACCAACGCGGCGGTCAACTACGAGGTCTCCTTCGGCACGGAGGAGGGCCTGCGCGCGCTGACGACGGTCCCGCTGTTCCACGTCGCGGGGCTGGTCTCGAACGTCATCCACGCGCTCGGGCACGCGGGGACGAGCGTCGTCGTCGACGAGTTCACGCCCGACCGCTTCCTCGACGCCCTCGCCGAGGAGAACGTCGAATACGCACTCTGTGTCCCCACCAACTACATCCTCGCGATGGAGCGGGGGACGCCCGCGGAGTACGACCTATCCTCGTGGGAGGTCGCCGCCTACGGCGGCGCGCCGATGCCCAGCGAGACCATCGCCCGCCTCCGCGAGACGTTCCCCGGCATCGACCTCTGTGACGCCTACGGCACCACCGAGACCGTGGGCGGCCTGGTGACGATGTGCCCCGACCAGTACACCGACGACCACGCCGACACCATCGGCATCCCCGTCCCGCCCATCGAACTCAAAGTCATCGACGAGGACGGGGAGCCCCTCGGCCCCGGCGAGGTGGGCGAACTCCTCATCAAGGGCCCGATCGTCGTCGAGCAGTACCTGAATCGGCCGGAAGCCACACGGGAAAGCTTCCGGGACGGGTGGTATCACACGGGCGACCTCGCGCTCGTCTCGGAGGAGGGGTTCGTCTCGCTGAAGGGCCGTGACCGCGACAAGCTCGTCCGTGGCGGCGAGAACATCTACGCGCTCGACATCGAGGAGGTGCTCACGAGCCACGAGGGGGTCCTGGAGGCGAGCGTCACGGGCTTCCCCGACGAGGTGTTGGGCGAGCGCGTCCTCGCGGCAGTCGTCCCGAAGCCGGGCTACCAGCTCACCGAGGACGACCTCCTCGACCACTGCCGGGACCACCTCGCGGACTACAAGATACCCGAGATAATCCGCATCATGTCCGAACTCCCCAAGAACCCGGGCGGCAAAGTATTGAAGAGCGAACTGCTCCCCGAACCCCTGAAACACGGCATCCGGGCGGGCGGAAACTAGACGGAGCCAGCGTATTTGTCGCCCGCCGCCGTCTGGCTCCCCATGCGAATCACCGAAGACGACGGGCTCCGACGGTGGCGCGAGACGGTCCACGCGTTCATGGACGACGAAATCGGCGTCGACTACTGCCGGGAGCGCTACCAGGAGCGGGCCTACCCCCACGAACTGTACGACGGGCTCGTCGAACGGGACTGGCTCGGGACGGTCGTCCCCGAGGAACACGGCGGCCGCGGCGACTCGTGGGTCGAACTGGTCGTCCTCCTCGAAGCGCTGGGGAAGTACGGATACGATTTCGGCGTGCCAGTCCTGGTCGCCGTCACAGCGACCGAGAACCTGCTCAGGTACGGCACCGACGAGCAGCGAGCGCGGTTCGTCGAGCCCTTCCTGGCGGGTGAGACCCGCTTCTCCATCGGCGTCACCGAACCGGACTCCGGGAGCGACGCGGCGTCGCTCTCGACGACTGCCCGCAGGGAGGGCGACGAGTACGTCGTGAACGGGGAGAAGACCTACCAGTCGGGCGCGGACGCCCCCGGGAACGTGATTCACGCCTACGTCCGCACCGACCCCGACGCCGGGACACGCGAGGGCATCTCGGCGCTCCTGATTCCGACGGACGCCGACGGCGTCGAGACGACGCGGCTTCCGCTGGTCGCCCGCAAGGCCTCCGGGACGTGCCACGTCTCCTTCGACGACGTCCGGGTTCCCGCCGCGAATCTGGTCGGCGCCGAGGGACAGGGGTGGGAGATACTGAACCACCACCTCGTCAGGGAACACACGGGAATGGCCGCACTGATGGCGGGCAACGCGCAGACGGCTATCGACCTCGCCCTCGACGTCGCCGCCGACCGCGAGCGATTCGGGCGACAGATCGCCGACTTCCAGGCGGTCGGCCACCGGCTCGCGGACGCCCACACCGAGGTCGAGGCCGCCCGCCTCCTCGTCTCGCGCGCCGCGTCGGCCATCGAGCGGGGACAGGGGTCACGCCGACTCGCCGCCCAGGCGAAGCTGAAGGCCGGCGAAACCCTGCAAGACGTCGCCCAGACGGGGATGCAGGTGCTGGGTGGCGCGGGGTTGGACCCCGAGAACGACATGGAGCGCTACTGGCGCGAGGGAGCGAGCGCGACCATCGCCGGCGCGACGAGCGAGATTCATCGCTCGGTCATCCTCGACTCGCTGCTGGACTGAGGTTTATAGCGTGGGCAACACCTCGTCGCCCCACTTCTCTATCTGCGCTATCTGCTCGTCGGTGTCGCGGGTGTAGAAGTCGAGCAGGATGCGCGTGGTCCCGGCCTCGGCGTAGGCCTCGACGTCCGCAGCCACGTTCGCGGGCTCGCCAACGAGCAGTTTCTCGGGGGAGCGCTCGGTGTCCTCGCCGACCTGCGTCGCCCGCGTGACCGCGATTTCGGGTTCGCCCGAGCGGTCGAAATCCTCCCACGCGCGCATGATACGTTCGCGGGTTTCGGCTACCTCCTCGGGGTGGTCCCAGAAGATGGTCCAGCCGTCACCGTACTCGCCCACCCGCCTGATGGACGCCCCCGACTTGCCGCCGACCCACATCTTGGGGCGGCCCTCCCCGGGTGCGGGATGAAAGCCCGCCTTCTGGAAGGAGTGGTGGGGGCCGTCGAAGGCGAACTCCACGTCCTCGCGTGCGCGCTCGAAGATATCGAGGAATTCGTCCGTTCGGGAGCCCCGTTCCTCGTAGGGCACGTCGAGCACCTCGAATTCGGTCTCCATCCAGCCCGGCGCGACGCCGAAGTCGAAGCGGCCGTCGGTGAGTTGCTCGACCGTGAGCGCGTTGCGCGCGAGGACGACCGGATGCCGGTAGGGGACGATGCAGGTATTGGTACCGAGTTCCACCTCGTCGGTGACTCCCGCGAGATAGGAGAGCACGTCGAAGCAGTCGTAGGCGTCCTGCCCGATGTCGAACGGCGCCTTCCCCGACTTCGAGAAGGGGTAGGTGTCGGGAATCTCCTCGGGGAAGGCGACGTGGTCGCCCACCCAGACGGCGTCCATTCCTGCACTCTCGGCGGCCGTCGCGAGCCGCTCGAAGTTCTCTCTGTTCGCCTGTGCGCCGAACGTCCCGACCATGATACCTATCTCAGTCATAGTTCCTCGAAGAGCACCTTCCCGATTGTGTTGCGCTGGATCTCGCTCGTTCCCTCGTAGATTGTCCCCACTTTCGCGTCCCGGTAGAAGTGTTCGACCTCGTTCTCCCGGGCGTACCCCTCCCCGCCGAAGACCTGCACGGCCTGCTCGGCCACCTCGATGCATATCTCGGTGGCGTACAGCTTCGCGATGGAGGCCTGCTCGATGAGATTTTGCTCTACGTCTTCGCCGCGCTCGTGGGCGTCGACGAGGCGGGCGGCGTGATACACCTGCGAGCGAGCGACTTGGCACTTGGTGCGCATGTCGGCGAGCTTCCAGCGCATGCCCTGGTAGTCGCCGATGGGCTGGCCGCCCTGTTCGCGCTCCTTACTGTACCTGAGCGCGCGGTCGAACGCGCCCTCCGCCATGCCCAGGTGGGCGGCGGCGATGTCGACGCGGCCGTGTTCGAGCCACGCGAGCGTCTGGTAGAAGCCGTCGCCCTCCTCGCCGACGAGGTGGTCTTCCGGGACTCGAACACCGTCGTAGGTGATGTGGGCGTGTTCGGCCGCGTCGAGGCCGAGTTTGTCGCGGGGTTCGGCCTCGTACCCCTCGGCGTCGGTGGGGACGACGAGCATCGAGAGCCCTTTGTGGTCGTCGGAGTCGGGGTCCGTTCGACAGAGCGTGGCCGTCCAGTCGGCGGATTTCCCGTTGGCTATCCACGTCTTCTCGCCGTCGACGACGTACTCGTCGCCCTCCTTGCGTGCGGTCGTCGAGACCTCCGCGAGCGCCGAGCCGGTGTCGGGTTCGGTGAGGCCGATGGCGGTGCTGGCCTCGCCCGCCGCCACCGGTGGGAGC
>CAYYRO010000149.1:0-4778 GCA_964474075.1 uncultured Methylophaga sp.
GGGCGTGCTGGATGTCCTCGAGCGAGACGGGGAGGGCCACGGCCCGACAACGGCGACAGAGAGAAAAGGGTGTGGGCGCGGGCCGGGGATCGCAGACCTGGACCGCGCCCAACCTGAGGTCACCGGCTGCGGGTGGGGTCCCCATCCAAGGGATCGACGTCGACCCAGACCGCTTGGCCCTCCCAGTCGTAGGCCCCCTGGCCCTCAGGGGTGAACGGCTCGAGCCAGGTCCACGGGGGAGCCTGGCCGAGGTGCTCAGGACCCCCCTGGCGGAGGTAGGCGGTCACCAGGGTGTCGCCCTGGCAACCCAGCGGACCAGGACACGCGTGGGAGAACCGCCAGGCGCTCTGGAACCCGCCGGTGGCCTGTCCGCACTGGGGGACGAAGTCGCTGGTCCCGCTGCCCTGACCAGCCCGGTCTCTGCTCGGGATGAAGAGCTCGGGTGCCGGGTGGCCCAACCCATCGGTCGCGTAGGTGGTCAGCTCCTGGATGATCCCGCGGATCGTCGACACGGTCCAGGGGTCTGGGCGCGTCTGCTCGGTCCCGTTGTAGAGCCGATGGAGCCCTTGGCTCATCAGGACGGTCACCCCCCCGCGACCCTGGTCCCCCACCAGGTGGCGCTCCCCGGTGCGGGTGTCCTCCCAGACCGCCGGCTGGGACTGGTAGACGGCCGCCAACAGCCCGGTCCTTGCTTCGTAGCCGGCCTGGACCATCATCTCGGTCAGGGTCGGCGCGCTACCCCCTGGCTTGCCGGCCTGCTCGTTGGCCACGTGGTCTGCCGGACGGCAACCGATGCCGGATCCTGGCCAGTGATCCTCGTCCAGCCACAGGTCCCAGAACATCGGGTAGGCCCCGATCTCCTCCCATCCCTCCCAGAGCCGACCTGCGGGTTGGCCGAGGTACCGACCGTCGTCGTCCTTGTCGGCGAACACCCCGACCTTGCCCTCGATCCGTAACGACGCCGGGCCCGGCCGGTTGGTGGCATCCGGGTCGGCCCCCGGCGACCTAGCGCTGGACAGGGCATAGCCGCCGAGCTCGCCCTCGAGCGGGTCGATCCGATCGTCGGAGGTCGTCTCGGTGGCATCGAGGAC
Organism: uncultured Methylophaga sp.; assembly: GCA_964474075.1. Lineage (GTDB taxonomy): Bacteria > Pseudomonadota > Gammaproteobacteria > Nitrosococcales > Methylophagaceae > Methylophaga. The sequence continues at coordinate 1,092 of CAYYRO010000149.1, forward strand.
CGCCCGTCCGTCGATCACGTCGAGCCATGGGTCCACGGTGGTCGGGGTCTCGGCCGTCGACGCGAGGGCCAAGCACTCAGCGGCCACCGACCGGTCGACGCGCACGTGGGTCCCGGTGGTCTCTTCCAAGGGGTTGGCTTGAGGCTCGGCGTTGGGCTCGCGCCGGTGCTCCCTCCAGGCCAGAGACACGCCAGCCTCCCCGACCTCCCCCAGGCCGGCAAGGGTGTCCCGCGTCTCCTGGATGGCCAGCTGTTCGAGGGTGTCTGTCTGGTCCAGGTTCAGCCCCTCACCAGCCGGGGTGTGGACGTCCAGATCGTGGGCCAGGTAGGGGATCGATCCGGCATCGAGCCCGCCGATGTCGAACCAGAAGCCGGGCTCGACATGCGCATCACAGGCGCTTGCTGTGGGGGCCACCACGAAGTGCCAGAGACGGTAGCCCAAGGTGCTGTCGGTGGGCCGGTCGGGGACCAGGGAGGTATCGACCGGGCGCCGGTCGAGCGTCGGGACCGTACCTGGTGCGCCGTACGTCCGGCCGCCCCCTGGCGTCGTGCAGACCCCGGTGATCGCCTGGCAACCCAGGTGGGCGTACCATCCGGGGGTGTTCACCCCGCACAGGTAGGCCGGTGTCTCACAGGGACCACCGTACCCCTCCAAGCTGCCGACCGTGTCGTCCTCGCCCACCCAGGAGAAGGCGACCTCGCACGATCGGCTGGCCCGGTCCCGGTGGTGGAGGTCGGCTCCAGGGGTGTACCCGCAGATCCTGGCCTGGGCATCTGGGTGGAGGATCCCCTCCTCCTTGAGGTCCAAGACCCACGCCTCGAGCCGTCGGTCGTCGACCGGGTCGCCCAGCGCGTCCTGCAGGAACCCGACGAAGGAGGTGTCCATCGCGGCGGCCGTCCACCCATCCCCGCTGTGGTACCCAACCAGCCCGGAGGCCACCGCTCCGGCGTGGGGAAGACGAAGGCCAAGGTTGTACCGTTGCCAGCCTCGGTCGGCGGCACCGACCCGTTCCTCATCGTCGGTCAGGTCCACCTCGGCGGTGGCCATGTGGGCCGCCTTGTAGGCCTCCAACCCCCGGCCGCTCCCGTCGGCGCACCAGGGCAGGCACGTCTCGAAGCCGTAGGTGCCGACGTACGAGGTCATAACCACGTCGAACGAGAGCTCCCTGGCCGGTCCAGGCAGGGCGCCCGTGTGGTAGCTCTGATCCGGGGAGCTGTGGACCGTGAAGTCCGGGACCTCCCGGTTGTAGACCAGGCGTCCGCACCAGGGATCCCCGTCGACGAGCCAGGTCGGTCCATCGATCGTCGACGCCGCATCGTTCGACCGGTCGGAGCATCCCACACCGATCCCCCGTCGCCACATCGCGTCGTCGACGCTGGGCCGGCCACGGGCCTCTCCCGGACCGACCAAGAGGCTGTCGTCGGCCCCGGCACTCAAGTGGTAGGCGGTCCCGGCCGGGACCACGGCCCCGAGCAGGAGGACCGAGGCCACGGCCCTGAGGATCTGGCTCATGTCGGCGGCTCCCGCCGTCCTTGGGCCCAGCCGATCAGCCCCTGGGTCGTCCTCGAAACACCGATCCCACCGAGCACGGCCAAGGGGCCAGCCAGCAAGCCCGTGTGCATCCAGGAGACCGGCTGTTCGGTGTCCGCGAGGCCGTCGCCGTCCGTGTCCATGGAGACGATCTGGTACCCCGCTGGCCCAAGGGCCACGACCGCCGAGCCGTCGAGCATCCCACGGGTGACCGTCGCCTCGATCTCGAGCGTGTTACCCGTCGACACCAGCTTGGCCCCCTCCAAGGCCTCGGCGTCCGGTGTGCTGGTGGCCCAGAGGGCCGATCCCGCGGTGTTCCGGTGCTCCTCGGCGTGGATACGCTGCCCGTTGAGGGTCATCGACACGAAGAGGGTGGCGCCAGGGCTCCCCCAGGGTGCAGCCTCCTGCCGCCACGGAAGGTAGGGGACCACGTGTTGGGTCCCGGGAGAGGGAAGGTCGAGGGTCACCTCCCAGGTGTAGGTCTCCTCGAAGGACGCGTTGGCCGGGGCGACCGCGATCTCCGGGGCGACCTGGCGTCCCGCCTCGGTGATCGGGGTCCAGGCGGTGCTCGTCGTCTCCTGATCCGCGTGGAGCCAGAGCCCCCAGAGCAGGGCAAGGGCGACCGACGCTCCGACCATGATGCCGGCGACCGTGGTCCAGGACATGGTGGCTCCTAGGCGTGGCCGGTCGAGCAGTCGGTGTAGTCCACCCGGCAGAACGCCATGGATCGGCCGATCCCGTCGAGGTAGTCGATGTACCAGACGCCCCCCTTGGGTAGGTCGTAGGTGTAGAGGTGGGCGGTGCCGTCCTCGGCTTCGATATCGATCACCCGGAAGCTCAGGGGGCCCTTCGAGAACCGGAGCCCCCCGCCGATCCGCGTCACGGTGTCATCCGATAAGGCAAGGGTCCTACCGCCGTCGGTGGTCCGTTCCTCACCTTCGATCTCCTCGAACCGGATCTCCACCTCCACGGCGTGACGACCGGCCGGCGTGGACAGGTCGTCGGCGTCGGTGTACCGGCTCTCACCGGTGAGGCTCAACTGGTCGTTGACGACGTACCCATCGGGCTCCTGATCGATGTCCTTGGTCTCCCAAGCCGGCCCGATGGGACGGCAGTCCCAGTAGAACTGACCCTCGTACAGGCCCCAGGTCATCTTCTGGTACAGGCCCTGTGTCTGGCCACCAGACACCTCGAACTCCGTCCCCGAGGCCACCGTCGACTCCCATCCGCCCATGGTGATGAACGTGGTGCTCTGATCGTTGTGCCCGACGTTGGCCGTCGCCGACCCCCCGAACGGGGAGTGGAGCACGATCTTGGGCGTCCAGAAGATCTTGGACTCGACCCGTCGCCACTGCCACCCCGTGCCGGGGCAGGCCGCCTGGCAGTCAGCGCCGCCTTGATCGGTGTCCGCGCAGCTCTCCGCTGAGGCCTCGCCGGTCACGAGATCCATGGCCCATCCCAGCGGTTGGGCCAGCCAGAGCAGGGTCCCGCCGACGCTGGATGCGGCCTCGGTGAGCGTGCTGTGGCCGAGCACCTGGGCGGTGTCGAACGTGGTGACCGGGTCGTCCAAGCCATGGTCCTCGCGGATCACCGTGTAGACGCCCAGGTCCAGATCGGTGTAGTAGAACTCGACGATCCCGTCGTGCCGGGAGGCCTGATCGATGAAGATCTGCCAGCCCGTAGGGTCGATCAGGGTGTAACCTGTGGTGTTGGACGCGACCCCGTGGATCCGCACATGGGTCGCCCACGCGTCGTTATCCTCCCAGGAGAGGATCTGACCGGTAGGCGCTTGGACATCCAGGACGTTGGGCTCGTCGGGCACCTCTGGGATGACGTCCTCGGCGGTCTGGCTCGAGGAGGCTGGCTGGGCGGTCCCGGCCAGGCTCCCGAGCCCGCTGGTCAGCAGGAGAGCGGTCAACAACGAACAGAGGGATCGGATCGTCAGGATGCGTGGTCGGCTCGGCATGGTTGGTGGCTCCTGGGGCCCGTTCCGGACCCGTGATCCCCGGTCGGTGTCCGGAGACGTCAAGCCTCTCCGGGTCCCGTGACCACCCTGGTCGTCGCTTCGGGAACCCCCTGGGCCAAGAACCTTCGAACCGCCCTTGGCAACGCTTTTACCAGGTCCCAGGCGTGCCCCGCCCATGGCCAAGAAGCCCT
>CAYYRO010000150.1:0-4686 GCA_964474075.1 uncultured Methylophaga sp.
CGGAGACGACGAAGTCCTCGGCGGCCCAGTCGTAGTGGTTGGGCTTTCGCGTGACGCCCGGGCGCGAGCCGGTGTTGAACGAGTGGCCGGTGATCTCGCGCATGAGCGTCGATTTGCCCACGTTGGACCGCCCGAGCAGGACGACCTCGGCGCTGCGGTTCGGGCGGGTATCGAACATACATCGTCTTCGCTACCGGGGCGGATAAGGACCGCGACTGCGGTCCTCACCGGTCGGCGGCGGTTTCGGTGGAGGTGACGTTGGCCGAATCCGACGCCGCGGCGCCGCCGTTCGCCCCCACGCCGACCGTGCCGGCGGGGCTCGCCGCTGCGACCCCGCTCGGACCGACGGAGACGCCGCGGTATCCGACGACGTGGAGGCGGTGCCGGGACCGGCGACCGAGGAGACGGAACTCGTGTCCTAGCCACCGGTGTTGGTCGCAGAGGCGGTGGCCGACGCCGCGGTCGGACCCTCGCCCTACTGGGCTTCGGTCATCACGTGCGACGTCGTCACCACGGGGGGCTGGATGTCGTCACGACGCGCCGCCGGCGCCGAATCGGGGGCGCGCTCGCCGGTGTCCCGCTTCCCGGACGGGATTTGAGATTCGGCCCGCGGGAGAGCGCCGTCCCTGTTCGACCCGGAGTCACGGGTCGAAGCGCCGGTCGACTCCGGCGTCGTAGAGCCTCCCTTTGCCAGTCTCACGACGGCCACCCCGGCGCGGGAGACGGGCGTTCGTAGACCATCATCGGTGGCGCTAGGTGGCGGCGTCGGTTAAACACGTGAATCAGTTCAGCTACCGAATACGGATGCACTCGACGGGTTTGGCGAGAGGCGCTAAGAGTTTATACCGGAAGACGAAGCAGACGTCCCATGGCCACCAAACAGGACTGTATCCGCGCACTCCAGATAGCCGCCGAGAGAATCGGCGAATCCCCGACGAAGGCGCAGTACGAGGCACTCGATCTCACGCCCGCGTCGGGGACAATCATGCGCGTGATGGGGAGCTGGAACGCCGCAAAACAGGTGGCCGGACTGGAAACGTACGAGCAAGGAGAACGAGGCGGGCCATCGATAGCCCAGAAACCGGACGGAATCGAATTACCCGGTGGCACCGATTGGGAGCAACTCTCCGGAAATCAGCGCTGGTATTACAAGAACCGTAAACAGGAGATTGCGAAGAAAGACGAACGGCGAGCGATGCTCCGGCAATGGCTCTACGAGTACAAACGCAAGGAGTGCCAGTGTGAGCAGTGTAACGAGGGACACCCTGCATGCCTCGATTTCCATCACGTGGGCGAGAAGGAACTCGGTATCGCCGAGATGGTCGCCCGTGGATACTCCCCGGAGAATATTCTCGAAGAGATAAGCCAATGTATGGTTCTCTGTGCGAACTGCCACCGCAAGGAACACTACGAATATCCCGATGGAACAGAGGGCACTTCGCAACACTCATAAGGTTCACAGGCCTACTGAGTGATGCGAATAGTCCATTGGGGTAGTGGCCAATCCTGTTGCCTTCTGGGGGCAACGACACTGGTTCGAATCCAGTATGGACTATCCTCCTTCGAGGTGTCGACCGTCGAGCCACGCCCACTGTTTTATCCTGTGGCGCGACAAACGGGAGTACGATGTCCCCGGCCACACAGCGGCGGTACGCCACGGGGCTCGACCCGCTCGACCGCCGGCTCAACGGGGGGATTCCGGTCGGAACGATGCTGGCGTTCGTGACGCCGACGCGGACCCAGAGCGAACTGTTGCTCTACCAGCTCGCGTCCGCACAGCCGACGCACTATCTCTCGACGACGTGTCCCGACGAGACCGAGTTCTACGACCGGCTCCCCGGGAAGATTCCGGCGGAGAACATCGAGTACGAGTACGTCGAACCCGCAACGTTGTTGGAGGCGCCCGGGTCGGTGCTCGCCGACGTCACCCCCGAGACCTACGTCGTCGTCGACGCGGTCAACGCGCTCGAACGCGCGAGCACGCGGGAGGCGTATCTCTCGGTGCTCAACACCATCTCGCGCCTGGTGCGCGAGCGTGACTGCGTGGCTGTGTTGCACTGTCTGACCGACGTGGAACACACCGAGGCGCCCGAGTGGCGGCAGTTGACCGAGAAGCGCGCCGACCACGTCTGGGAGATACGGCGACAGGTCAGCAGCCAGCAGATAACCGTGCAGTTGCTCGTGGCGAAGGCGCGCGGCGATTACGCGTTCACCGAACCCCTGCCGTTGCTCCTGACGAATCGGGTGCAGATCGACACGAGCCAGCGCATCGGGTAAGCCGGCGGCAGACTTTTGCCATCGCTCCACGGCAACGAGTAGCATGGACAGGATAACAGTCGAGCGCGACGTCGACGTGGAGATGCGCGACGGCGTCGCGCTGGCCACGGACGTCTATCGCCCGGCGGACGCCGAGGGGTGTCCAACGCTCGTTCACAGGAATCCCTACGACAAATCGAACGCGGGGTCGGTCGGCGGACTCGTCGTCAACCCCCTCGACGCGGTCCAGGAGGGGTTCGCGGTCGTCGTCCAGGACGCACGCGGCCGGTTCGCCTCCGAGGGCGAGTGGGTGCCGTTCGTGAACGAGGCCGCGGACGGCTACGACACGGTGGAGTGGGCCGCCGACCAGCCCTGGAGCAACGGCCGCGTGGGAATCTACGGCTCGTCGTACCACGGCGTGACGGCGCTCCAGACGGTCGCCGCTGACCCGCCACACCTGGAGGCGGCGCTCGCCTACCTCACCGGCGCCAACTACCACGACGGCTGGGTCTACTCCGACGGCGCGTTCGAACTCGGGTTCAACGTCTGGTGGCTGCTCTATCTGGCCGCCGACACGGCGACCAGACTCGACCTCCCCGAGGACGAACGCGAGGCGCGCCTCGAAGAAATCGTGGAGATGACCGGGGACGCCGAACACGTCGCGGCCGAACTCCCCCTCACGGCGAGTTCGCTGTTCGACCACCCCGCTGCCGACTACGCACAGGAGTGGTTCGACCACCCGACCTACGACGACTACTGGGAGGACGTCGACGTGCTGGAGGGCATCGGGGACGTCGACGTCCCCGTCCTCCACGCCTCCGGGTGGTACGACCTCTTCCTCCGCGGGCACCTCGACCTCTACGACGCCATCGCGGAGCGGGGGAGCGAACGCGCCCGCGAGGAGCAACGCTTCATCGCGGGGCCGTGGGACCACGAAGCGTACGCGACGCTCACACCAGACCGTGCGGGCGACCGGAAGTTCGGCTACGACGCCGCCGGCGGCACCGCGTTGATGGGCGACCTCTCGTTGGAGTGGTTCGGCCACTGGCTCGCCGACGAGGGCGATATTCGAGATATTCCGTCGGTCCGCTACTACCAGATGGGCGAGAACGAGTGGCGCACGGCCGACTCGTGGCCGCCCGACCACACGCCCACGGCGTACTACCTCCACAGCGGCGGCGACGCCAACACGCGGGCGGGTGATGGGCGACTCACACGCCAGCCTCCCGGCACCGAGCCCGCCGACAGCTACGAGTACGACCCGACGAACCCCGTCCCCTCCGTGGGTGGACGAACGCTCCACGTCAACATCGACGACCCCGGCGTGAAAGACCGGGCCGGCCTCGAAGAACGCGAGGACGTCCTCGTGTTCACCTCCTCGCGGCTCACCGAGCCACTCCCCATCGCCGGCCCCGTGGACCTGACGCTGTACGCGTCCACGTCCGCGCCAGACACCGACTTCACCGCGACGCTCGTCGACGTCGAACCCGACGGCCACTGCACGCCCATCGCCGAGGGCGTCCAGCGTGCGCGCTACCGCGAGTCGGCGCGGGAGGCGTCGTTCCTGGACCCGGGCGAGGTCTACGAGTTCACCATCGACCTGCAGGCGGTCGCCCACACGTTCGGGACGGGTCACCGCCTCCGCCTGGAAGTGAGCAGCAGCAACTTCCCGCGGTTCGACCGCAACCCCAACACCACGACGCCCCCCGTCGAGGCCACCGAGGACGAAATGCAGGTGGCGACACAGAACGTCTTCCACACGGCGGACTACCCCTCGCGCGTGACGCTGCCGGTGCGAGGCGACTAGTCGTCGAGCGTCGCCAGCACGTCCTGCACGCGCCGGGAGGCCTCCCGGAGTTCATCGGCGGTCGTCGCATAGGAGATGCGCAGGTAGTCGCTCGCTTCATCGCCGAAGTCGACGCCGGGAGTCATGGCAACGCCGGCTTCCTCCAGAAAGAGGTCTGCCACGTCGACTGCGTCGCCGGGGAGGTCGGAGACGTCCGCCAGCAGGTAGTAGGCGCCCTCCGGGGTGTAGCCGAGATCGAGTCCCCACTCCTCGACTTCCGAGACGATGAGGTCGCGGCGCTCGCGGTACATCTCGCGGACCCGCTCCAGGTCGCCCGCGGGGGTTTCGAGGGCCGTCACGCCCGCGTCCTGCAAGAAGTTGGGCGCACAGATGAGCAGATTTTGAGCGAGGCGGTTGACCGCGTCTTCGTATCCCGGCGGGACGACGACCCAGCCGAGGCGCCAGCCGGTCATGGCGAAGCGCTTCGAGAAGCCGTTGAGGACGAACGCGTCGTCGGTGTACTCCAACACCGTGTGCTCCTCGCCGTCGTACGTAAGCCCGTGATAGACCTCATCGGAGACGACCGTCGCGCCAGAGCGCTCCGCGAGGCCGACGAGTTCCGAGAGCACCGGACCGGACAGGAC
>CAYYRO010000151.1:0-4666 GCA_964474075.1 uncultured Methylophaga sp.
GCCGATCTGCTCGACGATCTGGCCGAGCTCGAAGATCGACACCCGCTCCTCCCGGTCGTTCAGCGACTCCCGGATGGCGACGGCCGTCTCGTTGGCCGCCTCGCCGCTCTCGGCGGTGACGACGACCTGGGAGTACCCCTCGCCGCCGACGTCCCGGATCGGCAGCACGACGGCGGAGCCCGGGTCGATGATCGAGAACTCCTGCTGGGAGCGCAGGATCGCGTTGACGCGGTAGGTCTCCATGTTCTCCCCATCGGCGTCGCCCACGGCGATCGAGTCGCCGACGCCGATCTCCAGGTCCTCGGCCAGGTCCGCCCCGACGAGCGCGCCGCTCCGGAGCGGGTCCGGGATCCGTCCGTCCGTCGCCTCGTAAGCCTCGCCTGGGGACTCCATCCCGTAGACCGTGACCCGACGCGTCTCCCCGCGGACGTCGATCGTCGAGACGTTCTGTCGAACCGGGACGACGCTCGCGTCGCCCGAGACGCGCCTGATCTCCCGGACGTCCCGTTCGGTCAGGTGCTCGACGCCCTCGTCGCTCGCCGGCGAGACGACGAGCTGGTTGCCGATGTCGCCGAGCGAGCCGGTGATCGAGGCCTGGAGCGTCGCGCCGAAGACGCCGAGCGAGGCGATGGCGATCACCCCGATGACGATCCCGAGCATCGCCAGCGCGGTCCGGGCCTTGGTCCGCGTCAGGTTCCGCCGGGCCATCAGGAGGGCGGGGAACCGCCGCCAGAGCCCGCCGAGCCGGGAGCCCGACGCCGATTCGGTCACCCGGCCCGACCCCGGTGGCGAACCAGAATCCGGGGCCGGCCCGGACGTCGGGTCGGTACTCGATCCGGGTTCGTGCCCCCGATCTCCGTCATCCGACATGGTCCGTCCGTTCGTCCCCCGGATCGGCGTCGTCCGTCGGCTCCGGGGCGTCGACGGCGTCGCTCGACTCGTCCTCCCCGGTCGCTCCACCCGTCTCGGTCGTCCCCGTGGTCGCGTCGACTCCCGAACGGCTGGAACCGACACCCCGGGAACTGGCACCGCCGGAGTCTGTTCCGCCGGAACCGGTTCCGCCGGCACCCGCGCCGGCGACCCGGAGCTCCTCGGAGCTGATCTTCCCGTCGACCAGCGTGATCGTCCGGTCGGCGTGGTCGGTCACCTGCGCGTCGTGGGTCACCGCGATCACGGCGACGCCCGCATCGCAGATCTCCTGGAACTGCTGGAGGACGTCCCGGCCGGTCGCCCGATCCAGGTTGCCCGTCGGCTCGTCGGCGAGCAGCACGCGCGGATCGTTGATCAGGGATCGGGCGATGGCGACGCGCTGTTTCTGGCCGCCCGAGAGCTCGCCGGGGGTGTGATCCAGGCGGTCGCCGAGGCCGACGCGTTCCAGTAACTGCGCGGCCCGATCCCTCGTCTCCGGGTCCTGATCCAGCAGCCGCGGGACCTCGACGTTCTCCCGGGCGGTGAGCGTCGGGATCAGGTAGAAGTTCTGGAAGATGAAGCCGATGGTCCGCTTTCTCGCCCTCGTCCGCTCGCGCTCGGTGAGCGTCGAGGTGTCCTCGCCGTCGAGGAAGACGGCGCCCTCGGTCGGCTCGTCGAGCAGGCCGAGGACGTTGAGCAGGGTCGACTTCCCCCGGCTCGACGGCGACGGAGACGCCGGCCAGCGCGAGGATCGTCTCCGCCTCCGTCTCGTAGCGCTTGACGACCTCTCTGGCCTCGATGACGGGCCCGTCGCGCTCGACGTCGGCGCCCTCCGAATCGGCGACCGCCACGGGTCACTCACCGCCGCGGTTCCGCCAGCCGACGTAGACGACGGCACCCACGGCGGCGACGACCACCAGCCCGACCAGGACGGGAAGCAGTCCCCCGCCGCCGCCGTCGTCGGGCGTCTCTTCGACCGACCCCGTCGACTCGTGGGGGACCATGAACGTCTCCCCCCGCTCGACGCCCCCGGAGACGTAGGTCACCCGGATCGGGATCTCGGAGACGTTCCCGCTCACGCGGGCCGTCAGGTCGAAGGAAACGAAGTCCGAGGCCGGGACGGTCCCGACGAAGTACTCGCGGTTCGGGGGGACGGGCTCTACCCCCTCCGCCGGGAAGACGGTGAGGACCACGCTGTTCGCCTCGGAGAGCCCCACGTTGCTCGCGCTCCCGGAGATGGTGGTCACGCCGCCCTCCCGACTGTAGTCGATTCCGGTGAGCACGATTCGACCCGGACGGGAGGCGTACCGGACGGTCGTGGACGCCTCCCCGTCCCGCCCGCCGGTCTCGTAGACGGCCGTCACGTCCAGGTCGGCCTGGTCGACGCCAGAGAGGTTCATCGTGACCTCCCTCGACGCCCCCGGGGGGATCGGCTCGACGGTGCGGCGTGCCACGGTGCGGTCGCCGTCGGCGACGCGGACGCTCACGTCCTCCAGGCGGGCGTTGCCGAAGTTCGTCACCTCGACGAGGAGGGGCGGGTTCGCCCCGCTCCCCTCCGCCATCCGCGCGTCGACGGAGACGTCCTCTCTGAGCTCCTCGACGTCGACCGACTCGATCTGGCGGACGGTCTGGGTCTGGCCCGATGCCGACGTGTACTGGAGGCCGGCGTCGATCTCCGTCTCCCCGGCCTCGCCGAACGTCACGTCGAAGGAGAACGTCCGGTCGGCGCCCGGCTCGAGCCGGGCGAGCAGCCGACGGGAGTTCTCGGCGTCGACGCCCTCGCCACCGATCCGGAGGTCCAGCTGGCGAATGGGGTCCGCTCCGCCGTTCGAGACGGTCACGTTCACCTCCGACGTCTCGCCGACGACGGGTTCGTCGACGTCGACTGACAGCTGGGTGCCCCGATCGGAGACGACGACGGTGACCGGATACTGGAGCTGGGTCAGCTCGTCGTTCTCGTCGACGACGTTGACCCGGACCCGTAGCTCCTTCACCCCCGGTGAGTCGAACCTGGCCGTCAGCGGCACCTGCAGGCTCGACCCGGGCGGGACGTTCCCGGGGTCGTCCACACGGGCGTACTCCCTGGTCGAGCCAGCCTCCCGGATCCAGACGCTGGTGACCCTGAACGAACTGGACGCTCCCTCGGCGTTCCGGATGGTCGTCGTGAACCTGACGAGTTCGCCTGGCTGGGGCTCTTTTGGCGAGACCGTCACGTTCGTGATCGAGGGTTGGGCGCCAGCCACGACCCCGACGACGCCGACGGCCGCGACCAGGAGGACGCCCGCGAGGAGGACGACCCCTACGGTCCGGTCGGTGGTCATGGACGCTCCGCTGGTCCCGTTGGCTCGGGGAGGAGGGCGACTGGGCGGCACATACTGACTGAACGTTTGTTCAGTGTTTATATCTTTCCCAGTCGCCCTCAAAAAGTTATCCCCGGATCGATCGATTTCCGGTGGGGCCTCCCCTACGCGGTCGGGTCCTGGAGCGCCACGGGGGAGACGAACTCGGCCCGGGACGCCGCCCGTTCGGCCCGCTCGAAGAGGTCGTCGGGTTCCAACGCCTCGACGCCGGCCAGCGTCCCGCTCGTCTCGGGACGGGAGGGCGCGAGCCGGTTGCAGCCCGCGGGGATCGTCGAGTCGGCGAAGGTTCCGATCCCCCGGGCCCGCTCGACGATCGTCGCCTTGTCCACCGAGAAGAGGGGACGGTGGATCGGCAGGGTCGTCGCCGCGCTCGTCACCCGCAGGTTCTGGACCGTCTGGCTCGACTTCTGGCCCGCGGCCTCCCCGGTGACGATCCCGTGGGCGCCCTCCCGCTCGGCGATCCGCTCGGCGATCGCGAACATGTACCGCCGGAAGACGAGCATCCGGCCGCTCTCGATGGCGTCGGCGAAGTCGGCCAGGTCGTCGCCGGCCGGGACTCGCCAGACGCCCAGGTCCCGTCCGGGCGCGTAGCGGGAGAGGGTCGTCACCGTCTCCATCGCCCGGGCCTCGTGGTCCGGCCCGCCGAAGTCGCCGAGTTCGAGGTACACCGGGACGATCGGGGAGCCCCGCCGCATGGCCTCGTAGGCGGCCACCGGCGAGTCGATGCCCCCACTCACCAGCGCCACGAGCGGCCCCTGCGAACCGAGCGGGAGGCCCCCGGGACCGTCGTACGTCTCCGTGAAGACGAACGCCTCCTCCTCTCTGACCTCGACGCCGAAGGTGAGGTCCGGGTCCTCGAGGTCGACCGTCGGCTCGAACCGGTCCTCGACCGCCTCGAAGACGGCCGCCCCGCCCTCCACCTCGACGTCGTGGCTGGTGAACGGATAGTCGGTGCCCGCCCGGCGAGCGGAGACCGCGAAGCTGCCCCCGTCGTAGCAGGCCCGGCCCGCCTCGGCCAGCGCGTCGAGGATGGCGTCGAACTCGGGCGGGACGGTCCGGGCCGGGCTGGCGGAGACGACGCCGAAGACGTCGGCCGCCGCCTCGGCTGCCTCGGCCGCCGCCCTCGGCCCGTCCGTCCTCACGAGCGGCCGCGTCGGGTGGAGTTCCACGCGCCCGTCGACACCCCGCGCCGCGAGCATCGCCTCCAGTTCGTCGGCGAGCCGCCGCTCCATGCGTCGCTGGACCGCGGAGCTCTTGGTGCCGATCTCGCCGCCGTAGCGAACGACGACCGTGTCGGCTCCGGGCGGGCTCATCGTGGGTTGGGTAGGCCCCTCCGCCTATAAACGCGTGTTGACCGACTGGTCAGGGGAGGGGGAGGCAGGCCGGACCACGAGAGC
>CAYYRO010000152.1:0-4656 GCA_964474075.1 uncultured Methylophaga sp.
AAGGGAGATCCTTCACTTCGTTCAGGATGACTGCTTGGTTTTGCAAAGGTCTCTTACAATTTTCTAAGTCCGATAGACTCCTTGTACTACCTCCGCTTCAAAAGTCAGGGAGTAGGTGGTACCCTGCGAACTGCTGGAAATGTCAAGGTCGGCCCCGATCTGCTTGGCCATTTTTTTAATCAGCTTCATCCCCAGGGACTTGGAGGAAGTGGCTGAGTTTTCTGGCAGGCCAACGCCGTCATCACGTATATTCAAGGTCATTTGCCCATCGCGGTTGCAGCTTTCAATAAGGATTTCGCCCTGCTCTCGTCCCTTGAAGGCGTGTTTATAGGCATTAATGAGCACTTCATTCAACAGCAATCCAAGTGAAATAGAGCGTTTCATATCCAGCCGGGCATCTTCGAGGTTAAAGTTGAGCTCAATACAGTTGCCGGGAGGGGCAAACGAGGAGTGCGTGAGGTTGGCTATTCGCTGTATAAATTCACTGATGCTGATGTTGGAAAAATCCTCATTCTGATACAGCGCTTCGTGTGCAAGGGCCATTGATTTTATTCGGGAGCGTGAGGTCCGCAGCAGTTCGGGACTTTGATCGGCATCACTGGTCATTTCCTGCAACTCAAGCAGGGCGCCCACCAGCGCCAGGTTGTTCTTTACACGGTGATGGATCTCCTTCAGCAGGAACTCCTTTTCCTCCAGGGATTTTTTAAGTTTTTCCTGGCTCTCGTTGAGTTCTGCTGTCCGCTTGTCCACTTCCTTGTTCAGGTTGCGATTCCATCCGCTTATAAGGTGGATAGCACCGTATCCCGTGATGATAATAAGACCCATTGAGATCCACGAGATAATTTCAAAGGATTCGAGCGCCCCCATTACTGAGACAAGGGTGATGTTGCTGGTGGCCGTCATGACCTCTTCAACGCGCAGCTCCCCAAGGATTTTACCGGACAAGATAAAGATGACCAATACGACTGTAACAGAGATGACAGCCCCATATACCCATTTCAATGAAACAGGTTGCTGTTCCGGTATTTCGAACCACTGTTGCTTCAGGTGTTCCATCAGCGGGGTGAAAAAGAACAAGAGCGGGCCGATGAAGAGAACCGATTGCAGGAAACTTCCACTCCACCATCCTTTCCAGATGGTCAACGTGTCCAGTGCGCTCAGTTGATGGGACAAGCTCCATATAAAAGAGCCCAGGGAACTGCTGACGGCAGCTATGAAAGAAACCGAGATGAAGAATGCGATACTCTTGAGACTTCGGAGGCTGTAGGGAATTTTAAAGCTTTGATATGCCAGGGCCAGTATGGCCATGCCCAAAACAAAAGCAATTCCAAACAGCAGGGCCCACGTCCATTCCATGTTGGAGTGAAATGCAATAATAAAGGAGCTTAAAAATACCGGTATGAATCCCCACTCAAAGCCAAACCAGTAGAACAGCAAAAGTCCTATGATAAGGGCGGGATTGAAAAGAAAGAACTTGATCACTTCTGTGCTTTCATCCCCGATTACCATTCGGGTGTCTGGCAATAGTGAAATGGTTGCTGCCAGTGCACCGGCAATCGCCAATATCCAAATGCCTACTATCGCCAGCACACGCAGGCTGAAAGTCGAGTTATTTGCCAACAGGTAGTCTAATGGCAGTGGTTGCCAGATGTATGTGTCGCTTTTTTGATAGTCCCGAGAGCTCAACGTCGAATTGGTTATGTTTATTCTTTCAGTTCCCTACTAAAAGGATACTGTTTATTGTTAAAAAACTCTAATGTTTGTCAATTTTCTTAACTCCTGATGTGACAAAAATTTAAGTGCTCACGGTAAAATCAAAGGAGGCCGGTAAGAGCAGGGATTGTGCACGAAAGGCAATCTACGTTATTTTCAAAGCCACGAACGTCATATCGTCATCCTGGAGGTTACCGTTCAGCCAGTTTTTTGCCTGCTGCCGAAAATGGTCAATAATCTTGTCCGGGGTTTCATCTGTTATTTCAGCAAACACCTCAGGCATTCGATCGTAGCCAAACATCTCGCCATGCTCATTTACCAGTTCAGGCAGCCCGTCGGTAGCCAGCAGCAGGATGTCGCCTTTTGCAATTTCTACGGTTGTTTTATGGTAAGGGTAGTCGGAAACACTGCCCAACGGCATCCCTTTAAGCGGTATCTGTTCGATGGTTTTTTCCTTGGCATGATACAGCAGGGCCGGGGGCATGCCGGCACCTACAAGTTCTGCCTGGCCGCTTTTCAACCTGATAAGTCCCAGGGCCATATAGAGCTTGGGCAAGTTCATTTTTTTGATAGCATCGGAGCATCGCTGTAAAATGGAAATGAGATTCTCTTCGGTAGCCAGCAGGGTAAACAAACTTTTTGTCGCCGTCACCAGGGTTCCGGCCTTTGTACCGTGACCGGTGGCGTCACCGATGATAATCGTCAGTGTTTCGTCATCAGTTTTAAAAAAGTCGTAGTAATCCCCACCCACTTCAGCTGCCGTCTGCATATATGCGGAAATTGTGGCAATTGACGTTTGCGGTATCTCGGAAGGCAGCAGGGAGAGTTGCAGGTTTCGAGCCGCTTCCAGCTCCAGGGTTTGGCGTTCATTTTCGGCCTGCAGGTAGTTCGACATCGCTTCAGCGGCCTCGGTGCGTAATGTCGCTTTTTCTATTTCCGTTTGATGGACCTGCTGCAGGGCATCGTGTGCCCGTTGTTTCAGCTTGAATCGGTTGTAGAGAAGGATCAGTATCACGCTCACCAAAATAATGCCTCCAACAAGGACAGCCAGCCATAGTGTTTGCATCTCTTGTCTTTGTTGCAACAGTTCAATGCGCTGTTGCTGCTGCCGCGTGCGGTATTGCTCCTGCAATTCCGCAATCACCGATTGGCTCTCAGAGTTAAAAATTGAATCTTGTGCCATCCTGAAATTTCGGTAGTGTGTAAGGGCGTTTTCGTAATCCCTGCTTCTTTCATAAATGGTATACAGCATTTCATAGGTATCCCGGATCAGGGACCAGCTTCCAATCTCTTCCGAAAGTGCCAAACTGCGTTCAGCGGCCACCAGGGCAGAGTCTGGTTCTCCTTTTTCAAGATACACTTCTGATATGTCGAGCAGCGTATTGGCTACACCATACTGATCTCCCAGCATTTCCCGGTTGCGTAAGGCTTCGTTTTGATATTCGAGGGCAGAGACATAATCCCCAAGATACATCTGGACCGACCCAACATTACTAAGGGCAATTGAGATACTGTAGGAATTACCGTGTTCTTTCCAAATAGCCAGTGCTTTCTGATAATATTTCAGAGCCTCTTCATAATTTTGCAGTAGTTCATATACTGCACCTGTGTTATTCAGTGTGGAGGCGATCTGATCCTGCATTTCCAGCTCATTCCATACGACCAGCGAGCGGTCATAGAAATCAAGCGCCTCCTCATACTTACCGATTTTTTGGTAGACAATGCCGATATTGGTAAGTGATGCTGCCGCCCCTCTCATATCGTCCAGGTTCTCTCGCAGTTCCAGGGCCTGCTGGTGGGCACGGAGCGCCTCATCATAATGTCCCCTTACATCATGGATAATACCGATATATCCGAGTGTCGTCGCAAGTCCCTCTTGGTCGTTTAGCTGTTTCATGATTTCCAGGGCCCGGCTGTGATAGTCCAGGGCCTCATCGGTTTTTCCCTGTCGCCGGAGTATGGATCCCATTTCATTTAAAATGAGTGGCTGCAGAAAATTGTTTGATTCGATGTTCAAAGCAATGGCACTGTCCAAAAGAGCGATACCGTCAGCATATGCTCCATTATAGCGAAGGATACGTGCCTCAAGCAGAAGAGCACGTACCAGGTACTCGTCGCGTTTCGCAGTATTGGCAAGTTTTGTAATAAGGTTGGCGTGGACCCATACCGAGTCATATTCATTACGAGCATAATGTGCCCATGCTTTATGGAAGAGGATATCAACTTCCAGGTCGGTATGGGGATTGTCTCTTAAGATCGAGAGCGCATCCTTCGCATAGCGTATGGCTTCCGATGGGTGATCTCGTTCAAGCGCCTCCGTCAGCTCTGAGAGGATTTCCACCGCTGGTATTCCGCTAACATCTTCAAGTTCGGATTTAAGGCTGTCGATGTGTGCTGTCTGCGCATAAAGTGAGCTGCACTCCAAAGCAGCAATAATTATCAGTAAAAGGAACCGGGACATTCTCTCATTTATCATTTCAGTATAAGGGCTGTCCACTTAATCCAAGAACATACCCGTGAATCTATTTTATGCCATAGTTTATGCAAATTATTGGTAACAAAATACCCTGTTAGCGTCTGGAGAAATTATCTTTTAGCAAAAAGTTAAAGGTCTAGGGTTGAAGCGTTGAGTTGTTGAATTGCTGGACAAAGGTCTAAGGTCACAAAGTTAAAAGTCATAAGGTAAAAGCCATTCTTACCGCCCTAACGTAAATTTCACTGGTAAAGAGAGCGTTGACGAAGTGTATAGAAACCATTTTTTTCTGAGATCCGTGTTTTCAGGAGTGTCTCCGACTACCGGCGGGTTTTATCGCAAAAAAATGAATACCTCTTATCAATGAAGTCTCCTTGTTGATCTGTTTGAGATAATTTCTAATAGCGGTGTTCATTTTTCCTCACAACTATTCAGCAACTTATTTCAGGCCGCCGAATAAAAAATGAACA
>CAYYRO010000153.1:0-4577 GCA_964474075.1 uncultured Methylophaga sp.
GGTGCGAGTGAAACGGTGGGGTGTAGAATGGCAGACACGCGTCCGACGATGGGGGGTACCCTTTTAGTCTCAGACTTGAAAGTCCCCCCATGACCAGTCTGGGGGAGGTGTACGAAGCCAAGGGAACCAGCCTCCGGCGGCTCTACCTCGGGACGGGACTGTTCCTCACGGGGACGGTGATGTCAGTGGTCGCCATCGTGGTCGCGACCACGTCGATCCTCGAGCCGATGGGAATCGGGCTCTTCGGGGCCCGCGAGATCGCTGGCGTCCTCGCGGGGCTCGGCGTCCCGGCCGTCTTCGTCGGCATCTTCACCGTCCTCCCCGCGAACGTCTACCAGCGCGCGGTCGCGGCCGTCGGGGCCACGATCGCCGTCTTCGGCGTCCTCCTGTTCGTCCAGGCCTACCCCGAGCAGTGGATCACCGCGACCGAGAACCACGTCACCCTGCCGGTCGTCGCCGTCTACTTCGTCGGGGCGCTCACCACGTTCTGGGCGCTGTTCACCTCGGTCGTGAACTTCAAGGTCAGGAACGACCCGGGCGGCACGGTCACCCTCCAGCGCATCATCCAGCGTGCGAGGGCCGAGTCGTCCGGCGGGTCGAACAAGCCGTCCACCACCAGCCTGGGCAGCGTCGGCATCGGCGGCGGCATCGACCGTAACCCCGTCGAGGCGACGCCGGCCAGCGACGGCGGGGCGACGGAGAACGACATCCGGACGCCGATGCCGTCGGACGACGCCGAGATGGTCCCCAACGCTTCGGAAGCCCGCGGTCACGGGAGCACGAACCCCGACCGCTACTGCGGCAACTGTGCCGACTTCGACTACGTCCGGACCGACGACGGCTTCCAGCCCTACTGTGGCTACCACGACGAACTCATGGACGACATGAGCCCCTGCGACCACTGGGAGCCGAACGCGTAGAGATCGGGGAGTGGCGGCGGACCCGACGCCGGTCCTCGGGAACTCGAAGTGGCTCGTGCGAGTTCGCGCCGTCTCACGAGTCACGAATCACCCCGAGTCCGACCGCCACCGGGTCGTCGGACGACGCCGACATCGTCCAGGTCGAATCGCCGTCACTCGACCCGCCGCGGTCGATCAGTTCTCCGTCTACTCCTCCACATCGGCCAGCCGATCCGCCACGTCCTCCCAGTGGCTCCCTCGCCAGAAGTGCTGGCTGCAGTTCCGACACCGCCAGACGGCGCGCTCTGCGGGGTCGGGGGCGTACTCGGGCGTCGACTCGTGGGCAGCGACGGGCTCCAGCCTGCCGTTACATCGACCACAGCGTGCGGGCTCGGTCAGGGTCAGGTCGAAGCCGAACTCGCGGAGCTCCGCGAGCTGGTCGTCGATCTCGCGAGACCGGACGAGGATCGCGTCGTCGGCCCGCGCGGCGAGCGCCGCGTCGCGGGTGACGAGTCGACGGCCCTCCGCCTGGGCCACGGCCAGGATCGCGTCGTCGTCCTCTACGCCGCGGTCGAGGACGTAGGCCGCGTCGTAGCCACACATCCGGAGGTAGCGGGCGAGCTTGCCGAGCATGGCGTCTACGAGGAGCTTCATTCGGCGGTGGTCGCGGGTGAGACTCCGACGGGGCGAGGACTCGAAGGAACCGTGCGAGACGGAGACGCCTTCGGGGGACGTCCGCGCGAATCGCGGGCCACACCGAGACGTGGATCGCTCGCGGGGACGGACACCGCCTCCGTCGGGACCGAGCCAGCCGATTCCCCCGAAGCCCAGAGCGGTCCCATCACCCGTCGAGGAACTCGCGGAGCCCGGCGGCGTCCCGCGCGTTGAGCACGTCCCCCGGTTCGGCCCAGCCGCGCCTCGCCGTGTGGACCCCATAGCGGATCAGTTCGTACTCGGCGGGGCTGTGGGCGTCGGTGTCGATCACGATGGTCGCCCCCGCGTCGATGGCGGTCCTGACGGCCTCTCCCCAGAGGTCGAGCCGGTGGGGGTTGGCGTTGACCTCGAGGGCGACGCCGTGATCTGCGGCCGCGCTCGCCAGGGCCGCCACGTCGACCTCCATCCCGGAACGCTGGTTCAACAGCCGACCCGACGGGTGGCCGATGGCGTCGACCTGTGGGTGCTCGACGGCCGCGATCAGCCGGTCGGTCCCGTCGCCGTCGAGGCCGCTGTGAGGCGAGGCGATGACGAAGTCGAGCTCCTCCAGGACGTCCTCGTCGGTCGAGAGTTCCCCGTCGGCGTCCACGTTCGCCTCGACGCCGGAGAGGACGTCGATCGCCGCGTCCTCGGCGACCTCGGCGATCTCCTCGTTCTGCTCGAGTAGCTCCTCGTCGTCGAGGCCCATCCCGCTGACCACGCCGGGGCCGCTCGCGTGGTCTGAGATCCCCACGTAGTCGTGGCCGAAGTCGGCCGCGCCGGAGACCATCTCCTCGATCGTGTCGTTCCCGTCGGACCACGTCGTGTGGACGTGGAGGTCGCCGCGGACGTCGCCGACCGAGAGGAGGTCGGGGAGCTCGCCCTCCGCGGCGGCGTCGATCTCGCCGTGGTCCTCCCTGAGCTCCGGCGGCATCCACGCCAGGTCGAGCGCCGCGTAGACGTCCTCCTCGGTCTCGCCCGCCACCCGCTCGCCCGCCCTGGGCTCGTCCTCGTCCTCCTCGACGCCGGAGACGTCGAAGACGCCGTACTCGTTGACCTTCAGGTCCCGCTCGATGGCGCGGTTCCGCAGGCGAATGTTGTGCTCCTTGGAGCCGGTGAAGTACTGAAGCGCCGCCCCCCACTCACCCTGCTCCGTGACCCGGAGGTCGACCCGTCGGCCGAGGGCCCGCACGCTCGTCTTCGTCGGGCCGGATTCGATGACCTCGTCGACCTCCTCCCACGAGACGAGCCGCTCCGTGATCGCCTCGGGGTCCTCTCCCGTGGCGAGGACGTCCACGTCGCCGATGGTCTCGCGCCACCGTCGGAGCGACCCGCCCAGGTCACAGCGCTCGATCGCGCCCGATTCGGCGAGGTGGGCGAGGACCGCCTCGCCGACCGGCATCGCCTCGCCGAGTAAGTACCGCTCCCCGGCCTGCCGGGCGAACTCGATCCCCTCTACGATGTTCCGTTCTGACTTCTCGCCGTAGCCCGAGAGCTCGCGGATCCGCCCCTCGCGGGCGGCTTCCTCGAGCTCGTCTAAGTTCGTTACGCCGAGCTCGCGGTAGAAGTCGCCCGCCCGGCGAGGGCCGACGCCCTCGACGCGCGTGATCGCCGCCATGTCGATCGGCATCTCGGCCCGCGCCTCCTCCAGGCGCTCGATCTCGCCGGTCTCGACGTACTCGACTACTTTGCCGGCGATCGAGTCGCCGACGCCTTCGATCTCCTCGACGGCCTCCTGACCCTCGGCGACGAGCTCCTCGACCGGGACGTGGTACTCCCGGACGTTCTCCGCCGCCCGGCGGTAGCTCCGGGGGCGGTGCTCGTCGCCCTGGGCGTCCAGCAGGTCGGCGTACTCCTCTAGCCGGCTCGCGACCTCGTCGTTCGTGACGGTCACGGTAGCGTCCCCCTCCCGGAGATGCCCCGAGGAGCCGCCGAGTCGGACGACGTGGTCGCGTTCACGAGCGCCCCCGTCGCCGGCTCGAGGCGTCGTCGTGGCCGAGGACCTGTTTCAGGAAGGACATCCACCGCTTGGTGTCGGCGGCGTCCTGCCGGCTGGCTTCGGCCTCGAGGTCAGTCGGGTCGAGGTTCTCTATGGCGTTCAGCGCGCGGTCGATGCCGAGGACGCTCTCGGCCAGCCGCTCGCCATCCTCGTAGCTCACCTCGCCGGACTCGATGCGCTGGCGGCGGGCGAGTCGCTCCCGGCGGAGGTTCTTCTTCGCCGCCTCGACCCGCTCGCGCTCGCCGGGCGGGACCGTCTCCCGGCGCTTGATCTCGAAGACGAACTCGCGGAGAGCGACCTCCTCGCCCTGGACGTCGATCCGCTCGGGGATCTGGAGGCCCACGGTCGAGCCCTCGCGGTCGAGCCGTTCGAGGAGCTGTTTTCGCTGGTACTCCTTCACGACCGGGGCTAGGCGGGCGGGGCGGAAAAAGCTACGTCGCGCCGACGGCGCGGTGGCTGCGTGACGGCGGTCGATCGTCGTCCCGGGCTGGCCAGGCGGTCGTCCGCGTTGACCGTCCGGGCGGGTCGTCGTCCCGGACCGCCCAGGCGATCGTCGAACCCGTCGAGACGAACGATGGAGTTTAAGATAGTCCGGGGCAAACCTCGGCCAGAAAGGAACCGTGGTCGACCACTTCGGCCCCTTCCAGGACCACGGCGGAGGAGGCCGCCAGAGGGACGCACCAATTGTTCGATTCACACGACGGAGACGATAGATCGCCGGACGGGTCGGACGACGGGACGCTCAGGCATCGCTACGACTGGGACGCCGTGCGGGCCAGCACCGCGGTCGTCGAGATGGTCGCTATCGCGGCCGACGTCGAACCGTCGGCGCTCGACCCGCTCTATGACACCGTCGACCCGGAGGGGCTCGACCGGCTGATCCAGAAGGACGCGACGGGCGCGGCCGCCGTCGAGGTCGTCTTCGAGTACGCCGGCTACGACGTGACGGTCCGGGGCGACGGCGTGGTGAGGGTGACACGGCGCGG
>CAYYRO010000154.1:0-4558 GCA_964474075.1 uncultured Methylophaga sp.
GGAACCGGCAGCACATGAAACATTGCTTTGGCAGGATCGGCCTGATCGATTTCAGAGCCAAGAAAAATCGGGAATTGTTCGTTTAATTCAGTATTCATGACAAGCGCTCTTTAAAGTCTTGATAGCCAAAGTTTTTAACTATCTGCAATGCATCGGTTTCGCTGTTCCAAATCGCCAAAGACGGTAATTTTGTGCCGTTAAATGTGGTGGTTTTGACCATAGTGTAATGGCCCATATCTTCAAACATCAGTCTTTGACCAATCTCCAGAGGCGCGTCAAAACTGTAATCGCCAATGACATCACCCGCCAGACAAGTCAGGCCGCCCAGACGATACGTATGAGCTTTTTCATCTGGCATACCAGCACCGGTAATATCCGGCCGATAAGGCATTTCCAAGGTGTCCGGCATATGACAAGTGGCCGAAGTATCAAGAATCGCCTGATTCAGATGATTAAACGTCAGATCCAGTACTTCACAACTTAAAATACCAGTGCCAATTGCCACCGCCTCGCCAGGCTCCAGATACACTTCGACGTTATGCTGAGCTTTAAAATCCTGAATAAGCTTAATCAGACCTTCAATATTGTATCCGGGCGCGGTGATGTGATGACCGCCACCAAAATTAACCCACTGCATTTGTGGCAATAAATGGCCGAATTTTTGTTCCACGGCCGCCACCGTGCGTTGCAATGGCGCAAAACCCTGTTCACAAAGGGTATGAAAATGCAGGCCGCTAATGCCATCCAAAGCTGACTCATCGAGTTGCGATAACGGAATGCCTAACCGTGAACCGGGGGCACAAGGATCGTAAATCGGCACTGCGCCTTCGGAATGTTCCGGATTAATCCGCAGGCCAAAGGTTAATTCCGGCCGTTGTTGTTGCATCATCAAGCATTGCTCACGAAAGCGCAGCCACTGCCCGCAGGAATTAAAAACAATGTGGTGGGCAAAGGTCAGCAACTCATCAATATCATCCTGACTGAATGCCGCGGCAAACACATGCACTTCGCCGCCATATTGTTCATGACCGAGTTTGGCTTCATGCAAACCACTGGCACAAGTACCACTTAAATATTTGGCTGTTAACGGTGCCAAAGCCCACATCGAAAAGGCTTTCAATGCGGCCAATACTTTTGCACCGCTTCGGTTTTGCACATCATGCAAAATCCGTAAATTACGCTCGACCGCAACTTCATCCACCACAAAACATGGTGATGGCAAACGGCCTAAATCGAGCTTTTTAAAATCAGTAAATTGCATTTATTTTCAAATACCTGAAAGCGTTATTTAACTTAAAACCTATCCACAGAAACACAGAGAGAACGGAGATACAGAACTGTCATTCCGAGCGAAGCCGAGGAATCTCAGCACGGTCGATGAGACCTCTCGACTCCGCGCGAGGTGACAAGCCCAACCCAACCACCATCATCGTCTTTGCGAACGCAGCGAAGCAAACTATCGGCATGATTTAAATGCAAAGATTGTTTGGCGATAAAGCCTCTTCGCAAAAACAGTTTATTAAATACTCTGTGTCCCTGTGGTTAATCTCTAATCTGGATTACTCGCTTTGCTCGCCCTTCGGGCCAGCCTTTGGCAGTTCAACGCGCTGCGCGCTTTGTCCCGCCTGCGCGGGAATGACATTTAAGACATAATCTGCGAAATCTGCGGATTGTTTTAATCAACTATCTAAATCGAAATTATCCAACTCCACCACATTCCATGGCAGACCATATTTGTTCATATCTTCCATAAACGGATCCGGATCAAACTGTTCGATATTCCAGACACCCGGTTTCTGCCATTTGCCTTCCAGCATCATTTTGGCACCAATCATTGCTGGCACACCGGTGGTGTAGGAGATTGCCTGAGATTGCACTTCAGCGTAGCAATCCTGATGGTCTTTGATTTGGTAGAGGTAAACCGTTTTCTGTTTGCCGTCTTTAACGCCCTTGACCACACAACCGATACAGGTTTTACCTTTGGTACGAGGGCCCAGGGTTGATGGATCCGGCAGCAGCGCTTTCAGAAACTGAATCGGCACGATCTGCTGACCGTTGAATTCGATTGGTTCAATGCCGGTCATACCGACATTACCGAGCACTTCTAAATGCTTCAGGTAATTATCACCAAAACTCATCCAGAACTGGGCGCGTTTCAGGGTTGGGAAATTCACCACCAAAGATTCCAGCTCTTCATGGTACATCCGGTAAATATTGTAGCTACCGACTTCTTCAGGACAGGTAAAGCTGGCTTTTTTTGACATCGCCGGGGTGGTGACAAATTCACCGTTTTCCCAATGACGACATTCAGCGGTGACTTCACGAAGGTTAATTTCTGGATTGAAGTTGGTGGCAAACGGATAACCGTGATCGCCGCCATTAACATCAATAATATCCAGCTCGTGGATTTCATCAAAATAATGCTTGGCAAGATAAGCGGTAAACACATTGGTGGCGCCGGGATCAAACCCGCTGCCCAGCAATGCCATTAATCCTGCTTGTTCAAATTTTTCGCGGTAGGCCCACTGCCAGCTGTATTCAAACTTGGCAGTATCCAGCGGCTCGTAGTTGGCGGTATCCAGATAATCCACACCGGCTGCCAGACAGGCATCCATAATGGTTAGATCCTGATATGGCAATGCCACGTTAATGACCAAATCGGGCTTTTCTTTTTGCAGTAATTCCGTTAATTCCGGCACATTATCCGCATCGACTTGCGCGGTACGAATTGGCCGTTTTAACTGCGCGGCAATGGCTTTGCATTTGGCTTCAGTACGACTGGCCAGCACGATTTCCGAAAACACTTCCGGCAGCTGGGCGCATTTATGGGTGACCACGCCGCCGACGCCGCCGGCACCAATAATCATTACTTTAGACATAGAACAAAATCCTTATTTAATCTGAGGCTATAACGTGTGTGTTAACAGCAGATGAATTAATCAGCGTTCGAAGAAGGTATAGCCGTTCAGGCTGTCGTTAAAAGCCCGCAGCATTTGCTGACGCATCGGCACCGAAATTTTGCCATCGCGCACTGCCTGCTCGGCGAGTTTGCGGAATTGTTCCTGCATGACTTTCGGTTCATATTCAACGTAGCTCAACACATCGGAAATACTGTCACCATGAAACTCACGGATATAATCAAAACTGCCGTCTTCGTTGATATGCACACTGACGACGTTGGTGTCGCCAAACAAATTATGTAAATCGCCCAGCGTTTCCTGATAGGCACCCACCAGAAATACGCTTAAGTAATATTCTTCACCATGTTTTAGCGGATGCAGTGGCAGTGTTTTATGAATACCATCTTCGTATGAAAACGAGTCAATTTTGCCATCACAATCACAGGTCATATCGGCCAGAACTGCGGAACGGGTCGGTTCTTCATTCAGTCGGTGGATCGGCATGATCGGAAAGATCTGATCAATTGCCCAGATATCCGGCAATGACTGAAACAGGCTGAAATTGCCGTAGTAAATATCAGACAGTAATTCCGGCAGACTTTCCAGTTCAGCAGAAATCCGCCGCGCCTGTGGCAATAATTCAGAGATTTTTTCCCAGATGGCCAGTGCCAGATTTTCGGCCAGCGCCCGATCTTTTAACGATGCCTGACCGTGGTGAAATAACTCACGGATCTCATCGCGATAATATAAAGAGTCGTTATAGCATTCCTGCAGATTCTGCGGCGTCACGTTTTCACGCACTGAATACAGATTGATAATCATATCGTGACTGTCTTCAGGCGCCTGTTCCGGGATTTTGCCGGGCTTATGATCGCGTACTTCCAATACGTTAAATAGCAGCATTGAAGAATAAGCGACCAGCGCCCGACCTGATTCCGAAATCAGCACCGGATGCGGAATTTCTTGCGGATCTAAACATTCCTGCAAGGTCTCGACAATGTTGTAGCAGTATTCATCAAGGCCGTAGTTCATCGAATGCGTACTGTTGGAGCGCGACCCTTCATAATCCACCGCCAGACCACCACCGAGATCGAGGTAGCCCATCGGCGCGCCCTCTTCAATCAGACCGGTATAAAAACGACAAGCTTCCATAACGCCGCTGCGGATATTACGGATATTAGGGATTTGTGAACCTAAGTGACTGTGCAGCAATTGCAGGCAATGCAACATATCAGCTTGTTTGAGCTGCTCAACGACTTCCAGCAACGCGTTGGTCGACAAACCAAAAATGGAGCGATCGCCGCTGTCACCATTCCAGTGACCTTCAACGGTTGATGCCAAGCGAATCCGCATACCAATCAGCGGCTCAATACCGAGTGCCTTGCTTCGCTCTAAAACAGTGGTCAGTTCGGTTGCTGTTTCCAGCACAAAAAAGCACTTGATGCCCATTTGCCGGGCATACAGACCCAGTTCAATAAACTCTTCGTCTTTATAGCCGTTGCAGATAATCAGGCTATCGTGATCGCGCAGCTGTGAAATCGCAATAATCAATTCGGCTTTACTGCCTGCTTCCAGCCCATGATGGTAGCGACGACCGTAATCAGCAATTTCTTCAATTACGTGGCATTGCTGATTCACTTTGATAGGGAATACGCCGC
>CAYYRO010000155.1:0-4550 GCA_964474075.1 uncultured Methylophaga sp.
AGAAACATAGGCTCTGTTAGTCACAGGGCCTGTTGTTTTTAAAAACTGTAGCGGACATTGGCCGTCACATTACGACGTTCGCCAAATCCACAATCAGCACCTTCACTACGACACCAGGAAACAAACTCCTCGTCGGTCAGGTTTTTCGCATCCAGCGTGAAATCCCATTGTTCGATACTGTAACCAAGCATGGCGTCATATAACGTTTCTGAAGGGACTTCTGGAGCATTACCGGCACCAACGTTATCACCGATATAACGAATGCCGGCACCAACCCGCCAGTTATTACCGAGGTACACCTTATTCCACCAAGTGGCGATTTGCTCAGCGACATACGGAAGACGATCGCCAGTGCTGTCATTTTTGGCATTCAGATCGGTGTAGCCAATCTGGGTTTCAAAGTTGTCCCAACGTTTATTGATCTGTAATTCCCAACCATCCACGACTGCACCGATTTGCTCAACACCACCGGGGGTTGCACCATCACTTATTCGGTTTTCCTGAGTAATATCAAAGTATGCCGCCGTAATTGCCAGCGTTTTATCGGGCGATAAATATTTAAAACCGATTTCTTCCTGATCGCCGGTGGTTGGTTTCAAAGTATTAGCCGCCGGCGAACCATCCGTCCCGAGATTCATATTAAATGCTTCGGCATAGCTGATATATGGCGATAGACCATTATCAAAGCGATACATCAAGCCGACCCGGCCGGTGGTTTCATCTTCATCACTGACGGTATCCGGGCCGGTCACGGCTAATGTACGGTTCTCAGCCCAGTCATGCCGCAAACCTGCAGATAATACGACCCGTCCAATATCAATATGGTCGGCCAGATAAACACCCACCTGCTTGATTTCATTATCTGGCCGGTCAGTCGGGTTAATCACTTGATCCTGCAAATTACCGTATTGCGGGTTATAGACATTAATGTCACCGCCTAAACCATATCCATAAAAGTAGTTATCCTGCTCCCAGCGGGCGTCCTGGCGATCTACACCTACAATCAGGTTATGGCGGGTCATACCCAGATCAAACGTCCCGGCAACACGAGCATCGATATTAAACACCTGTGTTTCTGCATCAGCGGTATAAATCGTCCGCGGTGCAAACCCATTGGCATCAGGCACGCTCGGAATACTAATCCAATGCTCGCGGGTTTCAGTGCTGGAATCAGTGTAGCGGGCTGTAGTCGAGAAGGTCCAGTTATCAGCGAACTGGTGATCAAAAAACAATGTCACTTCCGTTTTTTTGCGATCATATTTATCCCAGCCGGGTTCGCCGACAAATGTCTCTGAACCAATGTAACCGAGACTGCCACGATCCAGCGTACCAGCCTGTGGCAAAAACTGTGCGGATACCTGACCTTTGTTTTCCTGGCGGTTAAATAACAGTGACATACTGGTCTTATCGCTGATATTCCAGGTAAACGATGGCGCAATCAAATAACCGTCATCCTCAACATGATCAACCTGAGTGTCACTGTCGCGTTGCAAACCGACGACGCGGTAAAGAAATTGCTCGTCATCATCAATCGGGCCGGTCACATCAAAAGCAATCTGCTTACGGTTAAATGAACCATACTGCCCCCAAATCTCGCCTCCTTTTTCGGCTTTTGGCAGCTTGGAAACACTATTAATAATTCCACCTAATTCGCCTTGACCGTAGAGCATCGAAGATGGGCCTTTAAGTACCTCTATGCTCTCTAACGCATATATATTGGTACGGACACTGTTATAAAAACCATAAGTCCCACGCAGTCCATCCAGATAATTTGAAGCATTTATGCCACGGATGCTGGCACCATCAAGCCGGGTATCCAAACCAAAATTACCGGCATATACCCCGGGGGTATATAACAATGCATCCTGAATGGTCTTGGCCCCAGTATCTTTCATAAATTCAGCATCAACAACAGAAACTGAAAATGGCTGATCTTGAATCGGCACACTCAGCTTGCCCACTTTCGGCTCTTTTTCCAGTTCGATATAGCCGAGTTCATCTGCTGTCTGTGACGTCACCGAAACAGTGGGTAATTCGACCGCACTGTCTTGTGTTTCGTCCGCCATAGTAGGCGCAGCAATAAAGAGCGACAGAATGGCTGGCACACAAAAAAGCGGCCGCCTGTTAACCGAGTGATTCATATTTTAAGATCCGCCTTAAACTAAATGAGAATGATTAAGATTTGCGGATCGTAATGATTTGTAAATACTCTGTCAACTCACGAGTTATATGGGTAGTTGATTTAAGCTTGATACGCAGGCGGATTTGAACGACTGCTGAACGCTGTAAATTTAAGTTTTGGGTCACAAAAATTCATATAGAATTGCACCAAATGAATCGCCCGCAAGCCGTGCCTGGCTGAGGATTTCAACGATGAATCTGGGATAAATAATGGACAATATGCTTAGACTGCTATACACCAGCCAGGCGCGCATTGATCTGACCCAAGCTGAAGTTGAAGCCATTCTCCATCAATCCCGTGACAATAATTTAAAAGCCAAAGTCACCGGCATACTTTGTTACAGCCAGCGGGATTTTATTCAGGTGCTTGAAGGCCCCGAAAAAGCCACGCTCAAGCTCTACACAAAAATTCTTGAGGATTCCCGGCATCAGCAGTGCAAACTGATCAGCATTGATCTCACTGAAAAGCGTATTTTTGAACGCTGGTCGATGGGTTATATCACGGTGCCGGATAGCAAAATGCAACAATTACGTCTGGAAATGCCGGCCAAAATCAATCACGACAATACCAACAAATTCGTGCTGCACCTTCGAAGCTTTTTGAATAACACCGCACCTAAAGCGGTTACTTAGCAACCTCATTCATCTGTCTGCCCCGATTGCTATGAAACGGTGTCTTAAAAACACGCTATTTCAACCCGCTCAAGACCATCGAAATTCCTGAATATGGTGCTGGATGACCGGCTGATCGACTCGCCGTTTCAGGTTTATCTGCAAGTTAATTCTCAGCGCTGAAAAAATTTATAAGTGCCAAATAAATTATTGATTTTCAATTATTTTTTCAGACGAATATAAACGTATCGAGTTTATATATAGCGAGTATGATGAGCTCATCGGCTCGATATTTATCGCCGAACTTTGAGATACAACATTATGAACACACGCAATATTTCGACGGGCATCTTACTCACTTTTGCAGCGATGACACTCGCAGGCTGCAGTGGCATGTCAAGTCAGGACAAAAGCACCGCAGCGGGCGCGGGCATTGGCGCCGTAACCGGTGCTGTTTTAACGGGTGGTAGCGCCGTTGGTACGGTGGGTGGCGCTGCTGTAGGTGGCGTAATTGGCCATGAAGTTGCTGATTGATTTTTAACATCAGCCAGCCTGTTAAATAATATTTAACGGGCCAGGCAACATAAACGCCGGTGATAGCAATATCATCGGCGTTTTTTTATGTCTGTTAATCAAGGCAGGAATTTTTTGCTGATACAACAGCCTCATTGCATCATCTGATAAAGTAAACTTGCAATAACTTTATAGCGGTCAGCTCATCAGGGCGGCGAATCAACAACACAAAACGGCAGGAAAAATATGAAAGGTAGTCAGAAAGTCATCAACTTACTCAATGCGCTTTTGGCGGGTGAACTGACTGCGATGGACCAGTATTTCATCCACTCCAGAATGTATGAAGATTGGGGCCTGACCAGGCTTTATAATCGTATTGCCCATGAAATGCAGGATGAAACCGCCCACGCCGACCAGATGATTAAACGTATCCTGCTTCTGGGCGGCATGCCTGACCTGACACATCGTGAACCGTTACGCGTTGGCCACACCGTCACCGAGATGCTGCAAAACGATCTTGATTTGGAATACGCCGTTGTTAAAAACCTAAGAGACGGCATCGCCCTGTGTGAGCAAGAACAGGACTTTGAAACCCGTCAGATGCTACTTAAGCAACTTGAAGACACTGAACTGGATCATACTCACTGGCTGGAGCAACAACTTGGCCTGATTGATAAAATGGGTATGAAAAACTACCTGCAGGCGATGACGTTAGCAGAAGCATAATTTTGCCAAAAAATTGATTATCGATTTTTCAATCGGTTAACACCAGAAAGCCCCGTCACTGATGGGGCTTTTTTTTGCCTGTCACAGGTTAGGTTGGATTTCAGGTCTTTGCCCAACCTACGAAAAATTCATTGAACTTAAATATCGAACACATCCCGTATCATCCCTCGCTGACAACCGTACGATTACGGCCTGCAGCCTTGGCCTGATACAAAGCATCATCGGCCATTTTAATTAAATCAGAGGCTTGTTTATCACCTGTTGGCACCATACTCGCCAAGCCACAGCTAATCGTCACACACTTGTCGACTTTGCTGCCCTCATGTTTTAAATCCAGGGCATGAACATTCTGCCGTAAACGCTCAGCAATCACCCAGGCATCACCTGGTTTGGTATTCGGCAACATCACACAAAACTCTTCACCGCCAAACCTTATTACGACATCAGATGAACGTAACAAACTTGACCTGCTCCCCACTTTCTAATCCATAAAGAACTTAGTAATGTTCATCACTGAA
>CAYYRO010000156.1:0-4429 GCA_964474075.1 uncultured Methylophaga sp.
TTTGGCTCCTACAACGAACTCGTCACGGGCATCCCAGTGACCTACGAGGGCCGGAACCTGCTCTACTCGCCGTACCTGCTGCTCGACGGCGACGCGCCGATGGCCGGCGGGCGCGAGGTCTGGGGCATCCCGAAGAAGCTCGGCGAGGTCAGCGTCGATATCGAGGGCGCCGCCGCCACCGCGAGCGCCGCGCGCGGCGGGGCGACGCTCGTCGAGGCCACCCTCGATACCCGCGAATCCGCGGACACCCACCCCCTCTCCCAGGACCGCTTCGAGAGCGTCTATCGCAAGACCGTCCCCGCCGCCGAGAAAGGTGCGGCACCCGTAGTCGACCGCCTCGTCGTCGCCGAGACCAGCGACGTGACCGCCGAGCGCGCGCTTACGGGCCCGGGGACCATCGACTTCCGCCAGTCGGCCGCGGACCCGCTCGACGCGTTCGAACCGGCGGGCGACCCCACGGGGTATCTCGTCGAGGGGAGCTGGACGCTCGGCCGGACCGACGACGCCGTGCTCCACCGCTTCGAGGAATCGGCCTGATTCGAGGAGGGGAAAGGTCGAAGGGTGCCCCCGCCGTCGCCGGTGACATGGCCACAGAGTACGAGACCATCGAGTACGACCGCGACCGACTGGACGCTACTGTAGTACTGCGGCTCGACCGTCCCGAGAAGCTCAACCCGCTCTCCGACCAGCTCATCGGCGAGCTCACCGACGCCATCGAACGCGCCGAGGACGACGACGAGATACGAGTCATCGTCCTCACGGGGAACGGGAAGGCGTTCTCCGCGGGGTACGACATCGGCGCCGAGGACGTGACGTCGGGCGAGGAGGCCGTCCCCTCGATCGACGAACTGCTGGACAACTTCGACGCCTCGACCGACCACGTCCACGCCGTCTGGGAGTGTGACAAACCCGTCGTCGCCGCGGTTCACGGCTACTGTCTGGCCGGTGGGTCGGACCTCGCGATGGCATCCGACATCGTCCTCGCGGCGGAGGGCACACAGCTTGGCTATCCGGGGCTGCGGATGGCGGGCGTCCCGCCGACGCTCATCTACCCGTTCGTGATGAACCTCCACGAGGCGAAGGAACTCCTGCTGTCGGGGAAGACGGTGGACGCCGAGCGCGCCGCCGACATGGGGATGGTCAACCGCGTCGTCCCCGAGGACGACCTGATGGACGAGGTCGCCGCGGAGGTCGCGGAGATACGCAAGATGCCGGGCAACAACGTCCGCATCCTCAAACACGTCGTCAACGGCGTCGCCGAGATGCAGGGCGCCAAGCCGATGTTCAAGTTCTCCGAGATGTTCGATTCCTTGGGACATCACACCGAACACGGGAAGAAGTACTACAGAATCGCCGCAGAGGAGGGATTCGAGGCGGCCCTCGAATACATGAACGAGGTGGACAAGGGGATGCGGCCCGACTGACCGCATACGCTTTGGGGGGCGCCACCCAACGTGTGGACATGCCCGAAGTCGCCGGCGCGTCGCTTCACGAGCGACTCCAGGAGACGTTCTGGGGACGCCACTCGAACCCGAAGAGCGGCTGGTCGCGGACGCTCGTCGGCCCGCTGCTCCTGCTGGGGGTCTCCCGCCGTAGCCCGTACCTCGTTGGGGTGGCCGTGCTCGCCGCGATACTGAATCCGGTGCTGTTCGCGCGGCCGGACGAGGAGACCGAGAGCTGGATGACGCGAGGGGTGCGCGCGGAGCGCAGGTGGCTCGAAGACGAGAACGGGATATTCGGCTTCGGCTGGCCGAACGTGCTCAACACGCTCAACGTCCCCACGTTCGCGTACGCGGTGTACGCGGCCTACCGGCGCGACGCCACCAGAGCGACGGTGGCCTACGCCATCTCCATGGTGCTCAAATTCGGCTGGATAGAGGCCATCGCCAGGAACTACGACGAGAGAGAGAGTACTACTCCCGGAGTTTGAACTTCTGGATCTTCCCGCTGGGGTTGCGGGGGAGTTCGTCGATGAACTCGTAGCGGCGCGGGCGCTTGAAGTCGGCGAGTTCGCTCGATTCGCGGCAGAACTCGTCGAGTTCGTCGGCGGTGACGCTCTCGCCGTCGGCCGTGACGACGTAAGCGACGACGACGTCGCCCCACTCCTCGTCCTCCTCGCCGACGATAGCCACCGCGCTCACCGCAGAGTGCTGGTAGAGGACGTTCTCGACCTCCGTGGGGTAGATGTTCTCGCCGCCGGAGATTA
The DNA here is from genome assembly GCA_964474075.1 of uncultured Methylophaga sp. GTDB lineage: Bacteria > Pseudomonadota > Gammaproteobacteria > Nitrosococcales > Methylophagaceae > Methylophaga. Next base: position 2,207 of record CAYYRO010000156.1, read on the forward strand.
TCATGTCGTCGATGCGGTCGACGAGAAAGAGGTAGCCGTCCTCGTTGAAGTAGCCCGCGTCGCCGGTGAAGAACCAGCCGTCCCTGATGGAGTCGGCGGTCTTCTCCGGGCGGTTCCAGTACTCCTCCATCATCGGGGGCCCCTGCAGGATTATCTCGCCGGTGTCACCCCGTTCGAGCGTGTCCTCGGGGGTGACGGGGGCGTCGGGGTCCTCGTTCTCCGTGGGTTCGACGATGCGCACCTCGTGGTTCGGGGCGGCTTTGCCGACGCTTCCCAGTTGCTCGCGGACCTCGAAGGGGAGGATGAACGTCGCGCAAGGGCCCATCTCGGTCATCCCGTAGGCAGTCGCGTAATCCTCGGTGAACGTCTCGATGCACTCTTCGAGCAGGGAGGGGGGCATGGGCGCGGCGCCGTAGATGCCGAGTTCGAGCGAGTCGCCGGAGAACTCCATGTCCTCGGCGGCGTCGAGCAGCGCCGACCACGTCCGCGAGGCGACGAAGAGGTGGGTCGCGTCCTCCGCGTCGACCTGTCGGAGCGTCTCCTCTGGGTCGAAGTCGTGGAGGATGACCGTCTTGGCGCCCAGATTGATGCGCGGGAAGAGCCCACAGCAGAGTTCGGCGTTGTGGTAGAGGGGCATCGCGGAGATGCCGACGTCGGTGAAGTCGAAGCCGACGCGGCCGGCGTAGAGGAGGTTGTGGTAGGTGGCGTTCTCGTGGGAGTGGACGACGCCCTTCGGTCGACCAGTGGTCCCGGAGGTGTACATGATGGCGTACTGGTCCTCGGGTTCGAGCGGGACACCGGGGTCGGCAGTGTCGGCCGACTCGATGGCACGATGAAATCCCTCCGCGTAGTCGGGGACCGGGCGCTCGTCGTCGTCGACGTAGAGGTAGTCGTCGAGGACGTCGAACTCCTCGCGGGCGTCCGCGACGATGTCGCGGGTCGCCTCCTCGAAGACGAGCGTCTCGGAACCGGAGTCGTTCACGATGTAGGCCACCTCGGCGGGCGCGAGGCGGTAGTTGATGGGGTTGAACACCGCGCCGGCGCGCGCGATGGCGTAGACGGCGACCGCCAGTTCCGCGGAGTTGTGGAGCAAGACGGAGACCCGGTCGCCTTTCTCGACGCCGCGGTCGCGGAGCGCGTTCGCAAAGCGGGTGACGCGGTCGTCGAACTCCCGGTAAGTGTAGCGGACGTCCTTTCGGGGGTAGACGACCGCCTCGCGGCCGGGGTACTTGCGCGCGGTGCGCGCGAGCGTCTCCCCGACGGTGGGCATGAGGCTCATGACCACCCCTGGAACGCTCGCGAGGTTAGGGTTTTCGCCCCGACGACGACCGAGGATGCGGTTTTATACCCCGGAGGTACGTCGTCACTGGCGTCATGCACGACTACGAAAACCTGGACGTCACCGAGGACGGCGACGTCCTCGAGATCGCGATGGACCGCCCGGACAGACTCAACGCCGTCAACGCGGACCTCCACGAGGAGCTCTCCCACGTCTTCCGCGACGCCTACGATTCGGACGCGCGCGTGGTCGTCCTCACGGGGAACGGGAAGGCGTTCTCCGCCGGCGGCGACATCGGCTGGATGAAAGACGGCATCGAGAACCCCGAGGCCTTCCAGGAGACGATGCGCGAGGGCGAATCCATCATCAAGGACATCACGAGCCTCGAGAAGCCCCTCATCGCGAAGGTCAACGGCGACGCCACCGGCCTCGGTGCGACGCTCGCGCTCTTTGCGGACATGACGGTGATGGCCGAGGACGCGCGCATCGGCGACCCCCACGTCAAGGTGGGGCTGGTCGCCGGCGACGGCGGCGCCATCATCTGGCCGCTGCTGACGAGCATGCACACCGCCAAGGAGATGCTGATGACCGGCGACCTCGTCTCCGGCGAGGAGGCCGAGGAGATGGGACTCGCCAACTACGCGGTCCCCGACGACGAACTCGACGCGAAGGTCGACGAACTGGTCGAGAAACTCGCGACCGGCCCCCAGACCGCCATCCGGTACACGAAGAAAGCCCTCAACTCCTGGATCGAACTCGGCAACGACCTCGCGCTCCAGCGCGGCATCTCGCTGGAAGCCGTCTCCCAGCAACACCCCGACCACGAGGAAGCCGTCGACGCCTTCATCGAGGAGCGCCGCCCCGACTTCCCGAGCGCACGCGACGAATAAGAACGCATCCTCCTTTCAACGAGAAAGGAGGTCTGCCGATGTCCGCACTGTCCC
>CAYYRO010000157.1:0-4329 GCA_964474075.1 uncultured Methylophaga sp.
AGAGATACTCAGCGATAATTTTGCTGAGCAATTACAGGGCATGGATAGCGAGATATATCCCAGTGCTGAAGCCATGTTGCCTTTGGCTCAAGGATTGTTGGCTGAGGGCGTACAGATACCAGCAGATCAGGCGCTACCAGTGTATTTGCGAAATAATGTCGCCAAAAAGAAAGGTGAGCAATAGTGGTCGATAAAGCCGATAACATCTACGCGTCACCGCTGGAAAAAATGGTCGATTTTCGTTTTGATGAGCGGGTCGCCGATGTATTCCCCGATATGATTCAGCGTTCGGTACCGGGGTACGGCACACTAATTGCCAATATCGGTATTATCGCCGGCCACTATGCCAAGGATGGCAGCGATTGTTTTGACCTGGGTTGCTCGCTTGGCGCGGTGACCTTGTCGATGCGCCAGCGTGTTAAAGCCGCCAATTGCCGCATTATTGCCATTGATAATTCAGCGGCGATGATTGAACGTGCCGAGCGGATTATGGCCGCAGATAATAACCGGGTACCGGTCGATTTGCGCCATGAAGATATCAAAGACAGTGCTATCAAAAATGCTTCGGTAGTGGTGATGAACTTCACCCTGCAATTTATCGCACCGGATAAGCGTGATGCGTTGATCGAGAAAATTTACAAGGGCTTAAACCCCGGCGGTGTACTGATTATTTCCGAAAAACTGGCCTTTGCGGATGACAGCGGTCAACAGTTACAGCAAGAACTGCATCTGGATTTTAAACGCGCTAACGGCTACAGCGATCTGGAAATCAGCCAAAAACGAAATGCCCTGGAAAAAGTAATGATCCCGGAAACGGCCGGGGCACATCATCAACGATTTAAGGCTGCCGGTTTTTCGCAGATTGAGCAATGGTTTCAGTGTTTTAATTTCGCTTCTTTTATCGCAATCAAATAATGGTTTATCAACAATTTTACGACTGGCTTGATAGCGTCGGTCAAAGCGAGTGGCGCCAGCAATTACAGCAGCAGGTGGCGGACAAACTGCACCCCGAGCGGCATGGCAAAATGCCGATGTGGCAGAAGGCTCTGGCGGATTTACCAGCGATAACTCCTTCAGTTACTGAACTGCGCGATAAAGTGAAAATCGGCACTGAGGCTGATTTGCAGAATTTTTCGCCGGCAACACTGACAGAACTGCTCAAACAGTTTCATCCCTGGCGCAAGGGACCTTATGACTTATTCGGTATTCATATCGATACCGAGTGGCACTCTGACTGGAAATGGGATCGGGTACTGCCACATATCTCATCTTTAGAAAACAGAGTGGTATTGGATGTCGGCGGGGGCAATGGTTATCACGGCTGGCGGATGGTTGGCGAGGGCGCCAGAATGGTCATGGGTATTGACCCGACCTGGGTCTTTGCCATGCAGTATCAGCTTATCCAGCAATTTGTTCAAAGCCAGCAGCATTTTGTTTTACCCATCGGTATTGAACATATGCCGGCCAATTTGCAACTGTTTGATACGGTGTTTTCGATGGGGGTGTTGTATCACCGCCGCTCGCCGTTAACGCATTTAATGGAATGCCGACAATGTTTGAAACCCGGTGGTGAATTGGTACTGGAAACACTGGTGATTGATGGCGAATTGGGCAAAACGCTGATGCCAGAGCAGCGCTACGCCAAGATGAATAATGTCTGGTTTATTCCATCTGTGCCGACTATGGAACTGTGGCTGCGAAAATGTGGCTATAAAAATGTGCGTTGTGTGAACGTAGCAAATACGACGGTAGAAGAGCAGCGGGCTACGGAATGGATGACCTTTGAATCACTGGCGGATTTTCTGGATCCGCAGGATCACAGTAAAACTATCGAGGGTTATCCTGGACCTCGGCGGGCAGTGTTTATTGCTGATGCACCCAGATAATCAAAATGCCATGACATTGGGCGACACGGAAATCCATTTGCCACTGCGGTGCTGGCAGGCATCCAGCGATTTAATTTCCTGATCCTCGTCCTTAATAATCGTCAGATTATAAGCAAGGCAGGGATAACTTCCGTAGGTGTAACTGCGTTTAATATCAATCTGATAGGCAATGCCGGTATTGGGGTTTTGCCAGGCATGACTGGTTTCCGCTTTTTGGCTGGAAAGAATTTGCTGAGTCAATTCCAGATCTGGATTGGTCATGGCGGTATCCGTTTCAATACCCGCCTCAACCCCTGCCAATAAGTCCAGTGAAGCATAGGCTTGTGGCAAAAAAAGATTTAAACACAGCAAAGCACCGAAAGCGCTGAAATGCTTGGTTATCAATATCTTGTCCGTCGTTGGCATCAGGATACTTATTTAAAACTTATCTAATGAACCATGAATGAGCAAACTATCCCGTTAACAACAGGATATTCTTCCTTAAAAGTACTATTCATTCTCATTAAAAACATTCACTGTCACATTACCATCGGCTTCAGCATAAACCTGGAACTCAATTGGCCGGCAACAAACCTGGCAGTCTTCGATATAATCTTGTTCGGCTATGCTGCAATCAATCAGCACACTGATGGCCTCGCCGCAGTAGGGACAATTAATCCAATGTTCTTGTAATGCCTGCATAATTTCATGCCTCGCATAATCTGCGTACATTTGGAAATATTAAAAAAGCATAAGTTTCCAAACGCTAAAATAGCTGTTTGTTGACTCGGCAACCAAAACAGATGGTTGGCGTCCAAGCAGCAACCTTAATACGGAGAAACGCATGCAGCAAGATGCAGTGAAACAATCAGCCACTAATCTGCTCAATAGCTGGCGAGCACAAATGCAAAACCGGCCGTGGATAACGCTATCTTTGGCCACCGTTATCGGCGCCATGCTGTTTATGCTGCTTGCTAATATACTGACAGCTTTTAACCGTGTAGAGCCACTGTTTTTGCAATGGGCGCTGATTGGCGGTGCCGTCGGGGCGGCGTCAACCGCTTTAGGGGCTGCCCCTGGTTTGTTCATTAAAAATCTTCCGATCAAAATTGAAGACACTATGTTGGGCATGGCTGCCGGCATGATGCTGGCGGCCAGCTTCTTTTCATTAATTTTGCCCGGCATTGAATCCGGTACATTGATAGCGGGCAGTGCTGCCGGCGGCGCGCTGGTTGTAATTTTCGGCATGATTGGCGGCGTATTGCTAATGTTGGGGCTTGATTATTATTTGCCGCATGAACATGCCCACAGTGGTCCCTATGGGGCCGGTCATCAGCAAGTCGGCCGGGTCAGTTTATTTGTACTGGCCATTGCTTTACATAATTTTCCGGAAGGCATGGCGATTGGGGTGGGGTATACCAATGGCAATTTATCAGTCGGTATTCCGCTGACAGCCGCTATTGCGATTCAGAATATTCCTGAAGGCCTTGCCGTGGTGTTGGCGCTAAAACGAATTAATATGCCGGTGGGCAAAGCGGTGATGATCGCTGCTTTGACTGGTTTAGTAGAGCCAGTCGGCGCGGTGTTGGGTATCTTTCTGTCCAGCGGTCTGCCAGTTTCTTATCCACTGGGTTTAGGTATTGCGGCCGGGGCGATGATTTTTGTGGTGTCGCATGAGGTTATTCCCGAAACCCACCGAAATGGCCATCAAACCACAGCGACCATCGGCCTGATGGGCGGTTTTTTTGTCATTATGATGTTAACGACGTTACTTGGCTGACCAGCTAAATAAATAACGTTTATCGCCAAGACCGATACCGTCAGCAATTTGCAGAAAACCCAGCTGGCGGTAAAAATCCAATAAAGCCGGGTAATGCGCCACAGCGTCAAGTTGCAAAGTCTTGCCTGTCGGTATCTGCTGCTGACAATATTGCACCATTAATTTGCCTAATCCCTGCTGTTGGTAGTCCGGCGACACGGCCAGCATGGTTAGATAAAAGTCGGCTCTAGGTGCCAACGGCCAGCAATCTTTATAATAACCGGCTGGCGCAGAAGCTAATGCCACACAGCCAACAATGCGCTGTTTATCACGCAACGTATAAACCGTTTTTTCCTGCACGTTAGCCGTTACCGACTGTTTATCGTAAACACCCAACCAATGCTGCATGCCTTGAGAAGCCATAGTGCTGGCACATTGGTTAAGCAGGGTATTTAAAGCATCAATATCGTTAGGACTTGCGGTATCAATCATTCTTAGGGCAAGTTCGTCGACAGTTTTATCATCAAGCTGGGTTTTCATTTAATATTTATTCTTCCGGCCATTGCTGCGGTACTTTTTGAATTTTACTGATGTCATACCCTTCTGTTTCCAGCAGTTGCAGCAGCTCGTTGTAATCTTTTTCCGGAATGTTCGGCGTGCGTGCCATGATCCAAACATAATCGCGTTGTTGGCGGCCGATAATGG
>CAYYRO010000158.1:0-4275 GCA_964474075.1 uncultured Methylophaga sp.
CAATCATTCATCTGGGACAGATGTCGCCATCTGCCTCAAGCAACCTACCCGGGAACCATGCGGGCCGCATGTCATGCTAAAAGCACGTGTTCCCCTATTTGGTCTTGCTCCAGGTGGGGTTTACCTTGCCGTTGCTGTTACCAGCCGCGCGGTGCGCTCTTACCGCACCATTTCACCCTTACCCGACTCGAGAGTCGGGCGGTATCCTTTCTGTTGCACTTGCCGTGGACTCGCGTCCCCCAGGCGTTACCTGGCACCTCGCCCTATGGAGCCCGGACTTTCCTCACCAAAATAAATTTCAGTGCGATTGCCTGGCCATCTCAACGCGCTATTTTACGCAAAGCAGTTTATTTCTGCTGAAGTTTCAACGCCAGCTGATAAGCAGCATTTTTGCTGACCGATAACCACTCAGCGGTAATAGCGGCTGCTTTTTTCACCGGCATTTCCGGCAGCAGCAAGCTTAATAAGCGCTGCATGGCCTGCTCATCGGCTGATACAGCTTCGGCGGCACCAGCCACTAATAAAACAATTTCGCCCTTTTGCTGGTTAGCATCTTCTGCAACCCATTGCGCTAACTCATGCAAAGGCCGGGTTTCAATGGTTTCATGGATCTTAGTGAGTTCGCGCGCTAAACAGGCTTGGCGCTCATCGCCAAAAATCTCTTGCATATCATTTAATGTGCTGAAGATACGCTTGGGGCTTTCATAAAAAATCAGCGTGCGGGGCTCCGCAGCCAGTAATGTTAATCGTTGCTGCCGGGCACCGGCTTTAGGCGGTAAAAATCCTTCAAACGCAAAACGATCCGACGGCAGACCTGATGCTGATATCGCGGCAATCAACGCACTACTTCCCGGAATAGGTATGACTTTGATGCCGGCACCGCGCACTAACGTTACCAGGCGATAACCGGGATCGCTGATCAGCGGCGTACCAGCATCTGAAATCAATGCAATTGACTCACCTTGCTGTAATTTTTCCAATAATAACTGGCTGCGCTGCTGTTCATTATGTTCATGCAGAGAAATGGTCGGCGTCGCGATTTGCTGTTGATCCAGCAGATACTTGCTATGCCGGGTGTCTTCGGCAGCAATTAAATCGACGCTTTTAAGCGTTTCTATTGCCCGTAAGCTGATGTCGCCCAGATTGCCAATCGGCGTTGCAACAATATATAAACAGCCGGTTTCGGATACAGCCACAATGAATTCCTGAAGTGAGAAACGGTTCTGGTCGTAATATACGCGAACAGGTAATATGATGCCCTTAATCCACTGACGTGATGCAGGCCATGATGCAACGAATTTCAGCCTTTTTGTTGGTACTGCTGGTGATGACACTGGCAGCCTGTCAACCGATGGCAATTGATCGCAAGCAAAGTACTGTCACAGTTGAAAGTCTGATCTCCGAGGCCGAAACGGCTGGTGATTTACAAGTCGCTGCTGATGATTACTTAGCCAAAGCTGCTGACAGTGAAGGCGCATTGCAAGCCGCCTATTATTATCGCGCAGCAACTGTTTTAAACAAATTGGCAGATTATCCCAAAGCCGTAGAAGTGTTAACGCAGCTTGATCGTCAACGTTTAAGTGAGGCTGAACAGGTTGATGCTGCACTGCTGCGCGCTGATATTGCCAATATTCAGTTAAATCCTGCCGCCGCATTAATAGCATTGGATAGTATTGATAAAACAACTGCCAGCGATGAGCAGCGAGTGCAGGCTTTGTTACTTCGCATTGATGCCTATGCGCTCAGTGACAATATGCTTGATAAAGCGTTGGCACATATTGAATTAGACCCATTTTTAAGCGGCACTGATCAAACCAGCAATCGCCAAGAACTCTGGCAGACTTTAATGATGCTGGATGCCCAGCAACTGGATTTATTTAATCCTGGTCAGCCACCTGCCGAAGACAGCGGCTGGTTTGCACTGGCTTATGCCATGAAAGCCTATGAAAATAATCCCGAGGCGATGGCGGTTGCATTGGAAGATTGGCAACGTAGTTACCCGAATCATCCAGCCGATATTGAAACCCTGCGCAAAACGATTAAACCTACTTTACAGCTGTCAGGTGATGTCAATAATATCGCCGTATTGTTGCCAGAATCTGGTCCGATTGCCGGCGTCGCCGAAGCTGTTAAGCAAGGGATTATTGCCGCTCATTTCCTGAGCGGTAGCAACCGTCAACTGAAATTCTATGATGTGCAGAATAATGCTGCTGCAGCTTATCAACAAGCAGTTGAAGCAGGTGCCAGTATTGTTATTGGTCCTTTGGACAAACCGTCCGTTGAACAATTGGCGCGTATCGATAGCTTGCCTATACCAGTCATTGCATTAAATCGCATTACTGATCCGCATCAGCATCATAATTTCTTTCAATTTGGTCTTGCCCCAGAAGACGAAGCCCGCACAGCAGCAAAATTCGCTGCTGAACAGGGTTATCGCCGGGCACTGGTATTTGGTCCCCGCAGTGAGTGGGGCGAACGGGTAACCGAAGCCTTTGAAGCTGCCTGGCGTGACGAGGGCGGCGTGGTCGTACGAAGCAACAGTTACCGCGAATCCGCCAGTGATTTCAGTGAAGTTATCGTACCGTTGTTTGGTCTCAATGCCAGTGATCAACGTGCCAAAGCGCTGCAAAGCACATTGGGCCGTACATTAAGCCATGAACCACGGCGGCGTCAGGATGTGGACTTTATCTTTATGGTTGCCAAGCCGTTAAAAGCCCGTCAACTGGTTCCACAATTTCGTTTTCATCGCTCCGGTAATTTACCGGTTATCAGTACCTCACATGCTTATGACGGTGAAGCCAATGCCCGATATGATATTGATTTGAATGGTACTATCATCAGCGATATTCCGTGGATGATTGAAGCTTCCGACGACCCGGCTTACCAGGGCTTGCTGGATCAAGTCCGCGGCGACAAAGGGACTTATTTAAGACTTGCAGCTATGGGTGTTGATGCTTATCGATTGATTGATCAACTGGTTGAAATGAGCCGTTCAAGCGACACCCGCTACGAGGGTGTTACGGGTAGTTTACAAATTAACGAGGACGATCATATCCAGCGGTTGATGCCGCAGGGTATATTTAAAGACGGTTTGATAACCCCCTTATCTACAGGTCGATGAGCCGAAATAACGGTCAGCAAGCTGAACAAATCGCCTGCGATTATTTGCAGCAACACGGCTTGCAACTTATCACCCAGAATTATTCCTGTCGCCGTGGTGAAATCGATCTGATTATGTATGATGCTGACACACTGGTTTTTGTTGAAGTGCGTGCCCGGCGCAGTGACCGTTTTGGGAGCGCATTAGAAAGTATCACCGCTGATAAACAATCGCGTATCATTGCCACCGCTCAACAGTATCTGCAGCAAAACCGGTCACAGCAAAACTGCCGGTTTGATGTGGTTGCCGTGCGAATCGGCCCGGCAGGAAACAGTCAAAACCATCAAGTCAGTGACTGGATCCGTGATGCTTTTCAGCTAAGTTGAGTGCGGCAGTCTGTAAACTGTTGCTTGTTATTTCCTCTTGAGGTTATTGCCATGCGTCGTTTTTATCTGATTAGTTTTCTGCTCAGTTTATGTTTACTACAAGGCTGTCCGGCAGTCGTCGTTGGTGGCGCCGCCACTGGCGCTGCGGTCAACAATGATCGCCGCACAACTGGTGCCATGATTGATGATCAAGGTATCGAGTTTAAAGCCAGTTCAGCTATTTACCAGAACAAAAAAATCTATGACCAAAGTCATATAAATGTCACCAGCTTTAATGGTGTAGTGCTGGTTACCGGTGAAACGCCCAGCGAAGCTTTAAAACAGGAAGTCACAGACCTGATTAAAGATATTCCACGGGTGCGCAAGGTCTACAACGAACTGGCTATTTTGGCACCAAGTGCCGTGCCATCGCGTACCAGTGATACCTGGATCACCTCTAAAGTTAAATCTAAATTATTGGCCGATAAGGATGTAAAAGGTCTGCATACCAAAATCGTCACCGAACGCGGTATTGTTTATCTGATGGGTAAAATTCGTCGTGCTGAGGCCGACAAAGTGGTCAATGTCGTACGGGGTACTGCTGGCGTGCAAAAAGTCGTTAAGGTGTTTGAATATATCGATTAGATCGACTGGTCTTGTTCAAAAAAAGCCCCGCATTGCGGGGCTTTTTTGTTTAAAACGGTTTGACCACCGCTAAAATGATGATGGCGATTAATACGATTACCGGTAATTCGTTAAACCAGCGATAAAACACATGGCTGCGCTGATTGGCATCATTGGCAAATTTCT
>CAYYRO010000159.1:0-4203 GCA_964474075.1 uncultured Methylophaga sp.
GCGGGACGAACAAGGACGAACACGCCCACATCGGCGAGGGCGAAATCGGCGAGGACGGAATGCGCGCCGTCGGCAACCACGAGGGGTGGCGCGACGTTCCCTTCGTGCTCGAAACGCCCACCGAGAACGGCAAGGGCTTCGCGTGGAACATCGAGCGGGTGCAGGAACTGCGGGAGTAGCGTCGTCGTACTGCGAGACCCCAATCCCCGTTTGACCCTCCCGGAAGCACTTATCTTCCACGGGCGTGGTGCCGGTATGCGCCGTGTCGCTCTTCTCGTCGCGCTCGTCTGTGTGCTCGCGACGATACCCGTGGGTGCGCTGGCAGCCACCCAGCCGACCCTCTCAGGAACCGTCACCACCGACGCGGCCACCTCCGTCTCGGGTGGATACGTGCTCGTCCAGAACGCGTCGGATGGGACCTTCGCGGAACTGACGCGCGACCGGTCGGTCCACGAGACGTTCCTGAAGATGGCACAATCGGACATCGAGGGGGTCCGGACAGCCAAAATCGACGGCGAGGGACGCTATGCGGTGTCGGTGCCGCCGGGTCGCTACGACGTGGTCGCGGTCACGCGCGAGCGACTCTCGACGCCGGTCAGGAACGTCTCCGTCTCGACTGACGCGACCCGCGACCTGACCGTCGAGCGCGACGCGGTGGTGACGGTGGAGGGTGGGGACGCCACCATCGCGGCCGGCAACGAGACGACCCTCGACGTGCGGGTGCACAACTCCGACGACGACCCCGCCCGGAACGTCTCGGTGGCGTTCACGGTGCCCGACGGCGTCGCGGTGACTCCTGGTATCACGAAGAATTCACCGTCGTTCGACGCCGACGCGAAGCGGTTCACCTGGGAGTCCATCCCAGCGAACGTCACCGTCTCGTTCGCGCTGACGGTGCGCGTTCCCGAGAACGCCTCGCAGGACCGGTACGCGGTGACCTTCGACGGGTACAGCGAGACGCACTTCGTCGAGACGACCGACAGCGCGTCCGTCACTCTCGCGAGCGGCCCGACCACGACGGTGCTCCCCGGCGGGAATGCGGGGTCGGCCACGGGGACCCACACCACCAGTGGTGCCGGCCCGGGGCTCGGCGTGCTCGCCGGCGCGGTCGCGCTGGTGCTCGCGATTCTTGTGGGTCGCCACCGCTCGTGAGTCGCGATGCTCGCGGCTCACTTCGTTCACCGCTCGCCATTCCGAGGTGCTCACGGCTTTGCCGCGAGCACCTCGCTTTCCGTGACCGTTTAGGCCCCCACGCCCCTTCTCACACCCAGTGCGAGAGTTCTCCGTCGACTACCTCCGGGAGACGCGCCGCGGGATGTGGGAGGACCGCGAGGCGCTGGCCCCCCTCCGGCTTCCCGACTGCGAGCGCGTCCTCGACGTGGGGTGTGGCACCGGGGCGCTGACGCAGGTACTCCGCGAGGAATCCAACGGGGAGGTGGTCGCGCTCGACGCCGACTCCGGCCTCCTCTCGGGGGTCGACGCCGACGAGCGGGTGCTGGGTGACGCCGTTCGCCTCCCCTTCGCCGACGACACGTTCGACCTCGTGGTCTGTCAGGCGTTGCTGGTGAATCTCCCCGACCCGGAGCGGGCCGTCCGGGAGTTCGCCCGCGTCTCGCGAGGCCGGGTGGCGGTCATCGAACCCGACAACAGCGCCGTGGCGGTGGGGTCGAGCGTCGAGGCCGAACCGCCGCTGGCCCGCCGCGCGCGCGAGTTCTACCTCGCAGGGGTGGAGACAAACGCCGCGCTGGGCGCCGCTCGGGAGCTGTTCGAGGAGGTCGGGCTCGCCGACATCGAGGTACGGGAGTACGACCACGAGCGGGTGGTCGCGCCGCCCTACGACCCCCACGAGGTGGAGGCGGTGAGCCGCAAGGCAAGCGGCGCGAGCATCGAGAGCGACCGGGCGACCATCCTCCAGGAGACGACGCCCGAGGAGTTCGACGCGCTCCGCGAGCAGTGGCGCGAGATGGGGCGGGAGGCCGCCCGCCAGATGCAGGCCGGCGACTACCGCCGGCGCGAGGTGGTCCCCTTCTTCGTCACCGTCGGTGCAGTTTAGCGGGCGTCCCACACCTTCTCGGGCATGGGTAGTCCCTCCCAGATTTCGGGGTCGATGGGGTCGACGTCGATTCCGTATTTCTCCGTGAGCACCCACTCCAGCTGGCGTGCGTGCTGTCCGGCGTGCCAGGTGGTGCGCTCGAAGAACTCGTGGACGCTCGGGTCGCCGTAGTAGACGTCCGCCGTCTCCGTCCAGTCGCGCTCCTCCCCGGGTCCCTCGAAGTAGTCGCGCAGGCGCACCTGGACGTGTTCCCCGTACGTCGTCAGGACCTCCGGCGACCGGTTGGTCCATTCGAGTTCCGGCTTGTAGCTCCGCAGGGGCGTCCCGGCCTCGTGGTCGAGGAAGGATTCGGGGATGCTGAACAGGTGGTAGATGATCTCGCCGATGCTCCGTGGCCGGTCGGGAATGTCCGTCGAGAGTTCGCCCTCGGGGACGAGTTCGGCGTAGCGCTGGGCGGCGTCGAGAACGATATCGAGCCGGCGGTGCAGTTCCTCGACGGGGAGGGGGTCCGCCTCGTGTTCGACGCCCGCGATGCGCGCGACCGCGTCGAGCGCCTGTGCGTCGGCCCACTCCTCACCGCGCTTCACGATGGGGACCTGGCGGGGCATCCCCCGTGCTTCCATCTCGTCCAGAAGGCTCCTGTCCTCGACGACGTTGTGCGAGACGAAGGGGACGTCGTTGCGCTCCAGAAACTCTTCGCCCGGAGGCAACTCGTGCAACCGGTCGCCCAGTAGAGGTGGGTTTGTGTGGGACTTTCTGCCATGGCCCCTGGCTACGCACCCCGTCCAATTAAACTAGGTGTCGGCTCCGCCCGTTTCGCCGGAGGCGCAACCTTTTCGCCCCATGCCAGCAATGACCACGGATATGAGTGCACGCACCGTGAACCGAGAGGGCTGGGGAGGTCACCATGGCGATTGAGACGACGGACCCCGAGGAGGTCGACTCCGAGGAGGTGCTCGGCTCCGCCATCGAACGACGCGAGGACGCCGCGCTCATCACGGGCGAGGGCGAGTACGCCGACGACATCCAGCGCCGCGGGATGGTGCATCTGGCGTTGCTCCGCAGCCAGTACGGCCACGCGCGCGTCGAGGAGATAGACGTCAGTGCCGCCGAGGCCCGCGACGGCGTCGTCGACGTCTACACCGCCGCCGACGTGGAAGCGTCGGGCGTACCCGGCGACCTCCCGCCCGGTGGCGGCCCGGGGGTCGACGCCCCCCGCCACCCGATGCTCGTCGGCGAAGGCGGGCGGACGCGCTACCAGGGCGACCCCATCGCGGCCGTCGTAGCCACGGACCGCTACACCGCCCGCGACGCCGTCGACGACATCGAGGTCTCCTACGAGCGCCTCGACACCGTCACCGACACCGAGAGCGCACTCGATGAGGACGCCCCGCAACTCCACGACGACGTGGCGCCCGGGAACGTCGCGTTCACCTGGGAGAACGGTGACGAGGAGGCGACCGAGGAGGCCTTCGCGGAGGCCGACGAGGTGGTCGAACTCGAACTCCGGAACAACCGCGTGCTCCCGACGCCCATCGAGCCACGTGGTATCGTCGCCTCCTACAGACCGAACGCCGACCGGCTGAAGGTGGAGGTCTCCAACCAGAACCCCCACGCCGTCCAGCAGCGGATGGCGACGTCGCTCGGCATCTCGCCGGCGAAGGTGCGGGTTCGCACCCCCGAGGTCGGCGGGGCGTTCGGCGCGAAACTCCAGCCCTACTCGGGGTATGCGCTGTCGGCGTGGGCGTCGATGCAACTCGGGCGGCCGGTGAAGTGGCAGTCGACTCGCACCGGCGAATGCGCCTCGGCCGTCCACGCCCGCGACCACACCACGAAGAGCGAACTCGCCCTCGATTCGGAGGGGAACGTCCTCGGGCTCCGGATGCGGACCGACGCCAACGTCGGCGGCTACCTCACCCGCGGCGGGTGGCTCGTCCCCACGCTCTCCTATGGCCGGATGGTCACCGGCCAGTACGACTTCCCGGCGCTCCACCTCGAAGTGACGGGCGTCTACACGAACACCGCGCCCGTCTCCGCCTACCGGGGGGCGGGGCGCCCGGAGGCCATCTACCACATCGAACGGCTGATGGACAAGGCGGCCCGCGAGCGCGGGGAGGACCCCGTCGACTTCCGGCGGCGCAACTTCATCC
>CAYYRO010000160.1:0-4076 GCA_964474075.1 uncultured Methylophaga sp.
CCGTCGAGCGCGGCGAGTACGACTCCTACGAGGACGGCCTCGCCGCGTGGGGCGAGTCCAACCCCCTCGGGCGCGTCGGCGACCCGATGGAACTCGGGAACACCGTCGCGTTCCTCTGCTCGCCACAGTCGGGCTTCATCAACGGTGCCGCCATCCCCATCGACGGGGGCGACAGCGCTTCGAACCTCTGATACTGATTACTGTAGCTGGTTACCGGCACGACCGCCCGACTGCGGGCGGTCGATGCCGTAATGACGTACAGCAGTTACGATGAATCCGGGACGCAACCCCTAAGGTCACGCGCCCTTCCTCATTGGGTATGACTGACAGGGAGATCTCGCTCGCGAACGCCGCGGGGCTGGTCGACGACGGGGCCAGCGTGGCGTTCGCGGGGAAGACGCTCCACCGCGCGCCCATGGCCTTCGCCCGCGAACTCGTGCGGGCGGGGCGGAGCGACCTCGAACTCGTCGGTCTCGCGAAGGGGCCCGACGTCGACTTGCTCTGTGGCGCCGGTGCGGTCGAGAGCGTCCAGTTCGGCTACGTCGGCTTCGAGTGGCTCGGCCTGGCACCGAACTTCCGCCAGGCCGTCGAAGCGGGTGAAATCCGGCCGCGGGAGGGGACCTGCTACACCGTCGCCACCGCGCTCCGCGGGGGCACGCAGGGCGTCGAATCCCTCCCCGTCGAGGGCCTGGAGGGCAGCGACGTCCCCGCACACCGCCCGGACACCTTCGAGCGCGTCGAGGACCCCTACACCGGCGAACAGACCTACGCCGTCCGCGCGCTCCGGCCGGACGTGGGCGTCCTCCACGCCGTCGAGGCCGACAGGCGGGGGAACGCCCGTTTCGCCGGCGCGGACCTCACCGAGCGCCTCGTCGCCGCTGCGGCCCGGACGACCGTCGTCACCGCCGAGCGCGTCGTCGACCGCGTCGAGGGCGCCCCCGAAAGCGTAGACGTCCCCGAGATACTGGTCGACGCCGTGGTCGAAGCGCCCTACGGCGCGCACCCGAGCAGTTGCCCGGGCGAGTACGAGTACGACCGCGCGCACCTCCGCGACCACCTCCAGCGCGCGCGAGCGGGCGAGTTCGACTCGTATCTCGCCGACGAACTCGGCGAGGACGAGGCCGCCTACCGTACGGGAATCGACGCGGGGCCCATCGCGTGGGACACCGCGACTGCGGGCGACCGGGAGGGGAAGACGGGCACACAGGACCCCCTCCCCGAGACGGAGGTGACCATCGCCGAGCAGATGACGGTCGCGCTCGCACGGCGTCTCCGGGGAAAGGGAACCGTCTTCCAGGGGTTCGCCTCGCCCCTGCCGACCGTGGCACTCAGGGTCGCCCGCGAGCAGGACGAGACCATCACCCCGCTCTCGGCGTCGGGTGCGGTCGACGCCCATCCGGACGTGATGCCCACCTCCACGGAGGACCAGCACCTGCTGGAGGGCGCCGGCGGAATCTTCGGGTCGCCCGAGGCGTTCGACCTCGCGGCGCGTGGGGAACTCGACGTGATGTTCATCGGCAGCCCACAGATAGACCGCTCGGGCCGGATGAACGGGAGCGTCGTGGGCGACTACGACGCCCCGAAGGTCCGCTTCGGCGGCGGGGGCGGCGCCGGGTCGCTCCTCCCCCTGCTCGGCGAGGGGTTCGCGTGGCGGACCGAACACTCGCCGCGGACTCTCCCCGAAAACGTGGATTTCGTGACGGCGGCGGGCAACCTCACCTACGCGGTCACGCCGCTCTGTGAGTTCGAGCGCATCGACGGCGAACTCCAGGTGGTCTCGCTCCACCCCGGCGTGAGGGAAGCGGAGATACGTGAGCGGACCGGCTGGGACGTGCGCTTTGCCCGGCGCGAGCGGACCGCCCCGCCCACGGCGGAGGAACGCGAACTGCTCTCCCGCGTCGACCCGAGTCGCGTCCGGCGCTCGGGGTTCGCCCCGGACCAGCTCCAGCCGCTGGAATCGGAAGCTAGCGCCGACTAGTCCACCTTCCCTCGTCGATTGCTGGTGAGAACCGAGCGCAATCGTTCGATTCTCACCCGCCGTTCAGGATTGAAGCTCCACTAGCGACCCTCGAATTCGGGGTCGCGCTTCTCCAAGAACGCCCGCACGCCCTCCTCGTAATCCTCGGTGGCGAACATCGCGGCCTGCACGCTGGCCTCCTCGTCGAGCGCCTCGTCGAGGGGGCGGTCGGTGCCGCGCCTGACGAGTCGCTTGATGTGCGGGAGCGCGAGCGGCGGCCCGTCGGCGAGTCCATCGACGAACTCCTCGCATCGGGTCTCGAACTCCCCTTCCGAATAGACGTGGTTCACCAGCCCGAGTTCGTCCGCCTCCTCGGCGTCGACCATGCGCCCGGTCATGGCGAGTTCGAGCGCCATCTTCTCGCCCACGAGTCTGGGGAGGAGCCACGAGGCGCCCGCGTCCATGCTCAGCCCGAAGCGTGCGTGGGTGAACCCGAGTCTGGCGTGCTCGCTCGCGAGCGTCGCGTCGCAGGCGATGGCCAGCGCGGCACCGTCGGCGGTGGCCGGGCCGTCGACTTTCGCGACAGTGGGTATCGAGAGTTCGACCACGCGCGCGATGGCCTCCTGTTCGTGGTCGCGGATGTGGTCGATCTCTTCGGCGGCGGGGGGACGAGATTCGAGGGAGTCCTTCATGTCCTCGACGTCCCCGCCGGCGGAGAACGCGTCGCCGGCCCCCTGAATCACGAGTACGCGCGCGTCGCTCTCCTCGACGGTTTTCAGTGCATCTAGCAACGCCGCGTAGGCGTCACGGGTGAGCGGGTTGTAGCGCTCGGGGTCGTCGATGGTGATGGTCGCAATGTCCCCCTCGATGTCGAGGACGATGGTATCATTGCTCATGGGCGCTCCTCCGCGGGGGAGGGGATAAATTCTATCCTCGCCAGTGGTCGGCGATGGCCCCACAGGAAGTGACCCAGGTCTCCTCGTCCTCGACGGCGGTTTCGAGGAGAGCCTCCAGCGCATCCATGCGCCCGGCCTTGCCCACCAGCTGGGGATGCATCGTGAGGACGAAACAGCGGCCCCGGTCGCGCCGGCCCTCGTACTCGCGGGTCCAGGTATCGAACACCTCTCCAGTGCCGGCGATGCCGCTCTGTGAGGAGAGCGGGGGATGCATGTGGAAGGCGAAGTGGGGCCAGTCGTCGAGCGTCCAGCTGAACGGAATCTCGACCAGTCCATTGTCGTGGGTGTAGGGCAGGTCGTCGTCGATGAAGCTCGACTCGTAGGTGATCCCCAGCTCGGCGAGGAGGTCGAGCGTATGTTCGGAGAGGTCGCCCGCCGGACTCCGATAGCCGGTGGGCGTCTCGCCCACGAGGTCCTCGAAGACGTCCATCGCGCGCTTGAGTTCGGCCTCTTCCTCGTCCCGGGTCCCGGCCGCAGGGTTGGTGTGGGTGTAGCCGTGGTGGCCGAGTTCGTGGCCGGCGTCGTGAATTTTCTGTATCGTCTCGGGGTAGTTCTCGGCGACGACGCCGGGGACGAAGAACGTACACCGCCGGTCGTAGCGCTCGAAGAGGTCGAGGATACGCGGGACCGCCGTGCGAGGACCGAACCGGCCGCGCGTCGCGACCGGTGGCGTGTCGAAGCCGCCGTTCCCCTCGCGGATGACGCGCCAGACCTCCTCGGCGTCGAGGTCGAACGTGAACGTCGCCGCAGACCCATGCTCGTCGGGCCAGTCGTCGGTCGCCATGGTACCACCCCACGCTCGCGACAGGAGTAGCTTGCGCCGATGGGGGAAGAGTATCCTTTATCAGAGACGGCACAGAGCACAGTAGCATGGGTTACGTTATCAGGATGCCACAGCTCGGGATGTCGATGGAGGAGGGGACAGTCGTCGAGTGGAACGTCGAGGAGGGCGGCGAGGCCGAGGCGGAGGAGGCCGTCGCCGTCGTCGAATCCGAGAAGACGACCGCCGACGTCGAAGCCCGCGAGGCGGGCGTCCTCCGGCGCATCATCGCGCCCGCCGGGACCACCCTCGAACCCGGCGACGCCATCGGCATCATCGCCGGCCCCGACGAGGACCTCTCGCAGTTCGAATCCCAGATAGACGTCGACATCGAGGCCGAGGC
>CAYYRO010000161.1:0-4065 GCA_964474075.1 uncultured Methylophaga sp.
GTCCCCCACCCAGCGCAACGGCTACCGGCAACCATGTATTTTAGTTCATGGAGAATATTTGTAGAAATAATACGGTCGGTGCCCCAGCGACCGGATACGTCCCGTACGTCCGGGACAGTGACGGAGGTCATGTTCGAGGCCATCAGCGGGGCGTATCCGTTCGTGGAGGTCTCGCAGACCGTGGAGTGTCGACTCACGCTCGAACGGTTGGTCCCCCAGTCCGACGGTGACTACCTCGAAGTGTTCAGGCTCAGCGGCGCTTCCCCACAGCGCGTGGTGGAACTGGCTGATGACGACGGGATACAGCCACAGTTGCTCGGCGAGGACGGCAGCGAGGCGCTCCTCGAATTCCAGATGTCGGGCGAGGGCGTCGCCGTCTCGCTGGCCGACCACGGGGCGACGTCCGGACCCACCAGTACCAGCGCTCGTAGCACGACGTCGGCGGCCAATCCTCGACGTCAGGGGAGACAGTATATATAGTTGGGCGCGGAAACCACCCTACGACAATGTTACTCAGAGACGAACACGAGGCGGTCAGAAGTGCAGTCCGCCGCTTCGCCGAAGAGGAAATCGTCCCCCGGGCCCGCGATTACGACGAGCCGGGGCAGGGCGAGTTCCCCTGGGAGATATTCAGGGAGGCCGCGGACCTCGACTTCCTCGCGCCGCATTACCCCGAGGAGTACGGGGGCTCGGGGATGGATTTCATGTCGACCGTCCTGGTCCACGAGGAGTTCAATCGCGCCGACCCCGGCATCGGGACCGCAGTGCTCTCGGGGAAGTTCGGCACCGAAATGATACTCGAATTTGGCGACGACTGGCAGAAAGAGGAGTTCGTCCGGCCGGTGCTCGAAGGCGAAATCGCCTGTGGCTCCTCCATCTCGGAACCCGGCGCCGGCTCCGACGTGGCCGGGATGCGGACCACCGCCGAGAAGGAGGGCGACGAGTACGTCATCGACGGGACGAAGACGTGGGCCTCGACCAGTCCGGTGGCGGATTTCATGGTCGTGATGGCCAAGACCAGCCCCGAGAAGGGCCACGGCGGCATGAGCGCCTTCATCGTCCCCACCGACACGGAGGGATTCAACATCGAGCGCGAGATAGAGAAGATGGGTCTCCGGGCGAGCCCGACCGCGGAGATAAACATCGACGACTGTCGCGTCCCAGCGGAAAATCTCGTCGGCGAGGAGGACGAGGGGTTCTACCAGTTGATGGAGTTCTTCAACGAGAACCGCATCATCGTCGCCGCCAACGCCCTCGGGGCCGCCGCGGGCGCGTTCAATCACGCCTACGACTACACGCAGGACCGTGAGGCGTTCGGCCAGAAAATCGGCGAGTTTCAGGGCCTCCAGTGGAAGCTCGCGGACATGGCCACCAAGGTCGAGACCGCACGCGCCATCACCTACCGGGCTGCCGAGAACCACATGGCCGGCAACGACCCCGCCAAACTCGCCTCGATGGCGAAATACTACACCAGCGAGATAACCGAGGAGGTCTGCTCCGACGCCATCCAGCTCCACGGGGGCAACGGCTACACGCGGGATTACCCAGTCGAGAAGTTCTACCGCGACTCGCGGGTCCAGAAGATCGTCGAAGGGACCAGCGAGATTCAGAAGAACATCATCTACGGCAAGCTCCCATGACGCTCGACACCGGTACGCTCCCGAGACTGGACGAATCGCACGTCGAGAAGTACACCGAGACCGGCGCGTGGGGCGAGAAGACGCTCATCGACGTGGCCGAGCCGACGCTCGAGGCCCACCCCGAGAAGCGCATCGTCGGCCCCCGGCGAACGATGTCGTTCAAGGAGCTCTGGGACGCGGTGAAGCGAGTCAGCGTCGGGCTCCAGGAACTCGGCATCGGTGCCGGCGACGTCGTCTCCTACCAGCTCCCCAACTGGACGACGACGAACGTCCTCCACCTCGCGGCGACACGGGTTGGTGCCATCTGTAACCCGATAATCCCCATCTACCGGGAGAGCGAGGTCGGATACATCCTCGAAAACGCCGGCACGGACCTGATGGTCGTCCCCGACAGCTACGACGGTTTCGACTTCCCGTCGATGGTCGGCGACCTCGCCGGCGACTGCCCCGAACTGGACCACGTCGTCGTGGTCGGCGGCGAGGACCGCGACGTCCACGAGAGCGTCGAGACCACGCCCTTCGCCGACCTCCGCCGGGGGGACCCCGACGCGTTCGTCGAACCGGCCGTCGACGCCAACGACGTCCACGCGCTGCTGTACACCTCGGGGACCACGTCGGACCCGAAAGGCGTCCTCCACACCCACAACACGCTGCTGTGTGAGGAGTACAACACCATCGACATCCTGGCGCTCTCGTCCGAAACCACGATTTTCATGCCCTCGCCGGTGACCCACGTCACGGGCATGCTCTACGCCCTGGAGATGCCCTTCGTCTGTGGGATGGACCTCGTGCTCATGACCGACTGGGACGCCGAGCGCGCGGTCGACCTCATCGACCGCCACGACTGCAACGTCACCGTCGGCGCGACGCCCTTCCTGCAGGGCATCTACGAGGCCGCACCAGACGACTGGCAGAACGAACTCCGCGTGTTCGGCTGTGGCGGCGCCGACATCCCCCCGGAACTCGTCCGGGACGCAACCCGAAAACTCGGCTGTACCGTCCAGCGCATCTACGGGTCGACGGAGTTCCCCACCGCGACGTGGCCACCCCTCGACACCCCCCTCGAAAAGCTGGCCACCACCGACGGCCCCGCCGCGCCCGACGCCCACCTCGAGGTCGTGGACCTCGACACCGGCGAGGAACAGCCCCCGGGAGAACGTGGCGAACTCTGGGGGCACAGCCCTGAGCTCATGGTCGGCTACCTCGGCGAGGGCCTCAACGAGGACGCCTTCGAGGGCGAGTGGTTCAAGACCGGCGACCTCGCGGTCATGGACGAGGACGGCTACGTCGAAATCACGGGAAGAAAGAAGGACATCATCATCCGCGGCGGCGAGAATATCCCCGTCAAGGACGTCGAGGACCGCCTTTACGAACACCCGGCCGTCGAGGAGGTGGCGGTGGTCGCCATGCCCGACCCCGAGATGCAGGAGAAAGGCTGTGCGTACGTCAAGGTCAGGGAAGGCGACGAGTTCACCTTCGAGGATATGATTTCCCACCTCGACGAGCAGGGGATTGCCAAACAGAAATACCCCGAGCGCCTCGAAATCGTCAGGGAGTTCCCGATGACCGCCAGTGGCAAGATACAGAAGAACGAACTCCGCGAGGACATCGCGGAGAAACTGGAGCGGGAACCGGTGCAGCGCGGATAAGCCTACAGCCCCTCAAGCGCCCGCTCGGCGACGTGTTCGCCGTAGGGGAGCGAACACGTGAGGCCGGGCGAGACGGCGTTGAGGACGTGGAGCGACCGGGGACCCTCCTTCGTCATCGGGTCCTTGACGAGTTTGCCGTCGTCGGAGACGAGTTGTGCGCGCACGCCAGCGTAGCTCTTGACGAAGTCCTGCTCGCGCGCCTCGGGGACGAGTTTCTGCGAGGCCTCGACGAACTTCTCTTTTCGATACGATTTGTTCAGTTCGTCCCACGCGACCTTCAGCATCTTCGGCGAGGCCATCAGCTTCCAGAACCCCTGGTACCTGAGGACGTCGCCGAGTTCGCCCAGGTCGAACTCCGTGTTCTTGTAGGCTTCGCGGGCGAACGCGAGCACCGCGTTCGGGCCGACGATGACCTTCCCGTCCGTCCGGCGTGTGTAGTGCACACCCAGGAAGGGGAGTTCGGGGTCCGGCGTCGGGTATATCATCGTGTTACAGAGGTGGCGGCGCTCGGGAACGATCTCGTAGTAATCGCCGCGGAAGGGGACGATCTGATACTCGGTGCCGACGTTCAGTTCGGCGGCGAGTTTGTCCGCGTAGAGGCCGGCGGCGTTGACGAGAAACTCCCCGGTGATCGTGCCCTTGTCGGTGTAGAGTTCCACGCCGGAGGGGGAAACCTCGGCGCCCGTGGCGGTGTAGCCCATGTAGAAGTCGACGCCCGCGGCCTTCGCGTCGCCGGAGAGTTCGTAGACGTACTGCTGGCTGTCGACCGACGCCGC
>CAYYRO010000162.1:0-4060 GCA_964474075.1 uncultured Methylophaga sp.
CCTCGCCGGGCGACACCACGGCGCGAGCGTCTCGACGCTCCTCGGCGGCTACCGCGAGCGCGTGCCGGCGTACGCCTCGGCGTACTTCGCGGACGACCACCCCGACGGCCTGAGCAGTCCGGAGGCGTTCGCCGCCTTCGCCGAGGAGTGTCGCGACCGGGGGTATCCGGCGTTCAAACTCCACGGCCACCCCGAGGGCGACCCCGACGGGGATATCGAACTCTGCCGGGCGGTCGCCGACGCCGTGGGCGAGGAGATGGACCTGATGCTCGACCCCGCCAGCGAGTACGACACCTACGCCGACGCCCTCCGGGTGGGCCGTGCGCTCGACGACCTCGACTTTTTCTGGTACGAGGACCCCCTCGCGGAGACCGGCCAGAGCGTCCAGATGAACCGTCGTCTCGCCCGCGACCTCGATACTCCAATATTGGGACTCGAACACGTCCGGACGGGCGTGTTCGGGACCGTCGACCACCTCGTCGCCGAGGCCGCCGACCTCGTCCGCGCGGACGTCCACCAGGACGGCGGCATCACGGGCGCGATGAAGATTGCCACCGCCGCCGAGGGGTTCGGGACCGACGTCGAGTTCCACGTCGGCGGCCCCGCCACGCTCCACTGCCTGGCGGCCGTGCGGAACACGAGCTACTTCGAACACGCGCTGGTCCACCCCCAGGGTATCGACTGGATGGCCGACCAGGCGCTCGATTATGCAGAGGAGATCGACAGCGACGGCGCGGTAGCGGTCCCCGACGGCCCCGGACTCGGGGTCGACGTCGACTGGGAGTTCGTCGAGCGCCGCCTCGTCGAGCGGCGTGTCGTCGACGGGAGCGAGACGAGCGGGCTCTCCTGAGTCGCCACCCACGCACTCCCGGGGCGACCGGGGCAGAAAGCTCCTCATAACTAACCTCGGAGGAACCGTTCTCGGGAGCGCTATGGTTCGACAAACCCGCAGAGCAGTTCTCAGGTCGCTCGGCATCGCCGGTGCGCTCGGCATCGCCGGCGTCGGCACCGCGAGCGCGCACGGCGACGGCGCCCCCCACACGGACTTCCGGGCGGCACTGACGGCCGGCCACGAAGTCGCCCCTTATAAGTCGGGCGCGACAGGTTCGGGGTCCTCGGGGATGGCGACATTCTCAGTGAACGAGGATGGGACGATGGATTACACTTTGACGCTCAAGAACATCGAGGGCGTGGTCGCAGGACACATCCACGTCGGGTCACGCGATGAGAATGGTGGTGTCGTGGCTCCGTTATTCAGTTTCTCGTCCCCGAAAAGCGGCACGCCACAGGGCCCTCTCGTGGTGACTGGGACGGTGAGCGATACCGCGCTCGTCCAGCAAATCGTCGACAATCCCCGTGGTTATTACGTCAACGTTCACACGACGGCGAACCCCGATGGCGAAGTGCGCGGTCAGATGACGCCCACGGGGTAGCGACTCAGACCTCTTCGGGGAGCCACCCGCCCGAGACCTCGACGTTCTGACCGGAGATGTAGTCGCTGTCGTCGTCGAGGAAGAACAGCGTCGCCTGCACGAGGTCCGCGAAGGTCGCGGGGCGTCCACGCGGGAGTTCGGCCGGAAATTCGTCGGAGTTCTCGACGACGTAGGGCGAGACGGCGTTGACGGTGATGCCGTCGTCCTGTGTGTCCGCGGCGAGCATCCGCGTGAACAGCAGGACGCCGGCCTTCGCTACGAAGTACGGGAAATTTTTGGGGCTCACCAGCCCCTTCTCGCTGGAGGCGTAGCCCACGTTGACGATTCGGCCGTACGCCGTCTCGCGCATCGCGGGGAGGGCACGCCGACAGCAGAGGTAGGTGCCTATGAGGTTCGTCTCGATGACGCGGCGCCAGTCGTCCGGCGAGAGGTCGTTCCAGTGTTCGGGGGCGAAGTCGCCGACGTTGTTGACGAGTATCGCTACTTCGCCGAGGTCGGCCTCTACCACCTCGAAGACGCGGTCGATCTCCTCGGCGTCGATCACGTCGACCTGCGTGGTGGTGGCGGCGACGCCCGTCTCGCGGGCGCGTTCGGCCACCTCACTCGCGGCTTCCCGACTCGTGTTGTAATGGATGGCGACGTCGGCGCCCGATTCCGCCAGCGTGAGGACGAGCGCGCGGCCGACGCCGCGGGCGCTCCCCGTCACCAGCGCCGTCCGCCCCGAGAGGTCCGTGGTGAGCATCCCCCCTATTCCCGGTGGAATCGGTTTATACCGTCTGCTGTAACTACGTGAAGATATTCGTCACCCTTGGGCGGCGAATTCGTTCACGCGCGTACAGCCGATAGTATCAGCTCCTCGTGTGGCATGAGAACGCAGGGCAAGCCATAAACCGGGGGGACGTGGTGGTTGGGGATATGACCGAACTCGAAGGCGCGGGGGTCTCCATCGTCGATGGGGGGACCCGCGAAATCGCCGGCGGCGTCTACCTCCTGCGCGAGTGCGTCGAGGTCGCGCCGAAACGGGGCCTCGACGAACAGGACTGGTACGAACCCGGGACGCCGCTCCACGGCACGCAGGCGACGTATCTCGTCCGGGGGGACGACGAGACACTCCTGTTCGATACGATGACGCCGCCGGCGGGCGACCTCATCGTCGACAACCTCGACGAGTTGCTGGGCGAGGAGTCGCTGGATTATCTCGTGGTCTCCCACCCCGAGGCGAACCACGCGGGCAACACCGGACGCATCCTCGATGCGCACCCGGAGGCGACGCTCGTCGTGCCCGAGCGGGGCGCCCACCACGCGCTGTTCGGCCTCGACGGCGACGTCGAACACGTCGGCGAGGGCGACTCGCTCGACCTCGGCGGGAAGGTGGTCGACTTCCACGAGCCGACGTTCTACGACCACGCGATGACCGTCTGGATGTCCGAGCGGACCACGAACACCCTCTTTACCGTGGATTTCTTCGGCTACCAGCACATGGCCGGCGACTGCCTGAAGTTCGCCGACGAACTCGACCATCCGGTCGCGCCCAATCAACTGGACCGCTTCCAGGGGTACGCCTTCTTCTGGCTGCGCTTTGGCGACCCGGACCTCGCGGCCGCCGCCGTCGACGACATGATGGCCGAACACGACCCCGACGTCATCGCGCCCGCCCACGGGAACGTCATCAGGGAGGACGTCGACGCGGAAGCCGAGAAGATGAAGGACGTTCTCAGGGGCATCGCCGAGCAGGGCGACGACTACCACATCCACACCCACCAGGTCCTCCGCCAGCACAACTAGCATGACTGCACACGACCCAGACCCCGAACGCGCCCAGCTCTCCGATAGCGTCCAGTGGATTCGCACCTGCCACGAGTTCGACGGCCGTCACATGCACGTCTCCCAGTACGTCGTCGAGACGGACGGGGGCGGCCACGTCCTCGTCGACGCCGGCGACGGCCACGCCGCCGAGATGGTCGAGGCCATCGAGGCCGGTACCGACGGACGAGGCCCGGAGACGCTGATGCTCACCCACTCCATCCTCCCGCACACGGGGAACGTCGAGGCCCTCCAGGCGGAGTGGGACGACCTCGCGGTCGTCTCGGCGTCGAACATCCCCCAGCTGGTCGGCTTGCCCGCGGACACGGGGACGAAGTTCATCAACAGCACCGAGGACATCTCGGGCGGGGAGTTCTCGTTTCTCGACCCCCTCCTGACGGACGTGGTGGCGACCAACTGGGTCTACAGCCACGACGCGAGGACGTTGTTCACCGCGGAGGGGGTGGGCCACTACCACGCCCCCGGCGACTGCGGGGCCACCTCGCGGGACCTGGGTGACATCCCCTTCGCGGACGTCCACGACTTCCACCGGGACAAGCTCCCGTTCCTTGAGTTCGTCGACCCCGAGAAGCTCCGCGAGGGGTTCGAGACGGTGTTCGGGCAGTTCGACGTCGAATGGGTCGCCCCCACGCACGGGACGCCGGTCCATCGCTCGAATCTGGACGCCTACCTCGACCACATCGTCGACTCCGCCGGGCGCTTCGAGTACGAACCCCGGCACTGACCGGGCGCGTACCAGCGAGCCACAACACATACGCCCGCCCGTTCCCGAGTCGGGAGTGTGTACCGCCGTGCGTTTCTCC
>CAYYRO010000163.1:0-3998 GCA_964474075.1 uncultured Methylophaga sp.
CGCGCTACGCTCGTCGGTTCGAAGTGGGGAAAATGGGCCGGCACGAATTTGAATCACGGCGAGTTCGCTCACTTCGCTCGCTCCTCGCCTCATTCAAATTCGCGTCGTTCCAGTCCGCTTCGAGCGACGCGCTACGCTCGTCGGTTCGAAGTGGGGAAAATGGGCCGGCACGAATTTGAATCACGGCGAGTTCGCTCACTTCGCTCGCTCCTCGCCTCATTCAAATTCGCGTCGTTCCAGTCCGCTTCGAGCGACGCGCTACGCTCGTCGGTTCGAAGTGGGGAAAATGGGCCGGCACGAATTTGAATCGTGGTTACGGCCACCCGAAGGCCGAAGGATACCAAGCTACCCCACCGGCCCGCAGTCGAAGGATGGCCATCTGCGCGCTTAACAGTTGTGATAGTTCGTAGTTAGTAGTCGGCGAACCCGCGGGTGTCGAGGTAGTTGTGTGCCACGGTTATCGCGTGGTCGCCGTGCAGGAGCTTCGGCCCCAGTCGCACCCGTTGGTCGGCGTGGTCGGCCAGCAGGTCCGCTTCCTCGTCGGTGAAATCCTTGTGGTCCGAGAGGACGAACACCGGATTTTCGGGGGGTTCGACGTCGACGATGGGGTCGCCCCCCTCGTGGAGTTGGACGACCGTGCCGTCGCGTGCGGTTTCGGCAATCGTCGCCTCGAAGTCCCGCCGCGAGAGGTAGACGCCGGGCGAACTCTCGACGGGCATGTGTCCGATGGCCTCGTCCTTGCGTTCGAGCGCGTTCCGGACCAGCGCGGCCGTCGAGCGTTCGTCGGGGTTGAGCCGCCGGAGTTCGCTCCCCTCGAAGCGCACGGTGAGTTCGTCCCGGAGGACGAGCCACGCGCGGACGTCCTCGCGGATGGCGTGTGAGAGGAAGAACGCCGAGTTGACGCACCGACAGAGCACGTCGAGGCGGCCGGCGCCGCCGGCGATGTCGTCGAGCGAGAACTCCGCGTCCGTGGGCGCGTCGTGTCCGGTGACGACGAACTGGCGCATAGCGAGTGGTCGGGGCCGGGGGCAAAAGCCTCGTCGGCTCCGTGACGGACCGCGGGCTTTAACCCCGCGTCCCCGGAGGGAGCGAGTATGGGTGACGCGCCGGCGGTTGCGGAGCTCCTCGACGAACGCCCTGACCTCGAATCCGCGCTGGAGACGGTCGTGTCCGTCGACAGGGCCCAGGGCTCCTGGACGTTCGACGACGTCGATATCGACTCCGGCGCGTTCGGCGAACTCGTCAACCGGGGCATCGTCGAGACACACGACGGCGCGTACAGGCTGGCCGACCCCGACGCGGTCCGGGCCGCCCTCGACGGCGACGGTCCCTCGGATGGGGACCGCTCTCTCTCCTCGCCGTCGCTCTCCTCGCTCTTCGAATTCGACGTCGATGCCCGTTCCGCCGCCGCGCTCGCTGGCGCGCTCGTCTTTTTCATCGCGTTCCGCCTGCTGTCGCTTCCCTCGGTGTTCCGCGAGGGCGCCGTCGTCCTCTCGGGGAACGACCCCTACTACTATCGCTACTGGGTCGAACGCCTGCTCGCGGAGGCCGGCGGCGCGTTCGACTTCTCCGTCCTCTCCGGGCTCCCCGCGGCCGTCGCCAAGGGCGAACCGCTCATGGTGGCGACGCTGTGGTGGGCGTCGGCCATCTTCGGGAAGGGGCTCGCGGGCGGCATCCTCGCGTGGTATCCCGTCGTCGCTGGGGTCGTCGCCGCAGTCTTCGTCTACCTCCTCTCGACGGAACTCACGAACGACCGACGCGTCGGTCTCGCGTCGGTCGGACTACTGGCGGTCACGCCGAGCCACGCGCTCCGGACCGGACTGGGGTACGCCGACCACCACGCGTTCGATTACCCCTGGCTCGCGCTGACGGCGCTGGCGCTCGTCGCGCTCGCACACCGTCGCTCGGCCCTCGATGTTCGGCGGCCGGCCACCTGGGGGTTCGCCGCCGCGCTCGGCGTCGGCGTCGCCGGACAGGTGCTGGCCTGGGAGGCCGGCCCCCTGCTCGTCGTCCCCGTCGGCATCGCCGTCGCGTTGCTCGCGCTCTACGACGTGCGCGATGGGCGCTCGCCGGCGCTCGCGAACGCGCCGCTGGTCGCGGGCCTCGCGCTCGGCGCCGCGCTCTCCATCTTCTTCCACACGGGCTTTGGCTGGCACACCGACCAGGTCGCCTACACGCCCGCGCTCCTGCTCGTCGGGACGGCGGGCGTCGTCGCCGTCGCGGAACTCGTCCACCGGCTGGAGCTCCCCGTCTCGAAAGCCCGCCTGCTCGCCGGCCTCGAAGCGTTCGGGTTCGTTGTCGGCGTCCTCGCCTTTCGGACGCTGTTGCCGACCTACTGGTCGCGGCTCGCCAGTGAAGTGGGGTACCTGTTCGGCCAGCAGGCCATCGCGGAGGTCCAGCCGCTCTTCGCGGCCAACACGTTCGGATTCATGCTCCTCTTTGGCTGGGTGCTCGCCGTCGCGCTGCTCTACATGGGCTGGGGCGTCTTCCGCGCGTACCGCGGCGAGGACGGCGCCCGGTGGGCCGTCGTCGGGCTCTACGCGTGGTACTTCCTCGCGCTCGCCTCACTCCAGATTCGCTTCGCCGGCGAACTCGCCCACTTTACCGCGGTGTTCGCCGGCCTCGGTGTGGTCCACCTCGCAGAGCGCATCGACGTCGCCCGTCCCCCGGTCCCCTTTGCATCCGGAGGTGAGACGGACCGGGAACTGATGCTCCCCGACGCGCGACAGGCGGCCGCGCTCGCGGTCCTCTTCATGCTCGTCGCGAGCCTCGGCGTCGTGATGGTCCCCGTGAAGACGAGCCAGATAACCATCGGTGAGCAACAGTACGGCGCCGCTGCGGCCACCGCCGACTACAGCGAACAACACGGTCTCACCTATCCCGACAACTACGTCCTGAGTCCCTGGAGCAACAACCGGATGTTCAACTACTTCGTCAACGGCGAGTCACGCTCCTATGGATACGCCCGACAGAACTACGGCCCATTCATGACCGCCACGGACCCGGACGCGACGTACCAGCGCTTCGGTGGACGGGTCGGTTTCGTCGTCACCTACGACGTGGCCCAGGCGGGTCCGCAGGTGCTCCACACTCGCCTCCACCGGAATTACGGAAGCCGTTCGGGCAACGTCTCCGGTTCCGGTCACTACCGCGCCATCCACGCCGCGCCCGACGGCTCGCCGAAGGTCTTCGCCCTCGTCCCCGGCGCACGCGTCCGTGGCATCGCCGCGCCCGATGAGACGGTGACGCTCGTGACGAACGTCAGCCTCGATGGCACGTCGTTCACCTACGAGCGACGGGTGCAGGCCGCACCAAACGGCTCCTATTCGGTGGCCGTCGCCTACCCGGGCACCTACAGGAGCGGAAACGAAACGGTCAGCGTGCCGTCAGAAGCGGTGCAAAACGGCTCGGTCGTCCGGGTCTAGACCAGTTTCGCCCAGTGGTCCTCGTCGCGGAAGGCGTCGTAGAGCATCACCCGGTCCATGTGGGTGTAGCGCTCCTCCACCAGGTCCCGGAGTTCGTCCCAGTCCCCCTCGATGGCGAAGGCGTCGAGCATCTCGTCGGTCACGTGCTCGCCGAGTTCGTCCCACTTGCCCTCCATCGTGAGTTCGTGGAGCGTCTCGCAGACGTCCTCCCAGCCGTGGACCTCGAAGATGGTCTTGTAGGAACGGGTCGACCCGTAGAACCCAATTTGTCGGCGGACGGCCTCGCGCGCCCGCTCGCGCTCCTCGTCAGTGTCGCCGGTGATGGCGAACAGCATCGTCGTGAGCGATACCTCGTCGGGGTCGCGGTCGGCGCGAGCGGCCCCGCGTTCGAGCGCGGGCAGCACCTTCTCGTCGACGTATTCGGGCGAGTGGACGGGGTGGACGTGGAGGCCGTCACAGAGGTGACCCGCGAGCTGGACGTTGAAGTCGTTGACGCCGGCGA
This sequence comes from uncultured Methylophaga sp., assembly GCA_964474075.1. GTDB lineage: Bacteria > Pseudomonadota > Gammaproteobacteria > Nitrosococcales > Methylophagaceae > Methylophaga. The sequence continues at coordinate 3,928 of CAYYRO010000163.1, forward strand.
CGTAGATTGGGACCTCGGGGTGGTCGATGGGGTCGGGGCGCCAGTCGGGCGGACAGAAGTCGATGTCGTAG
>CAYYRO010000164.1:0-3995 GCA_964474075.1 uncultured Methylophaga sp.
GTGTAGGCCAGCGTCCATGACTCAATATAGACGTAATACGCCGCCATACCCAGGTTGATAAAAATTCCGAAGACGCCGGCATAGATCCACCAGCCCTTTCCCATCGACTGAAAGATAAACGGCGGGGAGTGGTTGCCCCTTTTACCTCCAAAACGCCCCATCGCCCACTCCACCCAAAGGAGTGGGAGTCCCATTACCAAAAAAGACACAAGGTAAGGGATAATGAATGCTCCGCCTCCGTTCTGGACGGCCTGAACCGGGAATCTCAGAAAGTTTCCCAGCCCCACGGCGTTGCCGGCCATCGCCAGTACAAGACCAACACGAGAGCCCCAATACTGAACATCAGATGAAGTTGTCATAGTTACTATTCAAAAAGAATTCACGAATCACATTGGGCTGTTGGACTCTTTTCCTCTCTCTAACAGGTGGGACGATGATCACTTGCTTTAGTGATACCATTACATATTACGAGTTTTTTTATCGATGTAATACAAAAATTTTTGTGTAATTTAATTTTTAAAAAATTCATTAAAAGACGCTTGAACACACGAGCTTACTTTTCTTACATCCGGCGGAGGCCGAACATTATTGACGTGGTTTAAAAAGCTGCACTGGCAAATAATTATCGGCCTCGTGCTCGGATTTGTGTGGGGGATTTACGCTCCCTTTCAGGGACTGTACTCCTTCACCATCGACTTTATAAAGCCGGTCGGTACCATATTCATCCGATTACTGCAACTGGTGGCCATTCCGCTGGTGCTGGCTTCCCTGGTTGTGGGGATAAGCAGGCTGGGGGATATCAGCAAGGTATCGCGCGTCGGTGCCAAAACCATGGCTATCTTTGTGCTGACCACCACCATAGCGATTAGCCTGGGGCTAACTTCGGTAAACCTGATTGGGCCGGGGTATGCGTTGCCTGACAGTACCAGAGACCGCCTTATGAGCACCTATGCTGAAAACGCAGAGGTACGGCGGCAGACGGCTACGCAGGTTCTGGATGAAGGCCCATTGACCCCCCTGCTGAATATCGTGCCCGCCAACTTTTTCGAGGCCGCTTCCGACAACACCAATATGCTACAGGTATTGCTCGTGGCCCTTATCTTCGGCATCACCCTGTTGCAGATACCAGAGCAAAAGTCGCGTCCCCTGATCGATTTTTTTGACAGCGTCAATGAAGTAATCATGAAGTTGATCGACATGATCATGAAGCTGGCTCCCTACGGGGCTTTTGCACTGATTGCCGCCATTATGGTGGAGCTTGCCGGTACAAGCCCCATGGAGACTTTTAGTCTGCTCAGTGCCCTGGGGCTATACGCGCTGGCGGTTGTTGCCGGTTTGCTGCTTCACCTGCTGCTGGTTTACAGCTCAATCGTACGATGGGTGGGCAAAATGAAATTCACTCACTTCCTCAAACAGATGCGACCGGCGTTCCTGGTAGCCTTCAGCACCAGTTCCAGCAACGCTACCCTGCCGGTAACGATGGACTGTGTGACCAATCGCCTGAAAGTGCGGGAAGAGGTCAGCAGTTTTGTGCTTCCGCTGGGTGCCACCGTCAACATGGACGGCACCAGTTTATACCAGGCCGTGGCCACTGTGTTTATCGCCCAGGCTTTGGGATTGGACTTGAATTTCTCGGAACAACTCCTCATCGTACTGACCGCCACGCTGGCCTCCATCGGTACCGCAGGTGTACCGGGTGCGGGCATCATTATGCTGGTTATCGTACTTAAAGCGGTGGATGTACCAGTAGAAGGTATTGCTCTCATCCTGGGAATCGATCGCATCCTGGATATGATACGTACAGTCGTAAATATTGCGGGCGATGCCGCCGTAGCTCTGGCGATTAACCAAATAGAGTTAAAGCAAGTTTCATTAACGGAAATATAGTATGCCGCCATTTTTCGAATCTCTTTTTACTGATGAGCTCCTGCTATTTATCCTAATTGGAATCATCGCTCAGCTTATAGACGGCACATTGGGGATGGCCTACGGAATCAGTACTAACACATTCCTAATTAGCATTGGCATTTCACCTGTTCAGGCCAGTGCCAGCATCCATATTGCAGAGGTGGCCACAACGTTCGTTTCCGGTATCAGCCATTATGGCTTTGGGAATGTTGATATTGAGCTCGTTAAAAAGCTGATCCTTCCCGGTATGATTGGGGCCATGATCGGGGCCCTGGTATTGGTTTGGTTACCGATGCAGATTATGAAAACAGCTGTTGGGATGTATCTGCTCGTGATGGGTGGATATATCCTGTACAAAGCTATCCACAAAACTCCCGAAAAGAAGGTCTATCATCACACCATACCCCTGGGCTTTTTTGGCGGATTTTTTGATTCATCCGGGGGTGGCGGATGGGGCACTATAGTTGCCTCCACACTTGTGGCCAAAGGCAGTATTCCCAGGCTGGCAGTGGGCACGGTCAATTTTGCTGAATTTTTCATTGCCCTGACCTCGTCAATCACGTTCGTACTTTCCATCAGCATGATTAACTGGCATATCATCCTGGGACTGGCCATCGGTGGTGCGCTGGCCGCGCCGTTTTCGGCTTATTTTGCTAAACATATTCCGGCCAAGGCATTCAGTGTTTTGATCGGAATTACAATCATCTTGCTAAGTGCCTATACTCTTTTCAAAACAATCAGTTAAGATGGGTAGCTGTTTGAAAAAGGAGCCCCACAAAACATGTGGTTCTCCCTCAGCTCTTTTTATTTCACCATTATAATCATTATCGTTGCGCAAACGTTGGGAAATAACCAAAGTATTTATGGATACGAAGCCTGCTAATTCTAATCAGTCGGATGTGGGAAAAGACAAATGGGAATCAATTAAGAAAAGTCTTGGACCAGGGCTGTTAATGGCAGCCGCTGCCATTGGGGTATCACACCTGGTACAATCGACACGCGCGGGTGCCACCTACGGATTTGCTATGATTTGGGCCCTCGTACTGGCTAATATCTTTAAGTATCCCTTCCTGGAGTACGGTCCCCGCTATGCTATCGCCACCGGTGAAAGTATGATTGAGGGGTACAAGCGGCTCGGCAACTGGGCTATCTGGATATTCCTGATATTTACTGTAGGAACCATGTTTATCATTACAGCGGCGGTCACAGTCGTCACCGCCAGCCTTGCGGCAGAGCTGACGGGAATCGCGCTTTCCCCGCTCACCTGGAGTGCCATATTAATGGCTATTTGCGTAACAATTATGATGTCGGGGCAATACTCCGCCCTTGATGGGTCGGTAAAATTTATCATGGTTATTCTTGCAGCGTCAACAGTTGTGGCTCTGGGTGCAGCCCTGTTCCAGGGGGTACAGCACGCCGATGCCAACTTCTACCCGGATATCTGGGATTTTGCCGGCATCTCGTTTCTCATCGCCCTGATGGGCTGGATGCCGATCCCGATCGATGCTGCCGCCTGGCATTCACTCTGGTCCCTGGAACGAGTGAAGCAGACGAAGTATCGCCCCAAACTCAAGGAGTCATTGCTCGACTTCAATATCGGCTATATCGGGGCCGCCACGCTCGCCCTGGGATTTTTGCTGCTGGGTGCCCTGGTAATGTATGGAAGTGGTGAAGAGTACGCTACGAGCGGTGCTGTTTTTGCAAGTCAGCTTATCAGCCTCTATACAACTAGCCTGGGCGGCTGGGCTTATTTGGTCATTATTATCTGTGCTTTTACCACCATGTTTAGCACTACCCTGACTGTGATCGATGCCTATCCCCGGGTGATGAATCGCATTTTACAGGTTTTAATGCCCAATACCGTAATAGAGGGAGATGGGCTCAGCACCTATCGACTCCTGCTGGTCAGCATTCCGGTGATCTCCATCGCCGTACTCTATTTCCTCGGTAACCAGTTTACGGTGATGATCGACCTCGCCACTACGCTCTCCTTCCTGACAGCACCGGTGCTGGCATATATTAATTACCGATTGGTAACCGGAGACACGATGCCGGACGGCACCAAGCCAAAGCCGTGGCTGCGATGG
>CAYYRO010000165.1:0-3951 GCA_964474075.1 uncultured Methylophaga sp.
CTGACGGTGTTGGAAACGATTGAATCCGAACATTTGATTGATAACGTTAATACACTCGCACCGAGAATGCTGGAAGGCTTTAAAGCCAAAATCGGCAAACAGGCCGGTGTTAAATCAATTCGCCAGGCCGGCTTTATGATCGGTATTGAGTTAAATCAACCCTGTGGCGCTCTGGTTAAAGCCGCATTGGCTGAGCATTTACTGATAAATGTTACTGCCGATAAAGTGATCCGTTTATTACCACCGATGATTCTCTCTGCTGAAGAAGCGGATTTGATTGTTGATAAAGTCAGTGCGCTGGTCAGCGCGTTTCTGGCCGAACATCCTGTTGAGAGTGTTGCCTGATAATGAGACATTTTTTAACCCTGCTGGATCTGAGTCCTGCTGAACTGAATACGCTGATTTACCGGGCGATTGAATTGAAACAAATGCATCAGCGTGGTGAGGATTATCAACCGCTGAAAAACAAAGTGCTGGCGATGATTTTTGAAAAATCATCGACCCGCACCCGTGTTTCATTTGAATCAGCCATGGTGCAATTTGGTGGCGGTTCGATTTTTCTGTCACCGGATGACACGCAGTTAGGTCGTGGTGAACCTATTGAAGATTCGGCGCGGGTGATTTCCAGCATGGTCGATGCCGTCATGATTCGTACCTTTGAACATGCCAAACTGGAAACTTTTGCTAAAAATTCTTCAGTGCCAGTTATAAACGCCCTGACGGACGAATTCCATCCCTGCCAGCTACTAGCCGATATGCAAACCTATTTCGAGGTACGGGGTGATATTAAAGGAAAAACAGTGGCCTGGATTGGTGATGGCAATAATATGTGTCATTCCTATATCAATGCCGCGCAGCAATTTGGTTTTAAACTTAATATCGCGACCCCTGAAGGCTACGAACCGTTGACCGAAATTGTTGAATCGGTAGATGCTGAGATTCAGATGTTTAATGACCCCAAAGCGGCTGCCAAAGGTGCTGATTTAATGGTCACTGATGTCTGGGCAAGCATGGGGCAGGAAGTAGAACAACGTAAGCGTGAACTGGCTTTTGCCGGATTCCAGGTCAATGGCGAATTGATGGCTTTGGCAGAAAAAGATGCCTTATTTATGCACTGCTTGCCGGCACATCGTGGCGAAGAAGTGACGGCAGAAGTCATTGATGGTCCACAAAGCGTGGTTTGGCAGGAAGCAGAAAACCGTTTGCATGCACAGAAAGCGTTATTAGAATTCCTTTGCGCATAGGTATGGATTGTTAAAGTAAAAGTCAGGTATTAACCCCCTTGAATCTGCAGTATTACCAGATTGAGGAGCGGCTATTTCCGGGGTTTCAGTCAGAAAAAAATTGATGCGAATTCAGTTTTTAATTTTGTAATTGTTTATTAAGCGCTGTGAGACGCTCGGCAGTACCGATATCAGACCAGTCACCGTCGTAAATTGCACCCTTTGCCCGATTTTGTTGCATTGCATCGAGCAGCAGCGGCTTTAATGGTCTTTTACCATCAGCCAAACCTGCAAATAACTCAGGCCGGTAAACCCCAATGCCGCTAAAAGTAAATTTTGCAGCCCCTTCGGCATGTAGCTGATTATTATCATCAAGATAAAAATCACCATCTGGATGTTGCACCGGATTCGGGACTAAAACCAAATGACAAAGTGTGTCATTGCTCAGGCAATTTTGCAGTCTGGCAAAATCAAAATCGGTCCAGATATCCCCATTGACGACCAGAAATGGTTCATGACCCAGTAAGGGCAGGGCATGAATAATACCGCCAGCGGTTTCAAGGCCGCCGTTTAATTCCGGTGAATAAATGATATTCGCACCCCAGCGTGAACCATCACCAAGCGCTGCCGGAAACTGCTCTCCCAGATGGGCGTAATTAATAATAAGTTCATTAAAACCAGCCGCGACCAGTTTCTCTATCAGATGCACGATCAACGGTTTGTCACCGGCTCTGAGCAGTGGTTTTGGCGTATGGTCAGTCAGTGGTCTTAATCGTTCACCGCGGCCGGCTGCGAGGATCATGGCTTTCATAAAATACGGTCTTTGATAGCAGGTTGTTGCAGATAATTCAGCAAGTTCGTTAACTCAGGATACTGAGCAGATACCTCGTAAACATAATTAAGAGTCAGTGCTAAGTCATTTAAATAGTTGGGTTTATTGTCGCGATAATTAAGGCGGCAAAAAATCCCTAAGATCTTTAAATGGCGTTGCAGACCGATCAAATCAAACCAGCGTTGTAACTTTGGCATGGTGACGGATTCATCGAAAATATGGTGTTTAATCGCCTGTTGCCGGTAATAACTTAAAAAATCCATTACCTGTGACGGTGACCATTGAATATAGACATCACGCAGTAAAGACACCAGGTCATAAGTAGCAGGGCCCCAAACGGCATCCTGAAAATCAATAATGCCCGGCGAACCATCTGCCTGCAGCATCAGATTTCGAGAGTGATAATCCCGGTGAACAAATGCCTGTGGTTGCTGCTGCGCTTCACTTATTAAAAACGCGTATAAATCATCAACAAAATCAGGTTTATCAAGGCCTAAATGGCGGCCTAAAAACCACTGATCAAATAACGCCAGCTCATTGCCCAGCAACGATGCATCATAGTCCGGTAAATCTGCAGGTTTGCTGATTAACTGCATTTGCACAATACAGTCGATGGCCTGTTTATACAGGTCCTGCACCGAATCCTGATTGAGTACCGACAAAAATGAAGTATCGCCCAGATCACTGAGCAGTAAAAAGCCTTGCTCCAGATTTTGCTGGAAAATTACCGGTACCGGTAAATCATGTGCTGCCAGCAACTTGCCAATACGGATAAACGGTTCAATGTTTTCATGAGCGGGCGGGGCATCCATAACAATCCAGCTGTCATCAGCCACGTTGACCCTGAAATAACGCCGGAAACTGGCATCGCTGGATGCGCTGGTGACGGTGAATTTCTGACCGGCAAAAATCCCCTGTAACCACTGCTGAATTTGCAAATAGCGCTGACCTTCCAAAACCGACATAAAAACCTTATAAACGCTGGGCCGGCGCATCACACCGGCAGACAATAAAATGCAAAGTGTATAGTATCGGCCGGCAGCGGGATAATTTGAAAATGAAACCTGTCTTAGCCATTCCAGAATATTTTCGGAGAAAAATAATGAAAAAAACCTTTGTCAGTGTCAGCGCGGCTATATTATTCAGTCTGCCATTTATCAGCTTTGCTGAGGCCAATAAAGTACCGGCTGATATGCCTGAGGAAGCCCAGCGGGCTATGTCTGGTCATATCACAAGCTACAACAAATGCATGATGGAAAGCCGGCTGAGTGCCAGTAAAACCGGTAAAGATGCGCAGCAAAATGCGAATGACATCATGACGGGTTGTGAAACGCATCTGGATAAGTTGGGTGAGTTATTGGCTGAAAATGAAGTTGATGCCGCGTTAACAGAAGGCATGAAAAAAACGATGCGTTCACGCGCCGCACGTCAATTAATGGCGCGTACCATGAACAATCTGGCTGCCCAGGCCGCGGCGGCATCAAATGCCGATAAAATGGCACCCTCTGAATAAATTCAGCCTAAAACGTTGACGTCCTGAGCGGCGAGCAAATCTATCAGCCGAATCAGAGGCAGCCCGATAAGACTATTCGGATCACTGCCTCTGAGTTCACTGAATAAACTGATACCCAAACCTTCCGATTTAAAGCTGCCGGCACAATCCAGTGGCTGTTCGAGTTCGACATAACGTTGGATCTGCGCCAATGACAAGTTTCTGAATTTGACTTCAAACGGTTCGACTAATGACTGCATTTGCTGGTTGGCAGCATTATATAAAGCCAGACCAGTTAAAAAGGTGACGGTTTTGCCACTGGCTGCCTGTAATTGTTGAACCGCTTTTTCAGCCGTACCCGGTTTACCCAGAATGTCGCCCTCTAAGACCGCAACCTGATCAGA
>CAYYRO010000166.1:0-3925 GCA_964474075.1 uncultured Methylophaga sp.
AGTACCCGTTGTGCGCCCGAAACCTGGTTCGGCGCGGTCCCCCTGACCTGCCGAACCGCAGCGAGGTGGTTGAGCAGGGGCGTCACCATCGCGGGGTGGCCCCGCCCGAGACAGCCGCCGGAGGGGCTGACGGGGAACGACCCGTCTGGGGCGGTGTCGCCGCGCACGCAGGCGGCCGCGCCCTCGCCGCGCTCGAAGACACCCAGTTCCTCGGTCAGGATGGCCTCGACGTGCGGGAAGGGGGCGTACGGTTCGAAGACGTCCAACTCGTCGGTGCCGATGCCGGCCGAGTCGAGCGCCTCGGACATGGCCGCGCCCGCCGCGGGAAGTTCCGAGAGGTCGCCCCCGCGGACGCCCAGCAGGTGGCTGGGTGGGTGGTGATACCCCGTGCCCGCCACCTCGACCGGCGTTTCGTCGCTCGCGTCGGCGCCGTCGGCGGTGGTGACCACGAGCGCCGCCGCGCCGTCGCAGGGCGCGGGGCATTCGTAGAGTCGGAGCGGGTCGGAGATGGGCCGGGATTCGAGGACGCCATCGGCGTCGATGCCCGAGTCGAAGAGCGAGTCGGGATTTTCGAGCGCATTCTCGCGGTTCTTCACGACGATCTCGGCGATGTCGTGGTGGTCGACGCCGTAGTCGTGCCGGTAGCGCTGGAGGCTCTGGGCGTACACCCCCGGAATCGAGGGCCCGGCGGGTGACTGGAACTCCCGGTCGAAGAGCCCCAGAATGTACTCGAAATACTCGTCCGTGTCGCTGGTGGACGAGCGCTCGACTGCCTTCACGACGGCCACGTCGACGTTGCCCTCGCGGACGTCCTGCGTCGCGAGGCGGAACGCCGAACCGCCGCTGGTCCCCCCGGTGTAGAGTTCGAGGTTGCGTTGCAGGTCGAGTCCCAACCGGTGTGCGAGGAACGTCGAGAAGAAGTTCTGTGGCGTCCACGGGCGGGGTTTCGGCATGTAGATGCCGTCGACGTCGCCCAGCGAGAGGCCAGCGCTGGAGACTGCCTCCGTGAGGACGTCCGTCGCCAGGTCGCGTTCCGGACGCTCGTATGTCCCGTTGGGCACCGTTGCGGTGCCCGTTACGTGCGGCGTTGCCATCGCGGGAAGTGGCTCGGGAGGTGGGATAAAGATACTGTCTCCTGTAACCTCTCGGCCGGCGTCGCCACCACCACGTGGCGACGGCAGAGTGGCCGTTACAGGAGACAGGAGGCGAGACTGCTGTAACCTTCCAACCGTCGTCGCCACCACAACGTGGCGACAGTGGAGCGGTCGGGGGCCCTATCGCTTAGGTGGGCGGCGGTCCCACGTTCGGGTATGACAGGCCCCGCGACCGGACGGGACGTCGAGGCCGCCCGGCGTGCCGTCGCGCGATGGTCGGCCGAACTGGCCGCGATGACCCCCGGCAGGACGGGAAACCTCAGCGTCCGTGCCGGCGAGCAGGTCGCCATCACGCCCACCGGCGTCGTCTACGACGGCCTCGACGGCGAGGACGTCTCGGTGGTGACGCTGGAGGGCGACCACGTCGAGGGACTGGCGCCCTCGAGCGAGACGCCGATGCATTGTGCGACCTACGAGGCGGCGGGCGTCGGCGCCATCGTCCACACCCACTCGCCGTGGGCGACGACGCTCTCGACGCTCGACGAGCCCGTGCCACCGGTCCACTACATGGTCGCGCTCGCGGGACCCGAGGTGCCGGTGGCGGAGTACGCCACCTACGGGACGGCGGAACTCGCCGAGAACGCCGTCGAGGCAATGGAATCGGCGGAGTCGCGGGCGTGCCTGCTCGCCAACCACGGGTTGCTCGCGTCCGGACCCGACGCCGAGACGGCGTTCGAGGTGGCCCGCGCCGTCGAAGCCACCGCACGCGTCTACTGCCAGGCCAGTGCCTCGGAGCTCGGCGAGCCCAAACGGCTCCCCGACGCGGAGATAGAGGCCGTCGCCCGGAAGTTCGAGAGCTACGGCCAGTAGGATTCGGATCTCTCAAGGACCGCTGTAGATGGCGTTGTCGATGAGCGCTGCGAAGATGATGCCCAGCCCCACCACCGCCACCACGGTCCCGACCCAGGAGATGGGGCCATCGACGTACTGGCTGGCCGCGCCGATGAAAAACAGCGCGCTCCCGACGACCCAGGGGTTCCGCAGCATACCATAGCAGGTGTCTCCGGGCTCTTAGAGGTAGTGGACGAGTCCCGGCAGGGGTGCAAAAGCCCATAGCTGTCGAGTCCCGAGTATCGGGTATGCGAACCATCGAGTGGGACGACGACCGGGGCTGTGTCAGGATGGTCGACCAGACCCTCCTCCCGGCGGAGTACACCGATTACCACGCGGAGACGGTGGACGAACTGGTCGAGAGCATCGAGATTCTCCGCGTGCGCGGCGCGCCCGCGCTCGGCGCAGCGGGCGCACTCGGCGTCGCGCTCGCCGCCCGCACCGTCTCCGGCGAGAGCTTCGAGGAATACCTCGCGAATCTCGAGGCCGAAGCCGACCGTATCGCCAGCGCCCGCCCGACGGCGGTGAACCTCTCGCGGGGCGTCGAGGAGGCGCTCGCGGCCACGGCGGAGGCGACCACCATCGAGGAGGTGCAGGAGGCGACCCGCGCGGTAGCGACGGACCTCGCCGACCGCGACGTCGAGACGAACCGCGAAATCGGGCGCAACGGGGCGGGACTCCTCGAAGACGGCGGGGCGGTGATGACCCACTGCAACGCAGGTGCGCTCGCGACCGTCGACTGGGGGACTGCCCTCGGGGTCGTCTACTCCGCAAAGGAGGCCGGAAAGCGCGTTTCTGTCATCGCCAACGAGACCCGCCCCCTGAACCAGGGCTCGCGAATCACCACGGTCGAACTCATGGAACGCGACGTCGAGGTGACGCTCATCCCCGACAACGCCAGCGGCCTCTGCATGCAGCAGGGGATGGTCGACGCCGTGGTGGTGGGGGCAGACAGGGTCGTCCTCGACGGCGGGGAGACGTTCGGCGACCAGGCAGTCGCGTTCAACAAGATCGGCACGAACAAACAGGCCGTCCTCGCGGACCGCCACGACGTGCCCTTCGTGGTCGCCGCGCCGCGCTCGACCATCGACGAGGACCGCAGCGCGGACGAGATAGAGATAGAAGAGCGCGACCCGCGCGAACTCCGCGAGATATACGGCCAGGTCAACGCGCCCGCGGACGTCGACGTCTACAACCCCGCGTTCGACCCCACGCCCGCCGAACTCATCGACTACCTCGTCACCGAACACGGGGTCTTCGAACCGCCGTTCGAGCGAGCGGCGGTCCTCGGTGAGGGTCCCTCACCGACCCCCTGATACTGTCTGCTGTACCTACATGAAGATGTTCGCTCCCCCCGGGGTGGCGAATTCGTTCAGGTGCGTACAGCCGATAGTATGAATCCGGGCGCCGCCCGTCTTCTGAACCTTTATTCCCGGCGGGAGGGTACTCGGGGCCATGACAGCAGACCCCGACCCGCTCGCGTGGGCCCGCGACTATACACCCGTCCTCCGGTCGTTCCAGGAGGATTACGGCGAGAGCAAACCCCTCGATGGCTACACCGTGGCGCTGGCGACCCATCTCGAAGCCAAAAGCGGGGTGCTCGTCGAGACGCTCAACGTCGCCGGTGCCGAGGTCCTGTTTGCCCCCAGCGAACCCAAATCGACCAAGGGCGACGTGGTCGACTACCTCGACGCACAGGAGGGCATCACCGCCTTCGCGTGGGAGGGCATGACCGACGAAGAGTTCGACGAGGCCCAGCACGACCTCCTCGAACGCGAACCGGACTTCATCCTCGACGACGGCTGCGAACTCATCGCGAAAGTGCACGCCGACCACCCGGACGTCGCAGAAGGGATCATCGGCGGCGGCGAGCAGACCACCGCGGGCATCACCCGCCTCGAGGCCATGGAGCGCGAGGGCGTCCTCCGGTTCCCGGTCTA
>CAYYRO010000167.1:0-3889 GCA_964474075.1 uncultured Methylophaga sp.
ATCTGATGGAGATATACTACAAGTCGATCGGGCGAAACTGTACCATGATGATCAATATCCCACCCACCCCCGGTGGACGTTTTCACGCCAATGATGTGGAGCGGTTGAATGAGTTTACTGAACGAGTCGAGGCAATATTTGATGACAACCTGGCAGCCGGGCGGAGTGTAACCGGAAGTGGTTCTGATCAAGCGGCACTCACTGATGGCGAATGGGATACGTTCTGGGTGGCTGACCGCGGGGCAAGGAGTTCAACACTAACATTGACCCTGGCACAGCCCACCACGTTCGATCATATTGTCCTGCAGGAATATATCCCCTTGGGACAACGTATAGCAGAATTCAAGGTCTTGGCAAAAGAAGAAAACCAGTGGACCCAGATAACCGAAGGCACCACGATCGGGCACAAACGAATTTTAAAGATTGAGCCCGTAATGTCGGACCAGGTTCGCATTGTAATTGAAAAATCCTATGGACAGGCTACTCTTAATGAAATTGGAATCTATAACGGAGAGTAGTTAATAAATATGGGATGGTCCCAATATTAGCTAAGATGCAGCCCACCATAGAGGTGGACCGCACCTTTTCATCGTCTACTGAAATCATAATCATACTACAACAAACAGGGATAGGAATGATGTGTAAACGAATGCTGGCAATACTTTTCATTACAATATTTTTAGCGGGATGTGACCTACCAGACCTGGAGCGTCATCGATTGAATATTATTCCGGAACCGGTGGTAACCGAAGTTCAGAATGGACAATTTACCATCACGCCCGAGACTTCGATCCTGGTAGATCAAGGCGACGCTGAACTGCAGCAGCTTGGAGAAACACTGGCTAAGCTCATAAATTCGGCTACATGGTATGATCTGCAGGTAACCACCAGTGGAGATGCCACAAACAGCATCCGGCTCACTATCGATGAAAATACCACCTTATACGAGAATGAGGAGGCCTATGCCCTGACCTCAAATGAAAATGGCGTCACTATTCAAGCGCCCTCACACCAAGGTCTTTTCTACGGAATACAGACGCTGCGTCAGCTTCTTCCCCCAGAAATTGAACACACCGATCCCTCTATGACGCCGCAAAATGTGGAGTGGACAATACCGGCGGTTGAGATTGAGGATTATCCCCGCTTCCCCTATCGCGGCATGCACCTGGATGTAGCGCGCCATTTCTTTCCGGTTGAATTCGTAAAAAAGTATATCGACATCCTGGCGATGTACAAGATGAACCGGTTTCACTGGCACCTGACCGAAGACCAGGGCTGGCGAATCGAGATAGAAAAGTATCCGCGGCTTACGGAAGTGGGTGCCTGGCGAGATTCTACGCTGGTCGGCCATTACGGATCGGGCGTCTATGACGGAGAGCGGTATGGCGGTTATTATACCCAGGAAGAGATTCGTGAAGTGGTAGAATATGCTCAGGATCGCTTTGTAACGATTATCCCGGAGATCGAAATGCCCGGCCACTCAAGTGCTGCTCTGACCGCCTATCCCCAGTTCGGATGTAAGGAAAACGGCGACTACCAGGTGCAAACTTCCTGGGGCGTGTTTGAAGATATATACTGTCCGAAGGAGGGAACATTCCAGTTCCTTGAAGATGTACTGACTGAAACGATGCAGCTATTTCCCAGCGAGTACATTCATATCGGGGGCGATGAGGCTCCCAAAGCACAGTGGGAGGAGAGCGATGTGGCTCAACAAGTCATTGAGCGAGAAGGCCTTGAAGATGAGCATGAACTGCAGAGCTACTTTATCACCCGGATGGAAAAATTCCTGAATGCCAACGGCCGGCAGATTATTGGCTGGGATGAAATTCTTGAAGGCGGGCTGGCTCCCAACGCCACGGTAATGAGCTGGCGCGGCATTGAGGGAGGCATTGCAGCGGCAAAGCAGGGTCATGATGTGGTGATGACACCAACTTCCCACGTGTATCTCGACTACTACCAGGCGGACTCCGAAACAGAACCACTTGCCATAGGTGGATTTACCCCGCTTGAAAAGACCTATTCCTTCGAACCGGTCCCGGATGAACTGACGGAAGAGGAAGCTGAGTACATACTGGGAGCGCAGGGCAATGTGTGGACCGAGTATATCAAATCTGCCGAGAAGGCCGAGTACATGGCCTATCCCCGTGCCATGGCGATTGCCGAGCTGGACTGGACACCCAAATCCAAGAAGAATTTCACCCTATTTTGGAGACGACTGCAGCACCATTTCGAGCGGTTTGACATCCTGGATATCAATGCTGCTGAGCATTACCGGGGCGCAATGCCTGCACTCAGCGACGAATAACCCCAAATCCAAAGGGGCGCCGTTATACCGGTTACCGAGTCAATAAAAAAATGTTCCGGCCGTTGTATAAAAAATCGTAAAGATCATTGCTAAATTTCCGGGATCTTCTATCTTAATAAAAAAGCAGGGCGGTTAACACAAGTTGGAGTGATCTATGACTACTTATCTACAATTTTTATACAAGAGAACCAGTTCATTTTTACTGATGTTGCTGGTCGGGACCTTTAGCATCGGTCAAACACAACCTTTGGCCACGCAAGCCGTGGTTACTGTTGGTGAAAAAAGCCCCAATTCTGATTCATTAACGCTCGAAAAATACGACGAAGCGTTGCGGGCATTGACCGATTATTTCAAGAAAGAGGGTTTTAACATCGAACCACTGCTCCAAGATCAGCGGTTTGAAATTTACGATAAAATCGGGGATCGCTTCAAAAACTCGGCGGAAAAAAAATCACTCGACCTGGAGGCTTACAAAAGAATACTCGGGTTTGAACACAAACAGCGTAACATTGTAGAGTTCATTAATACCCACGAAGATCAACTCAACAAAGCCGAAAACAGGTACGGGATATCCAAGTATGTGATCTCGGCCATTATTGGTATTGAGTCGGACTTTGGCAAAAACTTTGGCAGCTACAACCCCTTCAACTCCTATGTCTCGATGTATGTAGTTGACTATCGTGCAGACTTTGCCCGGGCCCAGCTAAAAGAGCTCCTGGACTTTACTCAACGAAATGAAATTGATGTTTTTGAGCTGAAATCCAGTTACGCCGGGGCGATGTCGTATGGACAGTTCATCCCCTACTCAATAAACAAATGGTTTGTGGGAAGTGACATTTTTGATGTCGATAACAATATTCTATCCATTGCCAACTATCTCTCCTACTTCAAGGAACGCACCGGCAATATAGAAACAGCGGTGCTGCGGTATAATCCGAGCAGTCTTTACCGCGATGCCGTGCTAAGCCTGGCCGATGAAGCTAAAAACATGCACGCTGGTACTACGGGAAGATAACAGTCACAAATTTTTCGATATTTTCAGACCTGCCGGGTTGCCAAATCCTGGCAGGTTTTTTTATTGAGAAGGAATATTTACCCATCCATGAATCTACTGCTGGATAATCTCGAATCCGAGAAAAAGCAGTAGTTTTCCAAATGCTGCGCATCAGTTAGCGTAAACATGCCCAACATTGATCGAAACGTTGCGCAGGATTTAATCAAAAGTTGCGCAACTCTTCCTTTAACAGTGCGCAGCATTTTTAAAATGGCGCGCAATATTTCGTAAATCATTCGGAAAGTCCAGTTTAAAGCTCTTCAGCTCCTCTTTACAAAAAAATTTCCCTGCTCCTATTCGCAAATCATCTCCTTTAATATATACCGCCCATACATATCTATACCTATCTACACTCCCACTCTTATTCTATATAGCCCCTCATATATGCCTATACTACCGCAAGTATACAACTTACGGTTACTACCTTCATCCTAATCAAATTAGGCAGTTTCAAAAAGTGCTCGTACCAGGCGTGGATTCATGTGATAATTTAAGGTAAAACGACAAAAAAAAGCCCCACTCCCGGAAAG
>CAYYRO010000168.1:0-3846 GCA_964474075.1 uncultured Methylophaga sp.
AGCTGACCGAGAAGACGGCAATTCGCCAGCCGAACGGAAGCGGCGGCAGCTCGGGTTCGGAATGTTCGGTCATGGTTGTATTACCTCCGATGTAACATGTCGGAGGCACATCTGTTAAAAGTTTAGGTAGCCGTGCTAACAGTCCTCCCGGAGAAAAACCGCAAGAAAGCGTGGTGCCGATTGGATTCTGTCGTCCCCCAGACCACACCGGGCGGTAGAAAAGCGGTTCCGGGTCATACTACCGACGAGAAGCCAGAACCAATTTGCCACCCCGAGGGTGGCGAATATCTTCATGTAGGTATAGACCGCAGTATCAAAGGTCGTACAGTTCGCGTGCATTCTCGGCGAAGATGCGTCTCCGGAGATGGTCGTCCATCTCCGGGAACGCCTGCCGCGGGTCGTCGGCGTCCCAGTGCGGGTAATCCGAGGAGAACAGGAGCGTCCGCTCGGCGTCGATGAGGTCGAACATCGACAGCAGGTCCTCTGAGCCGGGTTCGGGCAACGGCTGGGTCGTGAAGCGGACGTGCTCTTTGATGACCTCGCTCGGGGGACAGTCGAGCCACGGCGTCTGCCGGCGCAGTCCTTTCCAGTCCTTGTCGAGTCGCCAGAGGAAGTAGGGAAGCCACGAGAATCCGCCCTCCATGAGCACCAGGTTGAGGTCCGGAAACTGCTGGAAGACCCCGTTGAGCGTCGTGCTCACGAGGTGGCCCATGACGCTGGTCGAGGTGAGCGTGTGGCGCTCGAAGTAGGTCTGTGGGTAGCCCGCGGGCGTGTGCGGGTGGCTGGTGCCGAACCCCTCCGGGCCGATGTGGATGCCCACCGGGAGGCCGTGGCGCTCGGCGGCCTCGAAGATGGGCCAGTACTGGCGCTCGCCGTAGGGGTTTCCGCCGACGGAACTCAACTGGACCTGTACGATGCCCTCCTCGCCGCCGAGCCGGTCCACCTCCTCGGCGGCGCGTTCGGGGTCCTGTGGGGCCACCGCGAGCGCCCCCCGGAAACGGTCGTCGTAATCGAGCCACGTCTCGACGAGCCAGTCGTTGTACGCCCGTGCGAGTTCGGTCGCGTAGTCGGCGTTGGGTATCACGCCCAGCGAGAGCATCCCGGTGGCGTTGCAGATGGCGTACTCCACGTCGTAGGGGTCGAGCAGTTGCTCGGCCATGAGTTCGGGATCCGAGCCCGCCATGCCGCGTTCGGGACGCGCGTCGTCGCGCATCAACCCCACAGGACTGGGCCAGGGATTTTGTGGCACGTCGTATCCGCGATACTGGTAGTGGTCGGGCAGGCGGTCGGTTATCTCCGATGGGTGTTTCCACATCTGGTGGACGTCGCAGTCGATGAGCGACGTGTCGTGGGAGCTCATACCACGAACTGCGCCCGGAGGTCGTTGTAAGAGTGTCGGTGGACAGTTTTGTAGGGGGCGTGCGAGTGAGGAACATGGAAATCGGAACACATCTGCCGACGTTCAGCACGGGCGAACACCTCGTCCCCGAGACGGCCATCCGGGAGTGGGCGCGTGGCGCCGAACGCGCGGGCTTCGACGGCCTGTGGGTCATCGACCACATGGTGAAACCTCACACGTACGCGACGAGCGTGCTCGACCCGATAGTCGCGCTCACACACGCCGCGACGGTCACGGAGACCATCGACCTCGGGACGGGCGTCGTCGTCCTCCCCCTGCGACGGCCCGCGGCAGTGGCCAAACAGGCGCTGTCGCTCCAGCATCTCGCGGGCAGACGGCTCACGCTCGGGGTCGCGGCGGGATACAACCGAAAGGAGTTCGAGGTGGCGGGCGTCCCCATCGAGGAACGCGGTCCGCGACTCACGGAAGGTATCAAAGTTCTCCAGACGCTGTTCGAGGGGCGGGGTACCTTCGAGGGACGGTTCCACTCCTTCGAGGATATCCCGATGGACCCGGTCCCCGAGACGCCACCCCAGATTCTCGCCGGCGGCGGGTCACGAACCGACGACGCCGGCGAGCGGACGATGCCCGAACCCATCGCCCGCCGCGTCTTCGAGACCGACGGCTGGATCGTCCAGCCCACTGCTCCCGAGCAGGTCCGGGCCGAACTCGAACTCCTCGGCGAGCACGCCCGCGCGCACGGGGTCGACCCCGAGGACGTCGAGACGACCGTCCTCCAGTACGTCCACGTCGTCGAGGATGGCGACGTCGAATCCACGCAGCGACGCGTGTTCGAGGGGCTGTTCGGGCAGGCCGGCTACGACCGCGCCCGCGAACACCTGCTGACGGGCACCGTCGAGGACATCCGGGGACAGGTCCGGGCGTTTCGAGACGCCGGCGTCGACCACCTCGCCGTCGGCCCGGCGACGACGAACGCCGACGAGTTCGACGACCAGCTCGACCGCATGGCAGAGGTGTTGCTCCCGCTCGCGGACTAGTTACCGTCTGCGTTCGTACTCCAGTACGTCCTCCACGTCGGCCGCGAGGCCGGGGCCGAACTCCCGTTCGAGGAGGGAGATGGCGAGGTCGAGCCCGGAGGTGACGCCACCGGCAGTGATGACGTCGCCGTCGTCGACGACGCGCTGTTCGAGCACCTCGGCGCCGGTCTCGCGAAGGTCCTCCAACGCGCCGTGGTGTGTGACGGCCGGGCGTCCCTCCGTGAGGCCGGCCTCTGCGAGCAACATCCCGCCGGTGCAGACCGACCCGACGGTCGCTCCCGCCCGGTGGGTGGCGGCGATGGCCTCGGGAATCACGCCCCGCTGGACCTCCGCCCACGTCCCCCGCTCGCCGCGGTTGCGCCACGGCCCGCCCGGGACCACGAGCAGGTCCGGCGGCGATTCCGGGTCCAGCACGCCCTCGGGGACGACCCGGAGCCCGTGGCTGGCCTCGACAGTGTCTGTCTCCTCTAAGGTGACAAGTCGCGAGTCGACGTCGGCGCCGAAGTCGGCGGCGTGGCCGAACACCTCGTGGGGGCCGACCGCGTCGAGCTCGTCGAAGTAATCGTACAGGAGTATATCGACGTCCATGGCCGACGGAGGGGGGGCAGGGGGAAAGCCGTTTCTCACGCGGTCGCGTTGTACGGTCGGGTCAGGTCCCAGTGATGGGCCGTCGTCTCGTCGGGTGCGGACGTCTCGAAGATGCGTTCGCCCTCCACGACGACCGCGAAGGACGCGAAATCCAGAGGGAGATTCGCCGAGGACTCGACGGCGGTTCCGTAGCCGTGTTCACACGCCGGGGCCCCGCCCTTCGCGTCCGGGTTCGCACCCACGTCGAGTCGGAGTTCGTAGCGCTTCTCGCCGACCGTCGCGAACGTCGCCTGAACCCTCTCGTCGCCGTCGTGGACCACCGAGAGGTTCGTCGAGACGAGCCGAGACTCGCCGGCCGCCGTCTCGTGAACCCAGCCGTGCTCGGCGTCGTCGGGTGGGAGACAGCC
Organism: uncultured Methylophaga sp.; assembly: GCA_964474075.1. Classification (GTDB taxonomy): domain Bacteria; phylum Pseudomonadota; class Gammaproteobacteria; order Nitrosococcales; family Methylophagaceae; genus Methylophaga. Next base: position 3,393 of record CAYYRO010000168.1, read on the forward strand.
CGTCGCCGTCGCGATGGAGGCCGGCGGATTTCCGGGGTCGTACGCTCGCTCGGTGGGTACGAACGCGAAGAGTCCACCGACGAGCAAGACGCCGATGACGAATCCCAGGAGGAGTACGTGGAACCGTTCGTCGAGGAGGGACATGGAACTAGCTGAACGTCACGGGAGGGGATAATCAATCCTCGCCGCGCGCGCGCTCGAACATCGCGAGTGCGGCCTCCCGGCGCTCGTCGTGGTCGACGATTGGTGCCGGATACTCGGGCGCCGCCTCCTCGCGTTCCTCGTCCGTGAGTTTCGGCCACTCGTGAATCGTCTCGGCCGGAACGTCCCGAAGCTCCGGGACGTACTCGTGTATGTATTCGGCGTCGGGGTCGTAGCGCTCGCCCTGCGTCGTGGGGTTGAAGATGCGAAAGTACGGCTGGGCGTCCGTCCCCGTCGACGCAGCCCACTGCCA
>CAYYRO010000169.1:0-3703 GCA_964474075.1 uncultured Methylophaga sp.
CAAGTATCGGAGCAATCGTCGGCACGAGTATCGGTGCGGCTGCGTACACCAGCGCGAGCGTTACACGTAGTGCATCCTTCACGGTGGCGGCTGACAACTCCGGGACTGCGTACATCGGTCTGACGGCCGGCACGACGACCGGCGTCTCCAACAGCGGCGACAAACTGGTCATCAACCCCGCGGACCTGAACACCGACGGCTCGTTCACGTTCGGCGCCGCGGCCGTGGCAGACGCGGATACCACGACCAGCGACATCGGGAGCGACTACGCGTTCTCCATCACGAACAACGACACTGGCAGCCGTTCCATCACCGTCAGCTTCGACACGGCAGGCGTGTCGTTCGACATCTGGCAGCAGGGAACCGACTGGACCGACTCGACGTCCGTGGGTGTCGTCGACTCCACGACGAGCCAGACGGTGACACTGGCGGCCGGCGAACAGGCCCGCGTCGTCATGACGATCGACACGACCGGCGTCGCGTCGGGCACGTCGAGTGGGACGCTCACGTTCAGCGCGAACTAATCCCATCCGCCAGTGACCTCGTACCGTTTTTTGACTGTCGTCGTCCTCGTCGGCGCCTTCCTGTTGGTGCTGCCGAGCGCGCCGATTCACCTTTCGTACGTGTACAGCGACAGCATGGAGCCGACCATCTCCGTGGGCGACGGCTACCTCGTGGTTCCCGCCGAGACGGTCGAACCAGGCGATATCGTCACGTTTCGCTCGTCCGCCCGCGAAGAGTTCATCACCCACCGCGTGGTCGAGGTGGTCGAGGGTGGCTACCTCACCAGAGGGGACAACAACCCCTCGACCGACCAGGCCGGTGGCCACCCCGTCGTCACCGATGACGCCATCGTCGGGCGCGTGCTGACCGTCGGTGGCGCGCCAATCGTCGTGCCGCATCTGGCGAGCGTTGCCGCCGTCGCCTCGACGTACTGGCCGCTCTGGATACTCCTGGTTCTGCTCGGTGGGAGCTTCCTCGACCGCACTCCCCGCGCCCGCGACGTTGCACGCCTCAGGGACTTGCTGGTGCCCCTCGTCGTCACGACCGTCATCGGAAGCGCCGTCGTGCTGGCGTTCGCGGCACCCACCTATTCGATGTCGCTGGTCGCCGTGGCCGCAGAAGACCCCAGCGGTCGGTTCGTCCCAGTCGGGGAGACGGCGCTACGGACGCTCGAAGTCGCCGGCCCACCACGATTCACATACCAGTTCGTCGAGGGGACTGGCGTCGAGGTTGTGGAGACGGCCGTGGTCGACGGGGTCAACACCGCGACAGTAGCCGTCCCACCCCAGTCCACGTCGGGCGGGTACGACGCCTCGGTGACGACGTACCACTATCCGACGGTTCTCCCCTACGACGTGATGCACGCGCTGCACGCACTCCACCCGTTCGCGGCCGGGCTGGCGTCCATCCTGACGCTGCTCGTCCCGCTGGGCGTCGCCAACTGGCTGGTCGTCGACGGCAAGACCCCCCTCGTCCTGCGCTCACGCTCGCGGAAACACAACTGGGGATGGCTGAAATGAGCCGGCGCTATTCGCGCTCGCGCGACAGCCTTGGGGTGGTCCTCGTGGCGGTTCTGATACTCCTGTGTCTCGCGAGCGCGCTCCCCGCGGCGTCGTTCTCCACAGCGGGCGTCGACCGTGGGGTCTCCGCAGGCGTCACCGACGACCCCAACGCGATACTCGGCCTCGCTATCTCCCAGTCCGTGACGCTGGGGACGACCGACGACCTCGTGGTCGTGACGAACGACCTCGGCTCCGACGCCACGGTAACGGTCACGCTCCGAAGCGATTCGACTGGGAAGGGCGACCTCTCCGTGAACGGCGTGACCGGTGACGAGGTCAGCTTCGACCTCGCGGCGGGGAGCAGCCAGCGGGTCGACGTCGTCGTCTCCGCCGACCCCGCCTATGCGGATACGCAGTTGTACTTCCACGTCTCCGCCGACACCGCGGGACTGGACGGAACCGTGACCGACCGACAGACCACCATCGTCGCCTGACCATGATAGAGACAGGAATCGCGAAACTACGTTACGCCATCGCCACGCAGGGGAGGACACTCCAGCGACTCGGCGTCCTGCTCGTCCTCGTCGGGCTTCTCGGTGGCGGGGTGTCGTTCGCATACCCGCCGACGGAGACCGTGACGGAGATAACGGACCGGTCCGTCGTCGAGACCGAGAGCAGTTCGTTCGCGGTGGTCGCGGGCGACCACGAGTTCTACCGGGAGGGCGAGACGCTCACCGACGAAGCGGTGTACCTCCTCGAGGTGACGCCCGCGGTCGCGCTCACCACGACCACGCGGGCACCCGAGGGAGTGAGGGTCGAGCAACGGCTCGAACTCGTCTACGAGGCGTCCTCTTCCTCCGAAGGCGTCTTCCGCGAACGACGGGAGGTCGTCTCGACGACGACTGAGACCGTGACCACCCAGGATGGCGCCGTCGAGATGGGGGAGACGTTACAGATGGACGAGGTCGCCGCGACGCTCGCCGCGATGCGCGAGGAGATCGGCGACGCGGGTGACGTGACCGTCTACCTCGCCGTGGAAACGAAGTACGAGGCCGACGGCTACGCCGGCACGCTGACCGACCAGAGACGACTGGTCGTCACGAAAGACTCCTACCAGATTCCGGCGCTCTCGGCGTCGGCCGTCCACGGCCCGACGACGACGCGGGAGCGACCGGTCGCCGACAAGGTCGTTGAGGGGACGCTCCCGTCGGTCGGGCACGTCGTGGTCCCTCACCTCTCGGGGGCCTTCCTGTTGCTCGCGCTGGTGGGCGGCGTCGTGGTCGTGGTCGTCCGCCGCGGACGGGGGCGCATCGACCCCGAGCGCGAGCGGGCCCGCATCCACAGGCGACGGTACGGTGAATGGATCTCGGTCGGCGAACTGCCCGCCACCCCCACGGACTGGGCGCCGGTCGTCAGCGTGGAATCGCTGGAAGCGCTGGTCGACTTCGCCATCGACTCCAAGACGAGAGTCATCTACGACGAATCGCAGGGGTGCTACGCGGTCATCACGGCCGGCATCACCTACGTCTACGTGGCTTCGGAGCCGCCTTGCTGACCATCAGGCGTCGTCGAGAAAGAGCACGGAGGCGAGGACGTAGCTCCCAATCACGGCGGCGGTGAGGAGGAAGACGGCTCCGAATCCCGCGACCACCAGCACGACGCCGAAGAGCGCCGGCGCGACCGTATCCCCGCCGTTCTGTAACACGTAGAGGCTGTTGATGACCCCACCCCGATGCTCGTCCGTCGCGTGGTTCGCGACGGCGTCTTTGAGCAGCGGCGAGACGAACGAGTCGCCGACGGTGTACCCGAAGACGAGCACGCCTACCCACACGATGGAGGGCGCGAACGGGATGAACGCACAGCTGACGGCGCTGATGGTGAACGCCCCGAGCAACCCCACTTTTCGCGAGAGGCGCTGGGTCACAATCCCCGAGAACGGCGGGAGGACGAGCCGCGAGAGTCCGCGCGCGGAGAGGACGAATCCGGCTTCGACGAGCGAGGCGTCCAGCACACGGACGGCGAACAGCGGCACGAACGTGAGGATCGTCAGTCGAGCGAACCCCCTGACGAACCCGCCGCTGACGAGGATACCGAGGTCCCGGTCGGCCATCTCCGCTTTGAGACTGGTCGCGTAGCCACGGAGCGTGTCGAGGATGCTGGCCTCGGTTTCGAGGGCGCCGCCGGTCTCGGGGACGAAC
>CAYYRO010000170.1:0-3698 GCA_964474075.1 uncultured Methylophaga sp.
GAAAGGTGCCGTCACAATATTCTTCACTGCGGCGCCAATAGCCTCACGAATCACCGGGCCCATGTCGAATTCTGGATCATCTAAATTACCACTCACCGGTATATTTATTTCGATCACACCTTCACTATTTTCAAGTAATCCTACTGCCAGATCCAACGGTAAATCCAATGCATCAGGCGATTCAACGCGTTCGCCTAAAACAATATCGCGGATCAAAATATCGTTGGATGCTTCTAAGTCGCCGTTGGTTATATGGTAGGTAAGTTCAACATCAGCGCGTCCTTCAGCAATCTTTCGACCGGCAAACTTAACGGTATAAGGGCTCATTGCCGGCAGGTCCAGATTGCTGAACGCCATATTAATCGACGTCTCATCGGCAATATTTAACGGATTCATCGAGCCATTAATGACCACCAGACCAAATTCATTGACCTGACCTTCCAGAGAAATTTCAGCTGGCTGTTCTGAGCTGGTCGCAAAACCGCTTATTCCGCCATTCAAATCCTGCATCTTTGTATCAAATACAATTGGCAGATTCCGATCGGTAAACCATGAGCTGGCATTGTTGATCTCCATCCGCCCCACTGAATAGTCATAACTGCTTGAGTCATCGAAAGTGTCCGCCTCGGCTTCTGCTGCTTCTTCTGTTGCTGGCTGATCTTTTATCAGCAACGCCAGATTTGTGTCGCCGTTTTCGTTAATCAATATCCGGCTATAAAGGGCATCCACAATGGCTTCCGATACGGCCAGTTGTTTATTGGCCTGCGAAAAATCAAAGCTGTTGACTGATAACTTATCGAGGCTTATCAACTTCTCATCAAGCTGTTGGTTATCCAGCTGCAATCCTGAAATCGTCAAATCGCCTTGTAATGCAAATGGCTCCTGTTCATCGATATTGATGCTGGCAGTTGAATCGATTTTGCCACTGACCATTTCAATATGGGCGTATTTATTCAGGTAAGGCTGTAGCGGTAATAATGACAATTGTTCGATATTCGTATCGGCTTGAACCGTCAATTCAGGGAATATCTGCATCTGACCATTCAGGGTGATATCACCACCCGAGTCCAGGCTGATCTGCGTATTAAAAGTCGTCTGTTGATCATCAGCCAGACTGAAATCCTGTACATCAGCTGAGAACATCAGTCCCAGATTTATCGGGCTTTCTGGTTGTTGATCTTCCAGTGCCAGCTCGGCGTTATTTATTTGCAGGTCGGCAATACTCAATTGCAGTGGCGGCGATTCATCCTCTGTGGGTGTGTCAGCTTGTTCTTTGATCAGCTGGGCAAGATTGATTTCTCCGTTTTCGTTAATGACTACCTGGCTGTAAAGCGCATCCACAATGACTTCCGAGATAGCCAACTGTTTATTGGCTTGCGAATAATCAAAGCTGTTGACTGATAACTTGTCGAGGCTTATCAATTTCTCATCGAGCTGCTGGCTATCCAGCTGCATATCTGAAAGCGTCAGATCGCCCTTAATGGTAAAAGGCACCTGCTGATCGATGGTGATGCTGGCTTTTGAATCGACTTTGCCGCTGACCATGTCGATATCGGCATATTTATTCAGATAAGGCTGAGCCGGTAACAATGACAATTGCTCAATATCCGTCTTAGCCTTAAGCGCCAATGTCGGGAAAAGCTGCATCTGGCCATCCAGGCTGATATCACCACCAGAGTCCAGGCTAATCCGAGAATTAAAAGTCATCTGTTGATTGTCTGACAGACTGAAATCCTGCACATCCGCTGACATCGTTAGAGCCAGATTTACTGGATTCTCAGGTTGTTGATCTTTCAGTGTCAGTGCGGTGTTATCTAGTTGCAGGTTGGCAATGTTAAGTTGCAGCGGCGGCATTTGACTGTCTTCAGGCGTATCGTCGGCATCTGATTCAAGCAATGGTGATAACATCTGCAGCCAATTGAGTTCGCCCTGATTATTTTGGACTACCGCCACTTTGAAATCCTCAGCAGCCACTTTATCAATACTCAGCTGATTATCAGGAAAGTCATAATGTCCATTACTGGCTGTCAGCGTCCCGCCCTGCAAAATGGCGGATGACTGGTCTGGCCGATAAATACCGAATTGAGAGAGATTCAAATCCACATTACTCAGTTCGATATTCGCGGTATCAGACAGATCGATATCATAGGCCAGCTTTAAATCCAGCAGACCATTTTTTAATTCAACTGGCAGCTGGCCTTGCAGATAACGATAAGGTGTTTGCAGACTGAAATTTTGCAGATTAACCATGCCAGTAAACTGCAGCGCTGGAAACATCATGGTGCCGTCCAGCGTCAGTTTGGCGTCATTTTCCAGTGCAATGACCAACCCCGTCTCTGCCGTTTGGCCGGGCGCTGTGGAAAAATTATCCAGATGAATATTTATCGGGCTTAATACTGTTTTAAAAGTCGTCGCTGGCACATCATCACGATAACTAAGTTGACCATCATTATAGTTGAACTCACCAATTTGCAGCGTGAACAATGACTCATCTTGCTCGCTGACTTTAGCCTCATCGGTATTGTCATCTGCCACCGCTTCTTTAGTGCTGGCGTTCCAATTATCGACTAACCGGGTCAATGTATTGTCGCCAACTGCATAGCGTCGAAAATGCAGTTGTTGAGCATCTATTGTGATTTCTTCAATTCGCAGATTAAGCAGAAATAACTGAAGTGGTTGCAGATTAATATACAGCCTGTCCCATGATGCCAGCGGATCATACTGTTCATTCGCCAGTTGCAGGTTCTCGACTGAAACTTCAAAGGTATAAGGATTAAATTGTATTGTTTCAACACTGGCTTCAACACCCAGTCGTTGTTGCAGAGTACTCAGCATTTGGCGCTCGGCCAGCCATGGCACCAGCAAAAATCCAAGCAAGGTATATAACAAAACAATACCGACAACCCCGATCAACAGGGCTCTATATTTTACAAAAAAGTCTTTGGCAGATTTCATTGCACGCAACTTATCTCAGAGGTAGAGATAATCCAGTGTACCTAAATAATCCTGTTGGGCGTAACCGTTAGTTGGCATTGACCCGCTGGAATACATCAACTTCCCAAAGTAATACCCTTAAAAAGGTTAGGATCGCTAAGGGCAGAGATTGAGTTTAAGGCGTGTTAAATTCGTTTTGGTTAAATCATCAACGCTGGCGGTCTATACTTCACCGACGGAATATAATAACTAACATATACTGAGTCATATCATTATGTTTAATAAGCACTTTTCAACTGCCGAGAAAGCCATCCTGATATTTACTATTGTTTATACAGCTGCTTTTTTTGCGTATTTTATTCGTCAGTTCAATATTGAATTTATCGGCTATATCGGGGTGGTTTTATTTATTTTCACCCTGCTTTACGCCACGCTCGACAAAACCAAAATCCCTGCGCCAATTTTAGGCGGTCTCTCGTTATGGGGATTGCTGCATATGATGGGAGGCAGCATTCCGACAGCGGATGGCGTGCTCTATAACTGGCGGATGTACCCGTTTTTTGATGGCGGTGGTGAGCTGTATATTCTTAAGTTTGATCAGTTTGTACATCTCTATCTTTATGCGATTGTGGCATTGTTGTTTCTGCATTTGCTGCGAAACTACTTTGCCAATAAGCATAGTCAGATTCTGATTGGCTTTATTGCTGTAATGGCTGCGATGGGCGTCGGTGCGCTGAATGAAATTATTGAGTTTATTGCGGTAC
>CAYYRO010000171.1:0-3671 GCA_964474075.1 uncultured Methylophaga sp.
CAGGCGCATATGGTACTGACCTACTATGAAACAAATCGCGCGATGCCATTGGTACTGGATAACCTTATTACCGAGATTAAACCTGCTAACCGGCGAAATGATTTAGTGCCGGTTTACAGTTTTAATGGTGCAGGTTTATGGCTGGCCAAGTCGCGTGGTGAAGGTCAGCGGGTTGGTGATTCATCGCGTTTATCATTGTGGCAGGATCTGGAAAAACGGATGCGCGACGGTGCATTGTAGTTATAACGTCACTCCTAACGTTTGATTGATTTGCGCGATAGTCTGACCGATAGCAACTTCCAGATTTTGAATTTGTGCCCGGTTTTTATTGACCTCGGCTTCAACCCGCAGCAACGTCATTAAATCAATCTGACCAAACTCAAAACTTTTTTGTTGTTGTTCTAAATAAGTTGTACTGATATCAAATTGCTGTCTGAGCATTTCCTGCTGTGCCTGTTGCGCATTCAATTGATCTAACTGGGCAATCAGTTGCGCTTCCAGATCAGTTTTTAATTGCTGACGCATAATTTCGACATCAGCCATGGCTTTGGCTGCTTCAGCAATCGCGGGTTCACTATAGGGTTTATCGCCAATCGCCATGGTGAACCCTACGCCAAGGCTATTATTAAAAGACTCATTACTGCCGGCGCCGCGCTCTCGTTTCACGCCTACAGAAACACTGGGATTGACGGTACCCGCATATTGAGCATTATGCATTTCACTGCGTAGCGTTGCGACTTGCTGGCTGAGTTCTGCCAGCAACGGATGATCAGCATTTATTTGCCGTTGTTGCGGTAAAGCTTCTTCCACATCCCCCGGTAAACTGCGTTGACCTGTCTGATAATAATACTGATTAATAGCTTTTTGCAGCTGATTTTGGGCATGTTGCCGTTGATTTTGCATCGCCAGCAGATTGCTTTGTGCCAGTAATTGCTCGTTTTCCGGCAAATCCCCTGCCTCGACGCGCTTATCCACACTTGCTTTCAGTGCCTGGGCGTTTTTCAGCGTGGTTTCTGCCTGACGGACTTCAGCAGCGGCATGCATTACTTGCCAGACATGTTGTCTTACTAAACCAGAAGCCTGTAAACGCAGCCGTTGTTGGTAATACGGTAATTGGTTGGCGAGTTCTTGTGACCAGTTTTGTTGATGACGTTTTTGACCGGGTAACCACAATGGCATCGACACGGCACTCTCGTACTCACGTAAACCGTCACCACTGCCGATACCGTCGTTAAAATGGTTAAAGCTAATCGAGGCAGGTTCTGCAAATAAGGTTGAGGCACGTTTTTTTCTGGCATCACTGAGCGTTTGCAGACTGTTTTCACCCTGACGAGCAGGTTCATGAGTAAAAACATAATCAGTAAGACTTTTCAGTGTCACCGCTTCATCAGCCATAGCCTGACCAATCATTAAATATGTGGTGGCAGCCATTACCGTTGCAATGAAAGTTACAGATCGCATATCAGATTTCCGTGTCGTTTTGTTTATAGCCTAGCAGCTTAAAGTTTGGCTGGCATCAGTTTCCGGGCGGTCGTTTCATGTATTGATAACAGCGCCGGTATCACCAATAACACCAGTACCGTGGCAAACATCAGCCCAAAAGATATTGATACAGCCATTGGAATTAAAAACTGGGCCTGTCTTGAGGTTTCAAACAATAAAGGACCAAGACCACCAATAGTCGTTAAAGACGTCAGTAAAACAGCCCGCAAACGCAATACGGCTGCCTCGATAATTGCTGTATCAGTATCCAGTCCCTGCTGGCGTAAATCTTTAAAAAACGTCACCAGAATAATCGCGTTGTTAACAACAATGCCGGATAAACCGAAAATACCGAATAGCGACAATATTGTTAAATCCAGCCCCATCAGCCAGTGGCCAACAATAGCGCCAATCAAGCCAAACGGGATCGCTGTCATAACCACCAGTGGCCAGCCATAGGAAGCAAACACCCAGGCCAGAACAATATAAATCAATGCAAACGCCAGCATCACACCCTGACGCATATCACCAAGGGTATCGGCCTGCTCTTCGGCACGGCCTTCAAAAACATATTGAATACCGTATTGTGCAGCCAGATCGGGCAGAAACTGCGTCTCTAAATCCGCCAGAATACGATTATTATTATTGACCTCTGAATCCACAGATGCCGTCACATGGACTGCCAACTGAGCATTGGTATGCCGTAATACATCAAAACCGCGCTGGGCGTCCAGGGCAACCACTGAACCTAAGGGAACACTGCCACCATCTGGCAGTTTTATCTGTAGTTTTTCCAGTGTTGCCTGGGTATTGCGCGCCGACTCCGGCAGCATCACCCTTACTTCGACTTCGTCGTCGCCATCCTGAAAAATTTGCACTAACTGACCATCAAAGGCGGCGCGTAATTGCCGGCCAACATTGTCAACGGTCAACCCTAAAACGGCGCCCTGCGGTTTGATCCGATAAATCAGTTGCTCCTGACCATAGGGCATATCATCTTCAATAGCACTGATCCCGGGATAGGTTTCTAATTGCCGGGCAACCTGATTGGCCGCCTGTTTCAAGGTTGCGGCGTTGGCACCACTTAAACGGACATCAATATCACTACCCGGCGGTCCACCGCGCCTTTCTGACAGTGTAAACGTCTCCATACCGGCAGGGATCTGGATTTGCTCTCGCCAAAGGTTGATAAAATCCTGATTACGCAATTCGCGTTTGTCCGGTGAAATCAGTTCCAGTTGCATTGAAGTAAATCGCTCATCACTCTGACCACTACCTCCACCGGCAGTGCCTGCTGTTCCAGCTTTGCTGACGGCTAACTCAACAACATCCTGCTCTAATTCCTGCCGGGTTTTCTCAAGCGTTTCATTTAAATGTGCCAAAAAAGCATCGGCTTCCGATTGTGGTGTGCCGGCAACAAACCGGGCATTGGCCAATACGGTGGTACCTTCCGGTGACGGGAAAAAAGTAAAACTGATGCGGCCGCCGGCCAGTAAACCAATTGCCAGAATCAGCATGGCAAAAGCCAGACTGACCGTGATCCAGCGGTTGGCAACGGCCGACGTTACTGCGGGTCGAAATAGCTGATCACGTAGATAATTAAAGCCGGCATCAAGCTTCAGTCGCAAGGCGGATGGCTGGATGGTATGCATTTTCAGAAAGCTCTGCCTTAAGTGACCGGGCAAAATCAAAAAGCATTCAATCAAAGAGGCAATAATGACGCAGATAACGACAAACGGAATATCAAACAAAATATTGCCGATAATGCCGCTTATCAGCATCAACGGAATAAATGAGGCAATGGTCGTCAGGGATGACGATAGAACCGGCGCCAGCATACGCCTGGCACCGCCCTCTGAGGCAGTCAGTGATGCCTCTCCTTTCTGGTAATGGCTAAAGCCGTCTTCACCAACGACAATGGCATCATCAACAATGATCCCTAAAGACATAATCAGCCCGAACAAGCTGATCATGTTGATACTGCCGCCCAGTAAATACAGTACAAACAACGACGCCATAAATGACACCGGAATACCTACTGCGACCCAGAATGCGACGCGGCCATGCAAAAACAAAAACAGTGTCGCCAGTACCAGCACCAAACCGCCGAGGCCATTTTTGAGTAACAGGTTAATTCGCTCTGCAATCAGCTGCCAGCTGGCATCGTAAACCTGCATATAAACGCCATT
>CAYYRO010000172.1:0-3645 GCA_964474075.1 uncultured Methylophaga sp.
AGAGGATCATGTTGTCCACGCGGTCGATGACGGTGAGGTAGCCGTCCTCGTCGACGCGGGCGACGTCGCCGGTTCGGAGCCAGCCGTCCACCAGGAGCGCCTCGGTGTCTTCCGGCCGATCGACGTACTCGGTGGTCATCTGGAGGCTCTTGCCGACGATCTCGCCGGTCGCTCCGGGGTCGACCACGGCCTCGGGGTCCGGCTTCTCGGGTGGGTCTGCGGGCTCGACGACCCGGATCTCCCAGAGGAAGGACGCCTTCCCGATCGTCCCGGGGTGGTCCACCTGCTCGTGGGGGTACGCGAAGGTGAGGTTGCCGACGCCCTCGGTCAGCCCGTAGGTGTTGAAGACGCCCTCGGTGAACCGCTCTCTGACCTTCTTTATCAGCGAGTCCGGGACGACCGCGCCGCCGGTCCGGATGTACGAGAGCGCCGAGACGTCGGCCCCGACGTCGTCCTGGACTCGTAGGAAGGTCTCGAGCTGCGTCGGGACGGCCAGCAGCCCGGTCACGTCGTGTTCGTCCATGAGCGCAAGCGACTGCTCGGGGTCGAACGTCGGCTGGATCACGCACGTCGCCCCGACGAGCAGGTGCGGGAGGAGCCACGCCTGGGAGGTCACCATGTGGTACCACGGCGAGCAGACGAGGGCCGTGTCGCCCGCCGTGAGGCTCATCTCGAGGGCCGGCTGGTTCGCCGCGAGCCAGGACTGCTCGTCGTCGACGAGGATGGCCTTCGGCGCGCTGGTCGTCCCGCTCGTGAAGAACACCGCCGACTCCGGCGTGTCGGTCGCCGGCTCGGCCGGCGCGTCGACCGGATCGGCTCCGGCGAGTACGTCCTCGTAGGCCTCGGCGTCGTCGACGGCCACCGCACCGTCTCCTGCGTCGCCGTCGCCCACCTCGATCACGGCGTCGAAGTCCCGCCGGTCGAGCAGGTTCGCCGCCGTCTCCGAGAGCTCCGTGTGGAAGAGCAGACCGCGTGCGTCGGCCGTCTCGGACATGGACGACAGCTCGCCGGCGGCCCCCCGGGTCGAGAGCTGGACGTTCGCCAGTCCGCGCTTCTTCGCCGCGAGCATCGACTCGACGACGGCGACGTCGTTCAGCGAGAACACCCCGCAACGCTCGCCGGGAATCCGCTCCTCGAGGGCGGCCGCCAGCGCGTCGCTCCGCTCGTCGAGTTCGCGATACGTGAAAGACCGTCCGTCGGTGGTGACGACGGCCGTCCGGTCCGGATAGCGCCGGACGATGGACCGGAACCCCTCCAGGTACGAGAGCGATCTCATGTCACCAACGGTGCCGTGGGAGGGTTTAACGGTTATCGATCCTGCGGCGGATTGCCGTTTCCCGGCGCTGCGTGCCGGTTCCGGGACCGCCTCCGACCTCCGGCCGTCGCGCGCCGGAGCGGACGGCCCGGGACCCGCAGCGTCGTGCACCCGTCAGACGGCAGGCTCGTGGTTTAGGAAGGCTTATTCGACGCCGACCCACACCCCGCGACATGTTCGAGCTGGACGTCCGGCGGATCGACTACGAGCGGTACTCGAACCGCCAGCTCGCCCTCGTCCCGCTCGTCGTGCTCGGACTCGCCCTCCTCGTGATCGTGGGGTGGTACGTGGCGACCGGTGCCCCCGCCACCCTCGGGCTCGAGTTCACCGGCGGGACCGAGCTCCGGGTCCAGGCTCCCGGCGGCCCCTCGGAGATCCAGGACGCCTTCCAGACCGACGTCGCCGAGATCCGTTCGGTGGCGGGCCAGGCGGACACGTACGTCGTGACGTTCCAGGTGACCGACAGCGAGGGCGCCAGGACGCTGGAGCAGCAGGCTCGCTCGGCGGGCCTGACGGTGCTCTCCACCCAGAGCACCTCCGCGTCGTTCGCCGGTCAGACCCAGTTCCTCGCGCTCGGGGGCGTGGCGGTCGCGTTCGTCGGCATGAGCGTCATGGTCTTCCTCCTCTTTCGGACGTTCGTCCCGTCGATCGCGGTCGTCGTCTCCGCGTTCAGCGACGTCGTCATCCCCATCGCCGTCATGAACCTCCTCGGGATCCAGCTCTCGCTGGGCACGGTCGCGGCGCTCCTGATGCTGATCGGCTACAGCGTCGACTCAGACATCCTGCTGAACAACCACGTCCTCCGGCGGAGCGGCGGCTTCTACGAGAGCGCCTACCGGGCGATGCAAACCGGCGTGACGATGACGCTCACGTCGCTCTCGGCAGTGATCGTCATGGCGTTCGTCGCCTGGATCTTCGGCGTCGGCTTGCTCACCGCGATCGGGACCGTGCTGGCGATCGGCCTCGTCGCCGACCTCATGAACACCTACCTGCTCAACTACAGCCTGCTCCGCTGGTACAGGGGGCTCGACGCGTGAGCCGGCTCCGGGACAACTGGCGCGTGATCGCGCTCGTGGTCCTGCTCGTCCTGAGCGGTGCCTCGCTGTTCGTGCCCGGGGTGGGGCTGGGCGGGGCGGCCGAGGGGCCCACGAACCTCCAGTACGGCCTCGACCTCTCCGGCGGGACGCGCATCCAGGCACCGCTGGTGGGGCTCACCGCCGAGGGCGTCGACGTGACCCAGGACAACAGGGACCGCCTCCGGGCGGCGGTGGCCGGGAACATCTCGGGCGTCACCCAGAGCGACGTGGCGGTCCGCTTCGACGGCGAGACGCCCCAGAGCGACGGCGGGACGATCGAGGTGTTCCAGAACGTGAGCCAGGCCGAGTTCCAGTCCGGACTGGACGCCGCCGGCGTCGAGTACACGACGGTCCGCGACGGCGTCACCCAGCCGACTCGGGAGACCACCGCCGAGGTGATCCAGCGCAAGATCGACGCCTCCGGGCTCGCCGGCGGGACGGTCCAGACGTCCGCGACTCCCGGCGGGCAGTACTTCGTCGTCATCGAGGTCCCGAACCAGAACGCGAGCCAGGTCCGTTCGCTGGTCGAGACCCGCGGGGTCGTCGAGATGGTGGCCCGGTTCCCCGGCGAGAACGGGACGGTCCGGAACGAGACCGTGATCGTCCAGGAGGACATCACCTCCGTCGACCCGGTGCAGGACCCGAACCGGCAGATCCCTGCGCCCCACGTCCCGATCTCCCTGACCGAGGAGGGGGCCCAGCGCTTCGCCGATTCGATGCAGCAGTACGGCTTCACCTCCCAACAGGGCGTCAGCGCCTGTGGGGAGGGCGTCCCGGCGGAACAGCAGTACTGCCTCGTCACGGTCCTAGACGGCGAGCCAGTGTACGACGCCTCGATGGGTCCCGACCTGGCGAGGAGCATCGAGAACGGCGACTTCGAGCGCGATCAGAGCTTCGTCGTCACCGCCTCGAACCGCAGCCAGGCGACCGAGCTCCGCCTGAACCTCCAGGCTGGCGCCCTGCCGACGACGCTGGACCTGGACGCCGGCATCACGAACTTCATCGCCCCGGCGCTGGCGGAGAACTTCAAGCTCTACTCGCTGATCACCGGTCTCGCCGCCGTCCTCGCGGTCGTCGTGGTGGTGTTCTTCCGCTACGGCGACCCGAAGGTGGCCGCGCCGATGGTCGTCACCGCGCTCTCTGAGGTCGCCATCCTGCTCGGGTTCGCCGCCGCCGTGGGCCTGGCGCTGGACCTCTCGCACATCGCCGGGCTCATCGCCGTCATCGGGACGGGGGTGGACGACCTCATCATCA
>CAYYRO010000173.1:0-3616 GCA_964474075.1 uncultured Methylophaga sp.
CCTCAGTGTTTCACACTGTGGCAGGTGAGAAACCGCCCCACCACCACGGGCTCGCCTTCGAGTTCGGGTTCGCGCAGGCGCTCGCAGGCCGCGTAGAAGCAGTCCATGTCGACGTGGCAGACGATGCGGTCCTCGCCTGCGGGCGCGCCGGGGAGCCGAGCGCCGTCCATACGCGTTCTCGGGCGTCCGCCGGCATTATCGTTCCGGACCCCTGCGCGAGCGCTACTTTATCTCCTCGGCGTACCTAGAAGAGACGTGAACCAATCCGACGGCTTCGACGCCTCGGAGGATTTCAGTACGTTCGAGCACTACCACTGTGCGCGCTGTGCTGTGACCTTCCACGAGGCGTTTCCGCTCTACTACGACGTGACGCCGTGCCCCGCCTGCGGCCGCGACGCCGAGAACATCGGTCTGCGTGGCCGCTCCGTCCTCCTTCTCTAGTCTTCCAGTGTGGCGACCGCTCGCGCCAGCGCTTCGACCGCTTCCTGCATCTCGTCGAGCGTCTTCGGGCCGCCGGGCGCGGGGTGGGCGGTGTGGAATCCCGCCCAGCCATCCTCTAGATGCGTGAGTCCGCCGTAGACCCCGAGGTCGACGGATTCGGGGTCGGCCGAGAGCGTGGTGGCGACGAAGCCCCGCCAGTCGGCGTCCACCCACTCGGCCGTGAGCTCGTTCATGGCGCGCTGCTTGCTGGCGTCGTAGCCGCCGACGTGGTAGACCCGGCAGGCTCTCTCCCGAAATTCCCAGGCCAGCAGCGGCTCGCCGTCGACGGGCGGGTCGTCGCGGATGGAGCTATCGCGGGAGGTGGGGTCACCGGTCACGCACGGGAGTACGGCCTCTTCCGTCAAAAAAGAGCCCTACGCGCCGGGGACGCCCAGCGCCGAGAGCGACCGGAGACCGACGAGTTCGAAGGCCGCGAGCAGGACCACCGCGACGGCCCACGCGGCGGCGCCGGTGACGCCCGCGCGGAGGAGGCTGCCGGGGTAGCGCCAGTGGAGGACGGCGACCCACCCCACGAGCGCGAGGAGGGCGCCGACGAGCGGTATCGTCGCGAGGACGGCCCAGACCACGGCACCGAGCAACGCCGTCACGAGCGCGTGTTCGAATCCGTTCGAGCGGAAGTCGTCGCGGTAGGTGACGTAGCGGGCCGCGACGAACAGCGCGAGCGCACCGAGCAGCAGGTCGATGGCGAAGTTCGTGACGCTTCCTCCGATGACTGGTGGCTGTGGCATATCTATCCCTACCCGCTGGGTGGATATCAAGCGTGGAGAGCGTTCAGCACCGTTCGACAGTTCAGGTCGATTCACGAACGGTCCCAACGGCTAAGTGCCAGCACGCGAAACCGGAGTGTATGAGCACTGGTGCCAGTGACGCCGCCGAGTCAGCGAGCGACCTCCGGGCACGCGTCGTGTCCACCCTGAAAGAACAGTTTCCCCAGCTCCGCAATTCCGAGCGCGCCGTCACCGGCGTCGACTCCGAGACGGGCGTGGTGACCCTCTCCTTCGGCTGTGGCTGCTCGGGCGGCCTCTCCGAGCCGGCCAAGCAAGCCATCGAGAACCAGCTCGTCAACGACGTCGACGGCATCACCGGCATGCGGACCGAATCGGGCTGTGGCTGTGGCAGCGGCGGTGGTCACGGACACGGGCACGGTCACGACCACGGCGCGAAAGATAGCGACGACGGCCCGGAAGCCCCCTTCTAGCTACTCGTAGCGGCGTTCGAGTTCCTTCACGCGGTCGTAGTCGGTGAGGTCGTTCCGGAGGTCGAAACTGGCGATGTCCTCGAGGATGTCGCCGGTCTGGCCGGCCTCGCGGATGTGTTCTGCGGTCTCTTTCATCGCGACCATGCCCGCGCGCATCAGCGAGTTGGGGAAGATGACGAGGTCGTAGCCAAGCGCTTCGAGTTCGTCGGCGGTGCGCATCGGCGTCTTCCCGTATTCGACCATATTCGCCATCACCGGCGCGTCGATTTCGGTACAGAAGCGCTCCATCTCCTCGTCGTTCTGTGGCGCCTCGGGAAATATCATGTCCGCGCCCGCGTCGGCGAAGCGGTTCGCGCGCTCGATGGCGGCGTCGACGCCGTCGACGGCCCGGGCGTCGGTCCGCGCGACGATGGTGAACGCCGGGTCCTCACGGGCGTCCGTCGCGGCGCGTATCTTCGTCTCCATCTCCTCGGTCGGAATCAACTGCTTGCCCTCGAAGTGCCCACATTTTTTGGGGAACTCCTGGTCTTCGATGTGGAGTGCGGCGACGCCCTCCTTCTCGTAGGCCTCGATGGTCCGGCGCACGTGGAGCGCGTTTCCATACCCCGTGTCGGCGTCGGCCATCACGGGCACGTCCACGGCGTCGCAGATGTATTCGAGGCGCTCACGCATCTCCGTGAGCGTCGTCAGTCCGACGTCGGCGATGCCGAGTTTCGTGTTCGAGACGCCCGCGCCGGAGACGTAGACGGCGTCGAACCCCGACTTCTGGACGATTTTGGCACTCAGCGCGTCGTAGCTCCCGGGCAACACGGCGATCTCGTCGCGCTCAACGAGGTCGCGGAACGCCTCCCTCGAACCTGTCATGGCCGGCGCTTTGCGACCGCTCCCTAAGTATCGTGCCATTGCGACGCAGGCCCTCGCGACGACAATGTTCACGTACCCACCGGGAGAGGGGGCGGTATGACAGAGCAGACGCGGATTCCGTACGTCACCGACAGAGAAGCCGTCCCCGAGGGGGAGCGCCACCACTTCGACAGCATCGCCGAGAGCCGCGGGAGCGTCCGGGGCCCCTTCAGCGTGCTCATGAACAGTCCCGAACTGGCGGGTCGGGTCGGACACCTGGGCGCGTACATCCGCTACGAGGGCGAACTCCCTGGCCGGGTGCGCGAACTGGCCATCCTCACCACCGCCCGCGAGTTCGACGCCGCCTACGAGTGGGCCGCCCACGAACCCATCGCCCGGGAGGAGGGCGTCCCCGGGGAGACCATCGACGCGGTGGCCGAGGAAGCCCCCGCCGACTCGCTCCTCGACGAGGACGCGGCCGTCGTCCGCTACGGGCGCGAACTGCTCGACGACCACACCGTCGACGACGACACCTTCGAGGCCGTCAGGGAGCGCTTCGGGAACGGTGGCGTGGCCGAACTGACGGCGACGATGGGCTACTACGTCCTCGTCGCCTGCGTGCTCAACGCCTTCGAGGTCCTGCCCGACGACGACGCGCCCCAGCTTCCCTAGTGGAACTTCTATCCTGAACTGCGGGTGAGAACCGAGCGCAGTCTTTCGGTTCTCATCGGCAGTCGACGGTGGACGGTGTGCTAGCCCGCCACCCAGAAGACTTACGCCCGAACGTCATTTACTCACTACGTGAGTAACTATGTCTGAAGTCGAACGCGACGACGACCATCTGGCGGACGTCGACGACGGCTGTGGCTGTGCCGAGGTCTGGGAACATCTCTCCGACGTGCGCGAGGCCGACGACGGGGAGTAGGAGCGGGACCTTTTTGCGGCCGGCCGGCGGAATCCGGGACGATGGCCGACCGCGAGGACGTCTGCGTGTTGTTGCCGACGCTGAACGAGGCCGAGACCATCGGCGACGTCGTCGACGGTCTTCGTGCCGAGGGGTTCGAGAACGTCCTC
>CAYYRO010000174.1:0-3590 GCA_964474075.1 uncultured Methylophaga sp.
GCCGCGGTGGGCGTCGGCCGTCGCGGCGACGACACGTTCGGCGAGTATCTCGTCGGTGTCGTCGGGGTGATACAGCGCGAGCGGGACGCCGAGGTAGTTCTTCGGGTGGTTCAGCCCGAAGGATTTGTCGGCGACGCCCTGTGCGGTGGCCTGAAAGCGTATCGCGGTGGCGTCGTCGGAGGTCCGGTTACCGACGACCCGGGGGACTTCGAGGGAGCCGACGTCGCCGGTAGCGTCGACGCCCAGCACGCCGACGTTGAGTTCGCGGGCGAGCGTTCGCGCCGACTGCGTGATAGCCCCGCGGGGGGCGGCGACGTACGCGGCGTTTGCCTCGTGGAGTCGGTCGTAGGCCTGGACGACGCCCGTCTCGACGTCGACGCCGCCGCCGTCCGTGTATCCTTTCGCCTCCACCGCGACGAGCGGTGGCTGGTCACCGAAGCGTTCGACGGCGAGCAGTTCGGATTCGAGGGCACGAACGCCCACGAGGTCCGGGTAGCCCGAGCCGACCCGAACGTGGTTGAACGGGGCGAGCCGTTCGCGTACCTCCGGGTCGATGGGGTGGCCCGAAAGCCACTCTTCCATCGCGAACTGCGTATCGACGACCGAGTAGGTGTTCGGTTCGGCGTCGTCGGGAAAGAGCCGGCGCTTGGCGTGGGCGAGGACCTGCGGTTCCGAGAGCGAGGCCACGCTGGCCATGGCTCGTCGTCCCGGGGCGAGACCATGAAGGTTCGGTCCGCCGAACCGGAAAGATGACGTATCAGTTCTTCGACGTTCGGATATCGAATGACAGCGAGCGACGGGAATCACGGACTGGCGGCCATCCCCTGGCGGTCGGGGGCGGTGTACGTCGTCCTCGCCAGTTCGCTCATCGGCGTGATGGGCGTCTCGCTCATCAGCCCCGTCCTCCCCGAACTCCGGGACGTCTTCGGCATCTCCGATTCGCAGGTGGGGCTGGTCATCACCGCCTACACGCTCCCGGGCATCTTCATCACGCCCGTCATCGGGTTGGTCGCCGACCGCATCGGGCGCCGGCGGGTCATCATCCCCCTCCTGCTGCTCTTTGGCGTGGCGGGCGCCGGCATCGCCGTCGTCGACAGCTTCGAGGAGATCGTCGCCCTCCGCTTCCTGCAGGGAATCGGCGCCAGCGCGCTCGTCACGCTCGCGGTCACGCTCATCGGCGACTTCTACGACGGCGCCCAGCGCAACGCCGTGATGGGCCTCAACGGGAGCGTCATCGGCGCCGGGGCGGCGGTCTACCCGCTCATCGGCGGCGCGCTCGCGGCGGTCCGCTGGAGCGCCCCCTTCCTCTTCTTCGGCGTCGGCGTCCTCGTGGGGGTGTTCGCGACGCTCGTCCTGCGCGAACCCGAGACCGGCGAGGCGATAGACGTCCGCACCTACTTCGCCCGGCTGGGGACGGTGACGCTTCTCCCGGAGGCACTGGCCATCTTCGCCGCGTTGCTGGTCGCCTTCGGCGTGTTCTACGGCGGGGTGCTCACGGCGCTCCCGTTGCTCCTGAGCGACGAGTACGGCCTCTCGGCCGGGGAGATCGGTCCGATTCTGGCGATGGTGTCGCTGGCGACGGCCGCCGTCTCCTCGCAGTACGGCCGCATCTCGGCGTGGCGGACGGCGCCCGAACTCGTCGCGCTGGGCTTCGTCGCCTACGGCGCCAGCCTGCTCGGGGTGTGGGCCGCACCCTCCGCACTGGGAGTCGCCGTCGCGCTGCTGGCGTTCGGCGTCGGCTTCGGCATCGTCATGCCCTCCATCGACACCACGATGGTCACCATCGTCTCGGGCGACCTCCGGGCGGGCATGATGGGCATGCGGACCAGCATGCTCCGCATCGGCCAGACGGTCGGCCCCATCGGGTTCACCTACGTCGCCAGCACCGCGTTCGACGCACCGACCGTCGGCTACCGGTTCCTCCTGCTCGGGTGTGGCGTCGTCGTCATCCTCCTCGGCGCTGGCGCCTACGCGCTCTTGCGCGCTAGAGGGTGACCACCAGTTTCCCGACGAAGCTATCCTCCATGAGCGACCGGTGGACCTCGCTCGCCTCCTCCAGTTCGTAGGTCCGGGCGATTTCGGGGGCGAGCACGCCCTCCTCGACCAGTTCGAGCACGCGAGCGAGCACGCTCGCGACGCTCGGCAGTTCCTCGCGGTTCGAGAGGTTCGACATCGTCATCATCTGCATGGTGAGGTTCTTGTGGAGGCCGCTGCCCGCGATCTCGACCTCGCCCGAGACGCCGCCGTACTGGATGATACACCCGCCGAAGGCCGCGGCCTCGATGTCGAACGTGAAATACTCCGAGACGCGGTGGTCGAGAATCACGTCGAATCCGTCCTCGACGTGGGCGCCCACGGCACCGAGCAGGTCGTCGCTGTCGTAGGGGACGACGGCGTCGGCCCCGAACCCGCGGGCGGCCTGCTGGTGTTCGGTCGACCCCGCCGTCGCCACGACGTTCGCACAGAGCGCGTCGGCGAGTTGGACGGCAACGTGGCCGACGCCGCCAGTCCCCCCGTGGACGAGGCAGGATTCGGTGGGCTCGATGCCGGCGTGGTCGACGAGCGCGCGCCAGGCGGTGACGCCGACGAGCGCGACGGCCGCCCCGTCCTCGAAGGAGACGGCGTCGGGAAGGTGCGTGACGACGTCGGTGGGGACGGCGAGATAGTCGGCGAACGACCCCTGCTGGAAGCGTGTCGTGTGGAGGCCGGTCCCGCAGACGCGGTCGCCCGGCGAGAAGTCGGCCACGTCCTCCCCCACTGCCTCGACGACCCCCGCGAAATCCGACCCCGTCGTCTTCGGGAGGGGGCCAGTCCCGCGTGCGCGGCGCTTGGCGCCGGTCGGGTTGAGGCTGGCCGCACGGACGGCGACGAGCACCTCGTCGTCGTCCGGCGTGGGTCGGTCGAGTTCGTCCACCCGGAGGACGGACGGGTCGCCCGCGTCGTGATATCGTATCGCTCGCATGCCATCCACGTCTCTGCCGCCCGGTATAGAGGCCAGGATATAAGGGGAATAATACCACATCCCATTGGATATTATCATATTCCGGAAGACCTTATGTGGCCTCTCGGAGACGACAGAGATATGGCAGCGAGTGAAACCTGGACCGACCCCGAGCGGTGTCCGTTCTGTGAGTCCGTACTCGCGTCGCCCGGTGCGGGCTTCGTCACCCACCTGGCGGAGAGCC
Organism: uncultured Methylophaga sp.; assembly: GCA_964474075.1. Taxonomy (GTDB): domain Bacteria; phylum Pseudomonadota; class Gammaproteobacteria; order Nitrosococcales; family Methylophagaceae; genus Methylophaga. The sequence continues at coordinate 3,186 of CAYYRO010000174.1, forward strand.
CTGACTGTAAGGACCGGTTCGAGACCTGGCGCGACCGCGTCAGCGAAGACCTCCGTGGCGGCTGGGGCGGCTGAGCCACGCCAGTATCGCCTCGACCAGCCGGTCGACCGCCACCCCCACGGCCAGTTCGTCGGTGTCGAGGACGAGCGCGGGGTCCGGCGGCGGCCGGAACGTCCCGTGGACGACGCGGACGCCTTTCTCCTCGATGCGCTCGCGCGTCGCACGCGAGCGATTGTGCTACCAGACACGTCGCGAGCGAGGCCGTGGCGACGACGAAGTACGTCTCGCCAAGCCCCCGGAACTGCTCTTGCCACTCGCGGTCCTTGAAGGTACCATCGACGAGCCAGTCCTCGTCGTCCTCTGCCAGTTTCTCGTACATCCGGTGGTAGGTCCGCGAGGCGAAGT
>CAYYRO010000175.1:0-3582 GCA_964474075.1 uncultured Methylophaga sp.
TTCGCCTTAGTCAGGCCTCGCGACCGTTCGCGCTGCGCGCGAACGGAGAAATTCGCGCTCGCTGGCGCTCGCGCGAGTACGTTATGCTACTTGTTCGTTGCTCCTGCTCGCTCCTGCGAAGGTTCAAGTATCGGAACGGGACCAGTGCGACCCGTGACCTGAGAGGGACCGTGTGCCGGTCGAGGCGGGAGAACGGCGCGCCGCACACGGCACGCCACGCGCCGTCTGTTCGCAATCACTCGAATTCGAGGGCGTCGAGCAGCGCGTCGACGTCGCCCGCGTCGTTGAACGCGTGGACGGAGGCACGAACCGTCTCCGGGAGGGGGAGCGACCGAATGCGGATGCCTTCCTCGTGCAGGCGGTCGATTGTCTCGCTGGGGTCGTCGACCTCGAAGGCGACCAGCCCGGTCTCGTACTCGCGGGGCGAGATGAGGTGGTCGTCGGGGATGCCCGCCTTGAGCCGGTCGGTGAGGCGCTCGATGCGCGACTGGATGGTGTCGATGCCGAGTTCCTCGTGGACGGCGATGGCCTCGCGGAGCCCCGCGTAGGGCGCCAGCGAGGTGGTGCCGACTTCGAGCCGGGCGGCACCGGGCTTGAGTTCGTACCTCTCGGCGTTGGGGTCGACGACCGACCGGTAGCCCACCTGCCGCGGGGCGAGGTCCGCCTCGGCGCCCTCCCTGACGTGGACGAACCCCGCGCCCCACACACCGAGGAGCCACTTGTGGCCGGCGCCGACGACGAAGTCGGCGCCCCACTCGTCGACGTCGAGGGGGACCTGCCCGGGCGACTGGACCGCGTCGACGAGCACGCGCGCGCCGTGTTCGTGGGCGATGTCGACGACGTCCTCGACGGCCAGCCGGGTGCCGTGGAGCCACGAGATGGAGCTCAGACAGACCAGGCGCGCGTCCGCGACCTGTTCTTCGAACGCTTCCATGTCGAGGCGGCCGTGCTCGGTGGGCGTGACGCGGACCTCGATGTCCGCGACGTCGCGCAGTCGCGACCACGGCAGGATACCCGCCGAATGTTCGAGGTCGGTCCGGACGACCACGTCGCCGGGCTGCCAGTCGAAGGCGCTCGCGATGCGACTCAGCCCGTCGGCGGTCGACTGGGTGAGCGCGACCTCGTCCGGGTCGGCGTCGAGGAAGTCCGCGACCGTCCGCCGGGTCTCGTCGTACGCGGCGTAGGCGGCGGTGTAGGCGCCCTCGTCGGTCGTCGCCCGGTACTCGTGGTCGGCCAGCGCCTCCTGTGCGGCCTCCACGACGCGGCGTGGGCTCGGCCCGCTGGCGCCCGTGTTCAGATAGGTCACCCGTTCGAGTGCGGGGATGTCGGCTCGAAGCTCCGCCGGCGTCAGGGTCATGTCCGGCGACACACGCCCCGGCGATATAATGGCCCCGACGAGTGGCCACGCCGGAGGCCGGAACGCGTATGGCCCGGGCGGCCGACTCTCCGCGTGTGCCGACGGTCACGACCGACGACGGGGTCACGCTCAACTACGAACTCGACGGCGAGGGCGAGACGGTCGCCTTCGTCAACGAGGCGGGGCTCGGCGCCTGGCTCTGGGGCTGGCAACACGCCGCGCTGACGGGCCCCTACGAGACACTCGTCTGGGACATGCGCGGGACCGGCGCTTCCGACGCCCCGCCGGGCCCGTACGCCATCGGCCGGCTCACCGACGACCTCGAAGCCGTGCTCGCCGACGCGGCCGTCCCGTCGGTCCATCTCGTCGGGGCGGGCCTCGGCGGAATGGTCGCGCTCACCTACGCGAAGCGGTACAACCGCGTCGACTCCCTCGTCCTCGCGGACACGGCCGCCAGCGGCGACGCCGTCGATGCGGCGGCCCTCGAATCGCTCTTCGCGCCACTCGACGACGAGACGGCCCTCCACGCGTCGCTGGAAGGCGCATTCTCCGGCGACTTCTTCCACGACCGACCGGAGATGGTCGAGCGCATCGTCGCCTGGCGCACGGCCGACGACGCCGGCCCCGACGCACGGGAAGCACAGGCCACCGCGATGCTCGACTTCGAGATGGGCGACCTCTACGAGATTACGCTCCCGGCGCTCGTCCTCCACGGTGACGATGACCCAGTCGTCCCCCGGATCGCGGGCGAGCAACTGGCCGCCGACCTCCCGAGAGGCGAGTTCGAACCCGCCGCGGGCCGTCACCTGCCCTTCGTCGAACACGCCCGCGCGGTCAACGACCGGCTGTTTGACTTTTTGGGATAGCGAGGTTCGCGCGCAGCGCGAACCTCGAAGCCGCGAACGGCGACTACAGGAGCCGTGAGCGCTACGAGTCCGTGCTCGCGGGTCGTTGCTACCGCTCTGCTCATGGCGGCTTCGCTGCCGTTCGCAGCTTCGAGGCGCTCGCTTCGCTCGCGCCTCGCTACTCCCCATACACTGCCCGCACCGCGTCCGCCATGGCGTTCGTCCGCTGGCCGTGCTCGAACTCGTCGCGGATGCCGTTGGTCACGTAGGACATCGCGAGACCCTCCTCGGCGTCGCCCCAGCCGATGATGCTCCCGAGCCCGCCGTGACCGAACACCCGTTCTGGCGAGAGGGTTCCGTACTTGTCCTGGACGGTGCCGGCGAGACAGAGCCCGAGCCCGTAGCGCCGCGGCTTCCCCAGCGTGCCGTCCCTCTCGACTTCGACCTGACAGGTGGTGATCTCCGCGACGGTGTCCTCGGAGAGCAGTCGGGTGCCATCGAGTTCGCCGCCGTTGGCGAGACAGGCGTAGAACCGGGCCATGTCGGAGGCGGTGCCGACGCCACAGCCCGCCGGCACCTCCGCGCGGTGGACGTGTTCCTGGTTGAACCGCGCGGCGGCCTCGTCGTTCTCCATGCCACCGAGCCCGAGGTCCGGGTCGCGACAGCGGTCGAACGCCTCGAACCCGACGAGCGTGGCGACGTCGTCCTCCACGTCCTCGGGGAGGCCGATGTAGGTGTCGTCCATCCCCAGTGGTTCGAAGACGTTCTCGCGGGCGTAGGAGCCGATGGTCTCGCCCGTGACTTCCCGGACCAGCGCGCCGACGAGCCAGCCATAGGTGAGCGCGTGATAGGCGGCCGTCTCGCCTGGCTCGAAGTCGAGCTCGGCTTGCTCCATGCCCGCCGTGATGGCATCCCAGTCCTGCCAAATAGCGGGTTGGCCGTCGACGGAGCTCTGGGGGATGCCGGCCTGGTGGCTGAGCACCTGCCGGATGGTCGTCTCGGCCTTTACCGACTCGTCGGGGGCGTACCCCGGCCAGTGTTCGACGACGTAATCGTCGTAGTCGACGAGTCCCTGGTCGACGAGCTGGTGGAGACACGCGCCGGCGTAGGGTTTGGTACAGGAGAACAACACGTGCTTCTGGTCGTTCTCCTCGGTGCCCCCCTCGGGACCGGTTTCACCGCCGGCGAAATCCACCACCTGCTCGCCGTCCTTGTAGACTGCGAGCTGGGCGCCGTGGTGGAGGCCGACGTCGAGGTGGAGGTCGAACAGCTGGCGGAGCTTCTCGTGGTCGTCCGCGTCGAAGACTGACATGGCCATGGGTGTGGGAAGCGGGCACAAATAGATTGTGTGGGTCAGAACGCGAGCCGTTTGAGCAGGTG
>CAYYRO010000176.1:0-3536 GCA_964474075.1 uncultured Methylophaga sp.
AGTACCTCTCGGGCGTAAACGTCGAGGTGTCCGGCGGGTGGCTGCCGGAGGAGGTGTGAGGGTCAAAGGGGGCAACTCCCCCCACCACGCGGCGTGGCTCGTCGTCTCGGAGTGGTCGGTGCGAGTCTACGGAGGTCAGCGCGAGTCTACGGAGACGAGTCGCGAGCCACTACGAGATGGCCCCCATCGACTCGACCCCCGTCCGAGCTACCAGAACTCCGCCGCGTCGACGATGGCACACGCGCCGACGACGAGCCTGGGGTCGACGGCGTCGTCTCCTCCCTCGGCCGCGCCTGCGTCGAGTTCCAGGGCGAAGGCGCGCCCCGGCCGCAGCGACCCGCGCTGCTCGCCGACCCGCTCGCCCTCGGCGTCCCGGATGGCGTAGCGGTAGGGCACGAACCGGAGCCACCGACGCCGCACCGTCGACCGGAAACGGCTCGTGGCGACGACCGTAGCGACCTCGACCCCGTGGGGGTCGACGAGCCCCCACTGGCGGCGGAGGAGCGAGCGCAGGGTCCACCGGAGGAGCCCGACGACCGAGCCGTCCCGCTCGTCGACCACGGCGAAGTCGGCGTCGACGTACTCGAGGACGTCGTCGGTCGTGATCCGGAGGATCGGCTCGCCGTCGGGTCCCTCGAGGTGGACGTCGTCGCCGAGGTGGTAGGGGTGGAGCTCCCAGGCGAGGGTGGGCTCGCCGTCGGCCACCAGCTCGTAGGCGAGCCCCCGTGGCGTCCGGACCCTGCTCGCCTCGTAGGTGCCCCCTTCGAGCATCGGCGAGTGTTGGCCAGCGAGGAGGAAAAGCCCACCGCGCGGAGCCCCGGGTCGGGGGGCCCGGGGCGAGGCACTCGCGCCCGTCCGGTACGGTTCAGTCGCCCGCGTGGTCGGTCTCAGTTCCCCTCGATGGCGTCGATCACCATCGCCGCCGCGACCACGGCCTCCTTCGGGACGTCGTTCGCGTCGTCGATCGCCACCTCGTAGCGGTCCTTGATCGAGAACTGCCCGTCGACGCTACCCACGTGCTCGCCGTCGGGGTCGGTGATCTCGTACTTGTGGGGCAGGAGCTGGAAGAGGAACCCGACGTAGGGCATGTGCTTTAAGAACATCACCAGCTTGCTCTTCGACTTGATCTCGGCGATCAGCGCCTCCGTGTCCGGGTCGCGGACCTTCCAGTGGTCGGCAAAGAGCGTCCACTTCTTGTCGAGGACGACGACGGGCTCCTCGGTCCGGTCGTCGGTGAGGGTGTAATCGCCCGCCACGTCGAGGATGCTCCCCGCCTTCACGGTGAAGACGGGCTCGCCGTCGGCGTCGGTGAACGGGAACTCCTCTTTCATCCGGAAGAGCTTCTGTTTGCCCCGGAGGACGACGTTCCCGGCCTCGTCCATGGCCCTGTACTTGTTCCTGATCAGCGACTGTACCACCGTGTAGCGATCGTCGGTGAGCTCGATGCCCGAGATGGGGTCGTCGGCGGTCGCCATGGCCGTGGCCGTCAGGCCGCCGATATTTAACGTTTGTTCCCTGGCTATCGGGCGTGAAAACGCCCGAATCGAACGCCCCGACCACCTCCACCTGGTTCCGAGACCCGCTCCCTCGGTCCCGACCCCGGCCGTCCTCCGGAGTCCCAGCCGTCTTCCCGGAATCCCACACTCCTCCCGAACTCAGGCACTCGTCCCGAACTCCGGCCGTCCTCCCGAACCCGGACCGTCGTCCCGAAACCGACTTGTCCGCCGGCCGAGGACGCCACCCGTATGCACCCGACGGCGGAGCGCTTCGCCGAATCGGCCGCCGAGCGCTACGGCATCGACGTGGAGGTCCACGAGTTCGAGGACGGCACGAAGACCGCGGCCGACGCGGCCGCCGCCATCGGCTGCGACGTCGCCCAGATCGCCAGCAGCCTCGTCTTCGTCGCGGACGACGATCCCGTCGTGGTGGTCACGAGCGGCGCGAACCGGGCAAGCGAGGCGCGCATCGCGGAGGCCGTGGGCGCGACCGGGGCCGACGCCGTGGACATGGCCGGTCCCGACGACGTGAAGTCGGCCACCGGCTGGAGCATCGGCGGCGTGCCGCCTATCTGCCACGAGACGGACGTCCCGGTCCTGCTCGACCGGACGCTGCTGGAGCACGAGACCGTGTGGGCCGCGGCCGGGACCCCGGAGGCGGTGTGGCCGATCGACCCGGAGGACCTGGTCGAACTGGCCGACGCGCAGGTGGCCGACGTCGCCGAGTCGTAGCCCGCGAACCGGAAACGGGCCGCGGTCGTCTCGGTGTTGCTCGTGCGAGTCGTGGCCCGGCCGAATCTGGGTCGTCCTGCTGCTCCCCCCGCGAGTCGAATCCGGGCCACTCTGCTGATGTCCCTCAGAGTCCAGACCCTACAGCCCCGACGGCCACGCTTAAGCGACCTCGCCCGACAGACGCCGGCATGCAGGCGTACGCCCCGGGGAGCGTCACCACCGTGTTCGTGCCGCCCTCTGGCGAGTCGGACCGTTCGCGTGGCGGCAGCGCGGCGATCCAGGACGGGGTGGTCGTCGACGTGGCGGAGAGGGTGGGGGAGCGTGGGTCCGCGGCCATCACCGTCGACGGCGAGGGGACGTCCTTCGAACCCGTCTCGCTCGTCCTAGAGCGCCTCGACGCCGACCTCTTCGTCGACGTCAGACCCGAGGTGCCCATCGGGTGTGGCTTCGGCGCCAGCGGCGCCGCGACGCTGGCGGCGGCGCTGGCCGCGAACGCCGAACTCGGCCTCGGGCACTCCCGTGACGAGCTCGTCGAGGCGGCCCACGCCGCCGAGGTCGAGGCGGGGACCGGCCTGGGGGACGTGTTCGTCCAGGAACGTGGTGGCGTCGTCGTCGGCACGGGCGAGGGGATCCACCGGATCGAGAGCGACGAGTACCTCGAGTACGCCAGCTTCGGCGGCATCGCGACGAGCGAGGTGCTCGGCGACGAGGTGACGATGGAGCGCGTCCGCGAGGCCGGCCGGCGGGCGTTCGCCCGGCTCCCAGACGACCCGTCGCTGTCCGACCTCGTCTCGGCGTCGTGGCCGTTCGCCCGGGAGACCGGCCTAGTGACCGAGCGCGTCGAGGTGACGGTCGAACGCGTCCGGGACGCCGGCGGGGAAGCCACGATGGCGATGCTCGGCGAGACGGTCGTCGCGACGGGCGTCGAGGGGGTGCTCGACGAGGGGACGCGGGTCTGTTCTGTGGGCGCGCACGTGCTGTGAGGGTGGCGGAGCCGGATTCGAGGGAGACGAAACCGGGCGTTCCGCAGACGAGTCGCACGGCGAACGGCGACGGGCGGTCGTCTCGGTGTGGCTCGTGATTCGCTGAAGCGACGGTGCCTGGCGAGGAGGTCTCCGAATCGCGCGGGCCACTACGAGTCCGAGCGAATGCGGTCTTCTCTCAGCCGGCGCTAGCTATAACTGGCCGCGAGCGGTACAGTCGGAAACCGAATGGACGGCATCCACGACCTCGGGGGGATGGACGGCTTCGGCCCCGTGGAGATCGAGGCGGACGAGCCGGTGTTCCACGAGCCCTGGGAGGGCTGGG
>CAYYRO010000177.1:0-3535 GCA_964474075.1 uncultured Methylophaga sp.
CGGTGTGGCAGGAGCCTGGCCAGCCGACATGCTCGGGGCCCACGGTGAACGGTGCCGTGGCCCCCTCACCATCCCAAGCGAAGGAAAGCTTGAGACCGACGGGGTTGGCTGGCCCGCATCCGATGCAGGGGTTGGCCGGGTCGTTGTCGAGCAGACGCATGCGGGGCCTAGCGGGTGAGGCGGCAAGAAGCTAGGCGCGGGGGTGGCGAGCAGGTCCAGGGCGGTGGTCGGGGCGTCCTCGACCGCTTGGTCGAACAGGTTCGACCCGTAGGACACCCGTTGGCCGTCGGGCCGTTGCCAGGTGACCGCGTAGGCCCGGCCCTTGTGCAGGATCGCCAGGAAGTGGGTCAGGTTCTCGTAGAACACGGCGACGTCTGGTCGATCCCCGTCCTGGCGCCATGCCTCGGTGAGCGTCTCGATGTCCAGCCGGTCGCCGGCAACAACCATGCCAAGAGGGTCGCCTCGACCTCGGGCCGGGCGAAGTAGCCCAAGGCGATCACCAGCTCGCGGTGGGCCAACTGGCCGCCTCGGCCGTAGGCATCGAAGAAGCGTTGCTCGGCCACGCGCAGGCGTCGGCGGTGGAGGCCACGGGCAAGCCGTGTGAGGACCACGGGACCGGTCAGGCCGTGGTCCCCCATCCCAGGATCGCCGGCAACCTGCTGATCGTTCTGTGTCGGTGACGCTCACGCCACGCACCTAGCTGGCACACGCCCCATGGCCTGACGATGGGGACCCGGCCCGGTGGTGACGAGGCCGTCCAACGCCGTCTCCAGGCCCCATCTGGGCCAGGACCGGTGGTTGGATCTGTCGCAGAAGAGGTCCAGGTGGGCCTGGAGTTTGATGTCGGAGACCTAGGCGTGCACGCCGTGGGTCACGGGCTTGAGGTTGGTGACCACGGTGCTTGTCTGATGAAGGTCCAGCAGGCGTCGTCGGTTGGGGTCGGTCTCCATGACCTCGGTCAAGCCGGGTGCTTGGTGGTCGACCATGGAGGGGTGAAGGGGCCGTCGGTGAGGGCGCGGTGGCGAACGCTTCGGTGTTCAGTCAGACAAGACGATCAGCAGGAAGGCTGCCTTCCTTAAAGTGGGGGGTGGTTGACCCGTTATGAGCGAGCAGGATGGCGTCCATCCGGCACTTTGGCTTCTTCTGGGGGCCTTGGCTCTCCTGGCAGCGTTGATCGTCCTGCCGCTATGGTCGTTCATCTTCGGCGGGTTGATCGTCGGCTTCCTGGGTCACCCGATCTTCAAGCGGTTGCATCGGTGGTCCTCAGGGAGGCGCGCCCTCTCGGCGGCAGGATCGCTGGTCATCGTTGCGACCGTGGTGCTGGTCCCGGTCGGGTGGCTGGGGTACCACCTGGTCCGCCAAGCCCAGGAGCTTGCTGAAAGCATCACGCTCGAGCAGTTGCGGGGGATGCTTGCTCAAGTGACCGAGGTGACGCAACGGTACCTTGGATGGCCTCAAGTCGAACCGGGGGAGACCGCGGTCCAAGCGGCGATCGATGCGGGCTTGCCGAGGGCCAAGGAGGCGCTCCTTGCCTGGCTGCCGGATGCTGCTGCCTTCCTGGGGGATTTCTTCCTCGGAGTGAGCATCGTCCTGTTCATCGGGTACTATGCCCTGCGGGATGGGGATCGGCTCGTGAGGTACGTCGAGAAGCTGCTGCCGCTGGATCCAGACGCCGAGGAACGGCTCTTCGACCAGACGACCTCGGCGATGGAGGCCGTCGTGTTCGGGCAGGTGGCCACCGCGGGCGTGCAGGGGATCGCGGCCGGGATCGGGTTGTGGCTGTTCGGAGTCCCAGCTCCGATCGTCTTCGGGTTCGTCTGCGGGGCATTGTCCCTGTTGCCGTTCTTGGGGTCTCCCGTCGTCTACATCCCGGCAAGTGGGTACTTGCTGGCAACGGGCCAGATCGGCCAAGGCCTAGGTCTGCTGGCCTGGGGCTTGCTGTTCGTCGCCTCGATCGACAACGTGCTCAAGCCCAAGTTGATGGGGGGCCACGCGGGGATCCATCCCACGGTGGCCCTGGTCGGCGTCGTCGGGGGGCTGATCGTGTTCGGGTTCCTCGGTTTCATCCTGGGCCCGATCGTGCTGACGTTGTTCCTGACCGTCGTGGAGATCTACAAGGATCTTCGAGAGGATCCTCCTGAACCGGACGAGTCCCTCACACCTGCCCCTGCCGGGGATCCCGAGGCCCCTTGAGAGGGTGGCCAACGGGTCGGTTCGGCATCCAGGGCAAACGCCGTGCCGTCGGATCCGCTTGGTTCGATGGTGACCCTCCCCCGTTCGGTGGCAGCTCCGGGAGGGGGATGCCCAGGCGTGGGAGGCGGTGCCGGTGCACGATGCGAGCCTGACGCCGGCAGCGGTGCCGCGACCGGGAGAGCCAGCCCGTCGGCCACAAGCCCCCGCTGCGGTTGGTCTACGTGGCGCTCTCCTTGGTGCTGAAGAACGCGTGGGTCGTGCTCGGCTGGACCCTGAGCCATCCCAGGCGGAGGGGAGATCCTGACCTAGCCAGCAGGCACCGGCCAGGTCCGAACGGAAGGCTTGTAGCACGTCGCCTGGGCTTCGGGGGCTCGGTGTCACCTGTGGACGCGCAGATCATCCGCACCTACATCGACCACTTCCTGCCGCGCGAGGTCGTCGGCCCCGTGCTGATCGTCTTCTCGCTGGAGGGCGTCATCGATGGCATCTTCAGCCTGTACGTGCCCGAGGCCTCGGCGACCATCGGCTGGGGGCTGGTGTTCGTGGCCTCCCTGGCCCTGGTGGCCTACTGGGGTGCCAACGACGACGAAGCTCTCGAGGAGCTGGCCGACCGCGTGGAGGAGATCGAGGAACAAGAGGCCGGCTGAGTGCTGGTCGAAGCGACGTGCGCGGTCGCTCTGGAGTCGGCACGAGAAGATGGATGGGAGGCTCAAGACAGGGGCGGTGAGGGAGGTGGACGTCGGGTGGCTGACGTGGGGCTGAGGGTGGTGTTCGCGGTGGTCCACGGGATCGGCGGCCCCGTCCACGGCGTCCTCTATGCCTCGGATCCCAACGCCACCGACCCCTGAGCCCCGGTGTGGCCGGTGGACGCCTCTTGCCACGCGGTCCAGAGGTCCCCGAGGACCAGGAGGTGGGCGATGGACAGCAGGAGGAACGCGTAGATCTGCGCATCCATCCCCCCGGCCCGAGCCCACCCCAGGGGGTCGTAGAGGAACGAGATCGCAAGGCCGGCGCCGGCTAGGCCACCGGCAGCAAGCGCGAGCTTGGAGATGTCCTTGCGGTGGATCGAGAGGGTGGTCAGGATCGCCAGGGGGACGGCGAAGAGGCCGGACCACCAGAGCTCCCCACCGGGGTACTCGCCGACCGGCACCCCGCCGACGTAGATGTCGGTCTGGGGGTCCAGCACATCGGTGATCGACGCGATGGCCAACGGGAGGATCAGCAGCCCGAGCAGGAGCATGCCTCGTCCAGCCGCGGTCCCCCAACCAGCTTGCCGAGCGATGACGACCAGGCCGGTGAGGGCGACCAGCCAGGCGATGGGGCGGGAGAGGATGACTGGGCT
>CAYYRO010000178.1:0-3535 GCA_964474075.1 uncultured Methylophaga sp.
TCAGGGGTTGCGTACATCATCATAAGCTACATTTCACCATTCTCTTTTTTTACGCCCACAAAGCCGTTCGTACCCTGCAAAGCACCCAGACCGGCATAATCCCCATTCTTCATATGTTGGATATCCATCAAAACAGTGCCAGTGGACTGAGGTCCAAATGTTCTTTGGGTCAGGGTATTCCGGGTATCAACCCAGCTGGTGTCAAACTCGGCGTTAGTTAGCCGTAAGTAGCCGGGGCGTTCGTTCAGTGACCAATGATCAGAATCCGGATTGTGATTCCACTGCCAAACAAGTGACAAGCCCTTCAAAATAGATGTTTCTTCATTGTACTGGGCAGGTCCTGCATTCCCGTCAAACTCATCTGAGCCGACAATACCGGCAGGATCATCATCCTCAGCCTGAATATCCAGCTGCTCAGGAACTTCACCATTTATACCAAATATCGGCCAGTTATTTTCCCAATGCACAGGGACCAACTGGGGGATGCGACCGACTGAGCCATGATCTTGAAACAAAAATCCATACCAGTCCCCTTCAGGAGTGTCAATAAGACCACCCTGTGCGATCCCGTCATCCTGCAGCGATACCTTACCTGTATACTCTCCCAGCAAGCTGTCCGACCGGTAGGTAAGCTGCGTGCGACCATCACCGGCTGGCCAAGAAATGAGTGAGACATAATAATACCCGTTTATTTTTCTGATGTGGGCTCCCTCGGCGGGCACATAAAACTTGTCTCCGGCAATGCTCTTCGAGTCGGAAATGAGTACCCGGTCAACGCCATTTGGTTTTAATGTAGTTGCATCAGATGTCAGTTCTACAATCCTGATATCATCTACGCCATACAGCAGAAAAGCACGGCCGTCATCAAAAAACAGAGAGGGATCATGGAATAATCGGTTTATTGTAAAAGTCTCCCATGAGCCAGATTCAATATCATCGGTCGTAAATATGTATGTTTGCTGCGTAGTGTTCGAGAATGTAGCTAAATAAAACGTCCCATTATGATAGCGCAGGCTGCTGGCCCAGGTGCCTTCGCCATATGCATTCTGCCCGTTTTGGAGTAAAAACGGATCACTGTCATCAAGAGTATCATATACATAATTGACGATCTCCCAGTTTACCAAGTCATTCGATTTCATTATTGGGACACCGGGATTAAAATGCATGGTTGTGCTGCTCATGTAATATGAATCTCCCACCCGGATAATGGACGGGTCGGGAACATCCGCCCATATCACGGGATTCTGTGCGTAGGTAGTAGAATTTGTTTTTTTACCTGGCTCTATGGATTGTGATAATCCCGTTTGAGCTAAAAGAATCAGGAAAAGAAGGAAGGTCCCTTTTAACAAGTATGAAGTAGTTGAATTCATTTTTTATTACTGTACTTTACATTAATTCCCAGCTGCTTCCAAAACACCATGAAACGCTGCTTTCGGCTGGTACTCACGATTAAATAGCAGGGGATAATTTGTTCTGCCGGGAATAGGAAAATTATTGAGCCAGGAACCTCCATCATGCAATCCCCAAAAAGTTACCCGGCCTATTTTATCCTGGTGTTTTTTAAAAAGTTCAAACAGTTCCACATAACGATTCTTAAGTTGCTGCTGAACAGAATCAGGCAATCCCTCTGTGTACGGGTTTAGGGCCTCCGGAACATCAGCCTCTGCCCCTTGCCCTTCATCAGGATTATAACTCACATTCACGTCATCCCGAGAGGGTAACACGCTTACATCAAGCTCGGTAATCATCACCTTTACTCCCAGTTCAGAAAATGCTTTAATACTTTCCTCAATTTGTTTGAGCGAAGGACTTTCAAGGCCATAATGTCCCTGCATTCCCACTCCGTGGATCGGGACGTTGTTTTCTTTAAGGCGCTTGACCATTTTTACCACCGTCTCACGCTTATCGGGTGCCCACAGGTTATAATCGTTATAATATAATTCAGCATCTGGATCCGCTTCATGAGCGTATTGGAACGCCTTGTCTAAATATTCTTCTCCAATAATTTCGAGCCATTTAGACTGTCGCAATCCATCTGACCAAGTGGCCGCTTCGTTCACCACATCCCAGGCATCAACGCGCCCCTTGTAGCGTCCAACTACCGTATCAATATGATCTTTCATACGCTTAAGAAGCGCCTTGCTATCGAGTTCATCTCCATTCTCATCCAAAAATGTCCAATCCGGGATTTGAGAATGCCAAACCAGCGTATGGCCTACAATAAACATGTCGCGATTTTCGCCAAATGTTACAAACTGGTCGGCGGCTTCAAAATTATATTCATCTGGTTCGGGATGAATCCGTGCCCATTTCATTTCGTTTTCAGGCGTAATGGAATTGAAATGCTTTCTAATGAGTGACTCCGCCTGCGAATTTTCACCCCTGACTTGCCACCTATTTAGCGCCACACCAATTTTAAACATACTATCATAAGTCTCAGATAACGACCTGGAGGGCTCATGAGCATTAACATTGGTTACTTGCCCATTAACCTGGTTACTTCCTGCTGTCAATATTAATATGGCGATGAGAATTATTATACCACTAAATTCAATTAACTGTTTTTTTATTTTCATGACAATAATTTAACGATCTGTTTATAAATAGAACTTATGAACTACTAATGTGAAAAATGATTTCTATTATTAAAAACTTGCCCTCTCCCCACAAAGGGTAGAAGGGAAAGGGACGACGGTTATCGTGGGATAATTGTACATAACCAATCGTTTCTTCTTCCGATTTGCCACTTCAACTAAGAAAGAAGAACAAGTTTGAAATAGATTTTTGTGTTAAATTTGGAAAACATTAGATTCATTTTGCTCCACGCATTTCTTTAGTTGTATTCTGGTACAAAATTATCCTATTTCATCAATAGAAAGTTTACCTTGATATCATTATCATTTGCCAACCAGCATATAGGTCTGGTCAGCGTCGGTTTCAAAATCATATTCATTAACATCAGCTATATTCAAAGTATTCAATTTAGCTTTGGACGATATTATGGGCTTTGGTGTTTCAGCAAGCTCATAAAAAGTATTGGGATTCGATCCGCTTGCTTTCTTTAACTTCAACCCTTCCAATCCTACCAGTTCATCAGATACGCGGATACGGGCATTACCACCGAGTGTCGATTTTATTTTAAGTTCAGAAACCTTTCCATCCTTCCATTTCAAAGATTCAATAACAAATCCACCGCGCGCCCGCAGGCCACTAATCTGGCCGCTGTCCCACTCATCGGGCAGGGCAGGTAGCAAGTGGATGGCTCCATCATGGCTCTGCATTAGCATCTCGGCAATGCCAGCCGTACATCCAAAGTTACCATCTATCTGGAATGGCGGGTGCGCATCAAACAGGTTGGGATAAGTACCTCCACCCCCAAGATTCCGATCAGATCCCACCGGCGCAAGCTGATCTTCAATAAGTTTCAATGCATGATTTCCATCCAGCAGGCGCGCCCAGAAATTTACCTTCCAACCCATTGACCAGCCGGTTGATACATCGCCGCGGTATTGCAGGGAGGTACGGGCCGCATCAA
>CAYYRO010000179.1:0-3526 GCA_964474075.1 uncultured Methylophaga sp.
ACCAGTCATTTTCTAAAATCCACGATGACACCATAACAGAAACAGATTGGGCCAGCGTAAACAGCAGCCATTCTGTACTGAAAACTCTACCCCGGAATGTATCGGGCGTACGTTGCTGTAGTAAAACAGTACTCATTACCCAATTAGCACCGGAGGCGGCATGAGCGATAAAGACAAAAAGAAGCATAACTATTAAACTGGTCGTCAAGCCTACCACCATATACATTAATCCTCCAAAAATCATACAATAGCCCATCGCCCGTACCCAATCCTGTTCGTCGCTAAATATACGACGGCCGATAACAGGACCTATGCCGGTTCCCACTCCGCGGGCGGAATAAAGTAATCCGATCCCGATACTTCCCATCATCAGTACTTCTTCGGAAACCAGTATTAGCATGTAGGTAAGTGCGCCCAGAAACATCGTGAAGCATCCTTTAGCCAAAGTGGGTCGTAAAACCTGGTGATTATCCTTTAAATACCGGAAGCCTTCTTTAATGCCTATAAGCGGGTTGCGAGTTCGCTTTCGCTCAGCATCAGACATTTCATCCTGTGGGATAACGGCCCGGTAAATAAACCAGGAAGAGAGGACATACGTACCCGAATCAATAATAAAAACAAGGTCGGTACCCAGCCAGGCGGTCGCCAATCCCCCAAGCCCCATTCCAATAGTAAAAATGATACTCCAGCTGGCGGCCGATAACACGTTGGCATCTACCAGTTCTTCTTTGGTAGTTACATTTGGAATGGAAGAAGTTTTGGCCGGCTCGAAGATTGCGGAGAGCATCATCTGCAGTGCGGTGAGTACATAAGCCAACCAAAGGGTTTCATAGGAAACCACCAGCAAAAGGCACGCTACTATAACCGCCCGGAGCAGATCACAGGCAATCATGATACGACGCCGATTAAAGCGATCGGTAATGTATCCGGCAAAAGGTGAAAAGCTGGCCAGACTCATCATCTTGACGATGATTATCAGTCCCAGTAAAAACTCGGAATCGGAGTAACGGGTAATAAGGGCGTAAACGGCCAGTATACCGAACCAGTCGCCAAAATTGGATACAATCTGGCTGAGCCACAACCGGCGATAGTTTTGGTTATGGGAAACCAGGTCGATATATGGACGTATTTTATCGAACAAGTCTTTAGTTATCTGTTATTTAGTATTAGTTAATTGGCAACACCTACCAATAAAAACTAACTATTAACTAATTGCTATTTCACTCCTGTACTGCCAAACCCGCCGTCTCCTCGCTCTGTATCGGACAGGTCTTCGACTTCGTGTACCTCGGCTTGTATAACCGGTGCAATAATCATCTGAGCAATACGATCTCCGTGGTTAATTTCGAAGTCTTCCTCACCGAAATTAACAGCAAGCATCTTTAGTTCCCCACGATAATCGGCATCTATAGTACCCGGGGTATTCAGCATGGTAATCCCATTTCTGTATGCCAACCCGCTGCGGGGACGCATTTGGGCTTCGTACCCTTCCGGCATCGCCATTTTTAATCCCGTTGGAATGAGTGCCCGTTCTCCGGGTTTTAATGTAACAGGTTTTTCCAGAGCAGCTCTTATATCCATTCCGGCCGCATATTTTGATTCATACGATGGAAGAGGTAAATCTTTTGCATGAGGTAGTTTCTTAAACTGTATCTTCATTTTCTATCTCTATCTCCGTTCTTTCTTATAATCTATAAGTTTTACTTTTACATTACCCAGCCAAACTTTGGCATGAGCTTCAAGTGGCAGGCGAAGATCATCCGCCCGATACCACGCCTTAAATTCTCCGCTAAAGCCAAAAGGTCCTTCAATATTCGCATCGCCCTCGGTAAAATAAGTTGTCACTGCTTCGGGAAAAGCTTTGTATTCCCGCATTTCAGTTTTTCGACTATTAATCACATCTATATATCCCTTTTCACCTTCCAGATACACCGGTAAACTATACGTCTTTTCAGTACCGGCAAACAAGCGGCTATACATAAAAATCAACTGCCCTGATGTAGAGGGCTCTGTCAATTCCAGGGTATCGGTAGGCTCTCCATTTTCCGAGAGAAATACTTTTTCCTGCTCATAATTAAAAATAAAACGCTCGGCATTGTATTCTTCCTCGTCCACATTGTCGCGCCAGTATAAACGGGTATATGGCAGGGTATCCGTTTCAACAAAAAAAGTGTTGTAATGATTTTCTTCCTCTCCTACGAAAGGAATGGAAGAATTGGATGTGATAACCGTGCGCAACCACCATAGGCGCTTACCCTCGTATGTAGTATCCCTCACAATTTCAGTCTCTACTTCTCCTACCTTAAAAAAACTGTACCGAACTTCGTAAGTAAATTTCTCTTTCCACTCCAACAGTTCCTGCAGGGATGGAGGTCGTTCGGGATGTTCGTAACTTATGGATGATTGTTGTGCCTCTGCCCTGCCCAAAATAGCTATTGTCAGAACAAAAAAGCATAACAAGGGATATTTAAACGTTTGTATCAATGGGCACCTTTCTTGAAGATTCATTTTTAAATAAGGAGCCAAAGTTCGATATTATTAACCAGAATTAGAAATATTATTGAAGGTATTCCATGCACAAATCGTTCATCAATTCATTTTCGATACTTGCTCTGCTCATTTGCAGTTCCGTGCTCCTTTTAAGCTGTTCCAAAAGCGATGAGCAACGACAATTTGAAAATGAAGCGTTCAACCCGCCTTTTACGGGAATAACAGAAATGACTGTCCATGGAAAACCTACGGAAGGCGGGGAAAAGGATAGAAATGATTGGCGGGTCAGTCCCCATTTTGCAGGACTAATTACAATACAGACCCCAGCCTATCCCAATCCAGTACAATTCGATCAGAATTTCCGTATTGATATTGATCTCGGGTTTTCTATAGATACGGTAGAAAGGTTGTCCTTCTATGCAATTGACCCCAATGACCCAAAATTGGAACTACAACCAATTGATGAATTTATGAATTTAGCTAGTTTTGACTCTTACCTTTTAAACAGCGGGTATTTTGCCAATAATTCCGGCGTGTCTACATCCAACATCTATCGCATTCTCATTTATGACGGACGGGATAATTTAATCAGTTATGGCGATGTGCAAGTGGGTGGACAATGAGTTGTTAAATAGCTGAGCTCCTCCTATCTTTCCGTTTTAAATCTGAACAATTGTTGCATGGGTAAGCGAAAAATTACCGAATCCGAACAAAAAGTTCTTGAGAAACTCATATTCCCTGAGCGTTTCCAGGTAGTGCTCGAAGAAACAGGTCATCTTTATGGAGAGCTCCGCGATGACCTTATTAACCTGCTAAGCTATGGATTTATTGAAGCCTACGAACGAGACAATAATAAAATTGCGCTGACTGCTTTTTATGATGCCGACAACCTGCAGGATTTCACTTTTCGAGCAACCAGCAAGGGACTTTCTGAAATAAAATCCACCTGATACATGAAGTTCGAAACAATTGTGCGCGGTAAAAATATTGAATTAGAACTTCCCGATGATTCCTCTAAAGTTCTGTTTGATGATGA
>CAYYRO010000180.1:0-3486 GCA_964474075.1 uncultured Methylophaga sp.
CGTCACGCCGAGGTGGTCGGCTATCTCCTGCTGGGTCAGACCCCGTTCGTCGAACTCCGCCGCAAGCATCGCCCGAAACGTCGGCACGAACCGCTCGGCGACGATCTCGCTCGGGAGCCGAAGCGACATGGTTCCGAGCACATCGGAGACGACCATAAGCGTCCCGCACTCGGTATAACTTGGTTGTATTACCAGATTATAAGTGGGTTCGTGGTGTGGCGGCGGACATGGGATTCACGGACGAACTCGAAGCGGACAGGTACTGGGAGGCCATCCTCGACCATCCGATGGTCGAGCGTCTCGGCGACGGGACGCTCGACGAGGAGCCGTTCCGCTACTGGGTGCGGCAGGATTACGTCTATCTCGTCGAGTACAGTCGGCTGTTTGCCCACGGCGCGGCGAGCGCTCCCGACGTGGCCCGGATGCGCACCTTCGCCGAGTTGCTGGATTCGACGCTGAACGAGGAGATGGACCTCCACCGGGAGTACGCCGCCGAGCTCGGCATCTCTACGGCCGACCTCGAAGCGACCGAGCCCTCCCCCACCACGCGTGCCTACACCGACTTCCTCGTGCGCACGGCCGCGACGGGCACCTTCGGCGACCTCGTGGCCGCGCTCCTACCCTGTATGTGGGGATTCAACGAGACCGGCAAACGCCTCGCCGCGCAGGGCAGGCCCGACCACGAGCAGTACGCGGAGTGGATAGACACCTACTCGGGGGGGTCGTTCACTGAACTTACTGATTGGTGCAAGGACCTCATGGACGGGGTCGCAGCCGAGTCCACCGAACGGGACCGCGAGCGCTACCGTCGGCTGTTCGAGACCTCAGCGCAGTACGAGTACCTGTTCTGGGACGCCGCCTGGCGCCGGGAGGGGTGGCCGCTATGACCGACTCCTTCGAGGCCTTCGAGGGGACGTTCTCGGCGTGGCTCCGCGAGCGCGCGGAACCGGCCTGGACGGAGGCGACGGACCACCAGTTCACGCGCGAACTCTCCGCGGGGACGCTCGACGACGCGGTCTTCCGGCGGTATCTGGTCCAGGATTACGCCTTCCTCGACTCGCTGGTGAGCGTCGTCGGGCGAGCCGTCGCACAGGCCCCCACCATGGACGCGAAAGGCGAACTCGCGGCCTTTCTCGCGACGCTCACCGACGACGAGAACGACTACTTCGAGCGGTCATTCGACGCGCTCAACGTTCCAGACCGCGAGCGCGAATCCTCGGATATTGCTCCCGTGACCCGGGAGTTCGGCCACCTGCTCGGGCACGCGAGCCATGCGGGCGGATACGCCGAGACGCTCGCGGTCCTGTTGCCCGCCGAGTGGGTGTATCTCACCTGGGCGCAGACCGCCGACGGATCCCCCGAACGGTTTTACCTCTCCGAGTGGATCGCGCTCCACGACGACCCCGAATTCGCGGCGTTTGTCGGCTGGCTTCGCTCCGAGATGGACAGGGTCGGCCCCGGTCTCTCCCGGCGTCGGCGCGAGTGCGTCGAGGGGTTCTTCCGCGAGACAGTCGAGCGCGAGGTCGACTTCTTCGACGCCGCTTATGGGGGTGAGCCCTGATGGTCGAGACGGCGTTCGCGCTCGGACTCGTCGTCCTGACGCTCGCGGTGTTCACAGCCATGGGGGTATGGTACACGCGCGGCGGCGTCCGGTCGGCCGACGACTTCATCGCCGCCCGCGACAGCGCCGGTCCCGGCATGACGACGGCGACGCTCGTCGCCTCGGTCATGGGCGTCTGGATACTGTTCAACCCCGCCGAGGCGGGGGCGGCCTTCGGCGGCATCACTGCCGTGGCGGGGTACGCCGTCGGCGAGGCGCTCCCGATGCTCGCCTACGCGAAACTCGGCCCACGGATTCGAGAACTCATCCCCGAAGGCCACACGCTCACGGAGTACGCGCTGGCGCGCTACGGCCGCGCGATGTACGCGTTCGTCCTCCTCGTGAGTCTCTTCTACATGTTCATCTTCCTCGCGGCGGAACTGACCGCCATCACGAGCGCGCTCCAACTCGTGGCAGGGGTCCCACGGTGGCAGACGGCGGTCCTCGTCGGCGGATTCGTCCTCCTCTACACCGGCTACGGGGGGTTGCGCGCCAGCATCTTCACCGACACCGTCCAGACGCTGTTCATCCTCCCCCTCCTCGTGGCGAGTTTCGTCGGCGTCGTCCTCGCGCTCGGGGGCACCGGGGCCATCCACCGGCAGGTCGCCGCGGCCGACCCCTCGCTGCTCGACCCGACCTTCCTCACCGGGCTCAAGTTCGGCGTCTGGGTCGGCATCGCCATCCTCGGTGCCGAACTCATCAACCAGACCTGGTGGCAGCGGGTGTACGCCGCTCGCGATGCCGAGACGCTCGAACGCGGGTTTCAGGTGGCGGCGGTGGCCAACGCCTTCGTCATCTTCCTCGCGGGCCTCTTCGGCGTCGTCGCCCGCGGCTACGCCGACATCGTGGTCGACCCGACGAGCCAGGGATACAACGCCAGCGTCTCGCTGTTCGTCCTCTTGCAGGAGGTGTTCCCCGACTGGGCGCTGCTCGGGGTGACGCTGCTGGCGCTGTTGCTCGTGATGAGCACCGCCGACACCCTGTTCAACGCGATGGCGAGCATCGTCACGGCCGACCTCCCGCGTCTGCTCGCCAGCCCATCGGACCGCACGCTCACGTTCGCGGCCCGGGTGCTGACGCTCGTCGCCGCCGCCGCGGCCATCGTCGTGAGCCTCCGCGCACGGAGCGTCCTCCGGCTGTTCCTGCTCGCTGACCTGTTCGGTGCCGCCGTCATGATTCCGCTCGTCTACGGCCTCTACTCGGAACGCGCCACGCAGGCCGGCGTCCTCCTCGCCGGCGTCGCCGGGCTCGTGGTCGGACTGGCGTTCTTCCAGAGCCCCATCGTCAGGGGCGTGCTGGAGTCGATTCCGGTCGTCGGAGGGCTCCTCCCCGCCCCGTCGTTCCTGTGGTCGTTCGTCGGCGCGGCCGCTATCTCGGGGCTCATAACGGTCGGCTCCGAGAGAATCACCTCGGCGCGCTTCGACCTGCGTGAACTCGGTGAGAAGGTCCGCGCCATCGAGGCGCCGGAGGTGGGGCCATGATCGGCCCGACCATCTTCGCGCTCCTGGCGTGGGGGTCCGTCGGCGTCGTGCTGGCCGTCTTCGGCTACCTCGTCGTGATACTCCTGCGGGACTAGTCGTCGTCCAGCGACTGCCACGAGAGCCGCGGATTGCGGGCGGCGCTGGCCTGGTCGATGCGCCGCGCCGACGTCCGGTTCGGGGCGTTCTGGAGGGTCTCGTCGTCCTCGCCGGCTACGGCGTTGAACGCCGACGCCAGCTGGTCCAGACTCCGCTTGTTCTCTATCTCGGTGGGCTCGGTCATCAGCGCCTCCGACACCGTCTCGGGCCACTTCGTCGTCGGCGGGTGGACGCCGTAGTCGAGCATCCGCTTGGCCACCTCGGCGGCGTCCTGCTCGCCGGCGCTGGCGACGAACTCGTGGTGGAACG
>CAYYRO010000181.1:0-3481 GCA_964474075.1 uncultured Methylophaga sp.
ACGCGGCCGTCGTGACGATGGCCAGCCCGCCGGACCTCGAACGACCCGGCGCCGTGGGCGACCACGACAGGCCCGGGTCCTCGGGGGGGTACGTCGACGACGCCTACGAGGCGCTGAAGCAGAACGGGCTGACCGAGAAGACCATCGTCGACCCTGCCTTCGGCGGCTGGAGCGAGGAAAAGACCATCGCCGACGACCACGAGACGTTCCGCCGCCTCCGCGAGTTCAGGGGATTCGGTCAGCCGATGCTGGTCTCCATCAACCGCAAGAACTACCTCCGGGAGTTCGCCGGCCGCGACACCGAGGAAGCGCTGCCGGTGAGTCTCGCGGCCACGTCGATGGCCGTCGAGCGGGGCGCACACGTGATTCGGACCCACGACGTGGCCGAAACTCGTGACGCCGCTCTCGTCGGAGACACCTTCACGCGGGCGCGCGAGCGGGCGCCGGCGGTCCACGAACTCGACGTGACAACCGTGGGGGAAGCGAGACGACACCTCGAACGGGTCGGCGCCGACGCCGACGCGGCCGAGAGCGCCGTCGCCCGCGCCTTCGAACTCCGTGGACTCGATGCGGCCACACGCGAGCGACTCCGCGAGGCGCTCGACAGCGAAGCGACGCTCGTCGAGGGCGAATCCGGGACCGTGCTCTGTGGGACCGTCGACGGCATCGGGGCCAGCATCGAGCGCATCGACCCGACGCCCGCGCTGGAAGCCGCGCTGGCGGCCATCGAGCGCGCGCTCGACTGACACGGCGGCCACCACCATGCGTTCGCCCCTGTCAAACGCGTGTATCAAACCGCAATGCTGCGGCGCTTCCGTCAACGGACAGGTACGAGAAAGCTTATGCCAGCCGGTAGTGAAAGAGGCAGTGGAAGCCGACCAGGCGCCCGGGTAGGGGTATTCAGGTGCCGGGTCGGCCCACGAAATTATCGCGGTGACATGAAATACGACGAGTGGAGACCCGTGTATGCGGCGATACTGGAATCGTTCGGCTTCGACCGTGCAGCCGACGAACACGCACGTGACGTGCTGGGACATCTCGCTGGCGCGTTCGACACCGACAGGTTTCCCGACTTCGAGGGCGCCACGGTGGCCGTCGCCGGCGCCGCTCCCTCCCTCCCGAGCGAACTCGACGTGGCCCGTGAAGCGGACGTCGTGGTCGCCGCGTCGAGCGCGGCGGCGGTCCTCCGCGACGCCGGCGTGACGGTGGACGTGATGACGACGGACCTCGACAAGGTTCCCGAGACGGCCCGCGAACTCACCGCCTCGGGGACGCCGGTAGCGGTACACGCACACGGCGACAACCTCCCCTACCTCAACGCCTACGTCCCCGAGATGGACGACCGCTGGGTGGTTCCGACCACGCAGGCCGAACCCCGCGGGCCCGTGGAGAACTTCGGCGGCTTCACCGATGGCGACAGGGGCGCGTTCCTCGCCGATCACTTTGGGGCCGCCGAACTCCGGTTCCCGGGCTGGGACTTCGACGACCCCGACGTGACTGAGATGAAAGCCCGGAAGCTCGCGTGGGCGGAGCGACTCCTCCACTGGCTCGAACGGCGACGGGACGAGCGGTTCGCGGTCCTCGACGGCCGGCGGGAGGACATCGAGCCCCTCTAGTCCGCCTCGCGGACCAGCCGCTCGAACGCGTCGGGGTCGAGTTCGTACACCGTGTACCCCTCCGGCGACCGCTGACGCGGAATCTCAGCGACCGGGTCGCCATCCACGAGGAGCGTCCAGTCGTCGCCGTAGCGCGCGTCGATGCCCGAGACTCTGATGTCGACGCCGAGGTCCGCCTCCAGTTCGGTGACCACCTCGTGTTTGAGCGTGCCGTCCGCGAACCGGGGGGGCCGGTACGGTCTGAGGCCGTACTCGCGGTGGAGTTCGACCGCCTCCCGCCACCACTCCGGGAGGGTATCGAGGTCGACGTCCTCGTAGGGGTCTTCGGGGTCCTGTCCCGGCGCCCGCCCACGCAGGGCGTCGGGGTCTGCCCCCGTGGCGTCCTCGTCAGCGTCCATGTCCGACCCCACGGTGTGCGACTACAATAAGCATACGGCGGGGGCGTGCGAAACGAGCACCCAAACCTATTTTCCCTGGTGGGTTAATGCTCCTCTATGGCACAGTGGCAAGAGGAACGACCTTCGGAGGATTTCTACCGGATACTCGACCCGTCCGGTGACGTCGTCGGCGAGATGCCGGACGTCGACGACGAGACCCTCATGCGGATGTATCGTACGATGGTAACGTCCCGCGAGTTCGACGAGAAGACGATTCGGATGCAGCGTCGAGGCGAGGTTTCTATCGTCGCCCGGTGTACGGGCGAGGAAGCAGTCTCCGCGGGTTCTGCGGCCGCACTCGAAGAGGGCGACTGGTGTTTCCCTTCCTACCGCCAGACGCCCGCCGCGCTCTACTGGGGTGCCCGCATGGACCGGGCCATCGCCGCGATGATGGGCGCCGAACCCGAGACGGTGAACGAACACCTCCCCGTCGAGGAGGAACCGCCGGTGTCGTTCACGCCGGTGTACGTCCCGCTCGCGGTGAACGTCACCAACGCCGTCGGGTCGGCGATGGTCGACGGCTTCCGTGGCGACGACAACGTCACCATGTCCTACATCGGTGACGGGTCGACCAGCCAGGGCGACTTCCACGAGGCGCTGAACTTCGCCGGCGTCTTCGACGCCCCCGCGGTCACCGTCTGTCAGAACAACCAGTGGGCCATCTCGGTCCCCTCCCACCGCCAGACGGCGGCGGAGACGTTCGCCCAGAAGGCCGTCGCCCACGGCGTCCCCCACGAACGCGTCGACGGCAACGACATCCTCGCCGTCTTCGAGAAGTCCAGGGAGGCCACCGAGCGCGCACGCGACGGCGGCGGCCCCACGTTCATCGAAGCGGTGACCTACCGGATGGTCGAGCACAACACGGCCGACGAGGAGTCGGTCTACCGCGACGAACAACAGCGCGAGTACTGGGAGGACAAGGACCCCATCGACCGCTTCGAGCAGTTCCTCCTCGACCAGGGCCTGCTCGACGACGGCGAGCCGGACGAGATTCGCGAGGAGATCCGCGAGGAGATTCAGGACGCCGTCGACGCGGCACGCGAGGTGCCCGTCTCCGACCCCGAGACGATGTTCGACAACCACCTCCACGAGACCACGTGGAAGCGCGAACACCAGAAACAGGAACTGCGCGCCGAACGCGAGGGGAAGAACCCCTTCACTGACTTCACCGGGGAGGGATTGTAATGCTCGAACCGGAAGAATCTCTCGACCAGAACGCCCGCGAGGTGAACCTGGTGACGGCCGTCAACATGACGCTGCGCCAGGAGATGAAACGCGACGACTCCGTCCGCCTGATGGGCTACGACATCGGCCCAATCGGTGGCGTTTTCCGTGCCACGCAGGGCCTCCACGACGAGTTCGGCGAGGACCGCGTCATCGACACGCCCCTCTCCGAAAACGGGATTCTCGGAACCGCGGTCGGCATGG
>CAYYRO010000182.1:0-3398 GCA_964474075.1 uncultured Methylophaga sp.
CGACGACGTGGAGACGGTTGCGCTCGACGCCGCGGAGGCGGAGTGCAGACGGCTCGCCAGGGAGGAGGGCATCCTCGTCGGGCAGTCTTCGGGCGGGATGGGCGTCGTCGCACGGCGCGTTGCCGAGCGCATCGCCGATCCCGACGCCGACGAAGAGCCGCTCGTCGTCACCGTCTTCTGGGACTCGGGCGAGCGCTACATGTCGACCGGGATGTTCGACTAGCAGACCGGTCTCGGGTCGACGCCCATGTCCCTGAGCACCGCCGCGTATTCGTCGTATGCGACCTGAACGGTCTCCTCTGCCGCTTCGCGTGCGCGCTCCCACTCCTCGTCGGTCTCACAGATTTCGTCGAGCAGGTCCGCGCCCCGCTCGGTGAGCGCTTCGGTGTCGGACCGGAGGTCGCGAAAGAGGTCCGCCGTCTCGTCGTCTGCCTCGTTGACGAAGAAGTTCACCAGCTGGAGGAGCGTCCGGGCGCTCGCCAGCGGCCGCCCCACGAGCCCCGCGGCCACCCGCTCGGGTGTCCCCTCCACGTCGCGGAGATGGCCGTGGAGCATGTCGGATTCGACGTCCTCGTCCGGGGTCGCCTCCATCTCCGCGGCGATGCGGTCGCGGTGTGTCGCTTCCTCCTCGGCGACGGTCGCGAACGCCTCGCTCGCGCGGTCGTCGGGCTCGTCGTCCGCCCAGGCCCGAAACGTGTCCTCGGCACGGCGCTCGGCGGCCGCCGCAGTGGCGAGGACCTGCTCCCTGTCGAGTTGTGCCTTCGTCGTCGCCACGAGCGCGCGCTCCGACCCGAGGCGGTCGAGTTCGGTCGTCTTGGCCGTGCGTACCGCATCGACCAGTTCCGCGCCGTTCATGTCCTATTCGGGGTCGTCCACACGCTTATAATGCCGGATACTGACCGTTGTCGTCTCTTCCCGGTGGTCGCCGTTGACGGGGGTGGCGACCACCGGCACACAGTGCCAACAGCCAGTATGACTCCACGGCCCTCGCCCCACCCGCTTATGCCCCCGCCACCCCATCCCTCACGCATGACCGACGACAGCGGAGCGGCCGGCGTCCGCAGCGTCCCACCCCGGACGCTGCTCGAACGCCTGGAGGCCGGCGACCCCGTCACGCTCATCGACGTTCGCGACCGCGAGGAGGTCGACGCGTGGCGCATCGACCACCCCAATCTGGTTCACCACCACGTCCCCCACGCGAAGTTCCTCTCGGCCAACGTCAGGGGGGCGGTCGAGGAACTCCTCGATTTCGAGATTCGGGGGGAGGTCGTGGTCGCCTGTCCGCGCGGGGAGGCAAGTCGCGAGGTGGCGGACATTCTCCGCGAGGCCGGGGTCGACACCGCCAACCTCGCCGGCGGGATGGAGGCGTGGGGACGACTCTACCGTCGCCGGCAGGTCGCCGACGGGGTCTATCAGTACCAGCGACCCGCCACGGGCTGTCTGGCGTATCTGGTGGTCGACGGCGACGAGGCGGCCGTCGTCGACCCACTCCGGGCCTTCTCCGACAGGTATCTCGACGACGCTCGGTCAATGGATGCCGAACTCACCCTCGCCGTCGACACGCACGTCCACGCCGACCACATCAGCGGCCTCCGTGACCTCGCGGCTTCGGGCGTCGAAGCGGTCGTCCCCCAAGGCACGGCCCGGCGGGGAGTGTCGGATGGGTTCACGACCGTCGCGGACGGCGAAACGCTCCGCGTCGGAGCGCGGGAACTGACGGCCGTCTCGCTCCCCGGCCACACCACCGACATGACCGGGTTCGCGCTCGATGGCGACCTTTTGACCGGCGATAGCCTCTTTCTTTCCGCCGTCGCGCGCATCGACCTCCAAGAGGAAGGAGCCGACGCCGAGGAACTCGCAGGCGAACTCTACCGGACGCTCCACGAGCGGCTAGCCGCATTCCCGGACGGAACCCGCATCCTCCCCGGGCATTTCGGAGGGTTCGAGGAGGCCCGTCCGAACGGGACGTTCGTCGCCGAACTCGGCGGACTCCGCGAGCGCGTCGGGGCCTTCGACCGTTCCGAGGAGGCCTTCGTCGAGCGCCTGACCAGCGACCAGCCGCCACAGCCCGCGAACTTCGAGCGCATCGTCGCCATCAACCGCGGCGAAGAACCGCCCGAGGATGCCGCGAAACTGGAACTCGGCCCGAACAACTGCGCGGCGACGGCGGACTGATGTCCCGGACGGACCTCCCGCTGCGAGCCCGCGAGTACGTCCTCAACGAACATCCGGCGCTCGTGGCTCGCGTCATCGAGTGTGCCGACGCGGTGGCCGCCGGCTGGGAGGACGAGTCGACGACGGCCCCCGACCACGTCGCCGACCGCCTGGAGACGGTGCTGGAACACGCCGGGGTCGTCCGCCGGCTTCCGGCCCTCCTCGAAGGGGCCGTGCAGGCGACGGGCGGGACGCTGCCGGCCACGCCCGTGCCGGCGCCACCGTACGTCGTCGTCACGAGCCGTGGGCCAGTCCTCCGGGCGACGACGGACCGCGGCCGACTCGTCATCACCATCGGGGTGTTCGACGTCGAACGAACCGACGGCGAGATTCGATACGTTCGGAGCGCCGAGACGCCCGGGGACGCGGTCCACGTGGACCTCCGGTGAGTACGGTCATATTTATCACGGGTCGTGAGAACGTACAGACATGGCAGAGACAGGCAAGACGGTCTATCTGACCGGCGAGGAATCGGTAGATATCAAGGAGTACGAGGTCCCGGACCCGGACCCCGGCGAGGTCCGGTGTACGGTCGTCCGGGCGAACGTCTGCGGGTCGGAACTCCACATCTGGCGCGGCCACCACCCCGAGATAGACGAGGGCGTGCTCGGCCACGAGGTGCTCTGTCGCGTCGACGAACTCGGCGAGGGCGTCGAGACGGATTACGCCGGCAACCCAGTCGAGGAGGGCGACCTCGTCGCGCCGGTCTACTATCTCACCTGTCGCAAGTGCCCGCCCTGTCAGGAAGGCGAGTTCCACCTCTGTGAGAACGCCTACGAGTGGTGGTCGAAATCGCCCGAGGAGTCCCCACACTTCCACGGCACCTTCTCGACGCACTACTTCATCCACGAGGACCAGTACTTCTACAAGGTCCCCGAGGACCTCCCGCCCGCCATCGCGGCCGGGGCGAACTGCGCGCTCTCCCAGATCATGTACGGCATCGACGAGGTGGACGTGGATTACGACGAGAACGTCGTCGTGCAGGGCGCCGGCGGCCTCGGACTCAACTCCATCGCCTACGCCAACGAGAAGGGCGCGACGACCATCGTCGTCGAGGGCGTCGACGGCCGCATCGAGCGTGCCCGCGAGTTCGGCGTCGACCACGTCGTCGACTTCCGCGAGTACGACTCCGTCGAGGCCCGCGCCGAGCGCATCCGCGAACTCACCGACGGAAACGGCGCGGA
>CAYYRO010000183.1:0-1243 GCA_964474075.1 uncultured Methylophaga sp.
TTTCGCTACCGGGCGCGCAGCTGGCCGGATTCACTGACCGCTGATGAGCAACAAGACTGGCAACAATTCTGTGCTCAGCGCCTCAATCAACCTGATAGTCCCTGGCTGAATTTTGAGTCATTTACTAAAGCTTTGGCAGATTGCCGTGAGCAGGAACTCAGCCCCTCTCAACAACAAGTTTTAACGGCGCTGGAAGATTTTGCCCAACATAAACAACAAACACTCAATCGCCAGCCATGAGTATTGAACAGACGCCAATTTTGCTGACTACGCTTAATGCGCGCTTTATGCATAGCGCTTTTGGCCTGCGTTATTTACTGGCCAATCTCGGTGAGCTGCAAACACAGGCCGATATTCTGGAATTCACCATTCAGGAACAGGCGCTGACCGTTGCTGAGCAATTATTAAATCGCCGGCCAAAAATCATCGGTTTCAGCGTCTATATCTGGAATGTGACAGAAACCGAAGCCGTGGTGGCGTTATTAAAAACCATCGATCCCGATATTGTCATTGTTCTGGGTGGCCCGGAAGTCAGCCACAAACCTGATTTACCGGCGGTCTGCGAGTTAGCGGATTACGTCATTGCCGGTCCCGGCGAGCAGGATTTTAGGGAATTGTGCCAGCAGTTGCTGGCCGGTCAGCCACCATCTGAAAAACATATTGATGGCCGGGCTACGCCGCTGGATCAATTAACGTTGCCGTATGCCTTTTACGATGATGAGGATATTAAAAATCGGCTGATTTACGTTGAAGCGTCCCGCGGCTGTCCGTTTAAATGCGAATTTTGTTTATCGGCTTTGGATAAAACGGCAACAGCCTTCCCGCTCGATGCGTTTCTTAATGAAATGGATCAGCTCTGGCAACGCGGTGTGCGTAATTTCAAATTTATTGACCGTACCTTTAATTTGAAAGTCAGTACCAGTGTGGCCATTTTAGAGTTCTTTCTGGCGCGGATGAGCGATGATTTGTATCTGCATTACGAAGTGGTGCCGGATAATCTGCCCGAAAAACTGAAAACAGTGCTGAAACAATTCCCGCCACAAAGCCTGCAATTTGAGATTGGTATCCAGACTTTTGATACTGACATTCAGACGCTCATCAGCCGCAAGCAAGATAATGCCAAAAGCAAAGCGAATATCCGCTGGCTGCGTGAACATACCGGCGCGCATTTACATACCGATCTGATTTTTGGTCTGCCCGGCGATAATCTGGCTAATTTTGCTGACAGTTTTGATCAGCTGGT
>CAYYRO010000183.1:1343-3396 GCA_964474075.1 uncultured Methylophaga sp.
CGAAGTGGCCAGACGGGTCATATTGCCTTGAAGCGACTGTTTGAATTGCTGTATCTGGTGATGACCGAAGATTTACAAATCAGTACCCAGTCCGCTGAGACGTTACTGATGGCCGACTTTGAGCGTAATGGTATTAAGGGTAAAGCCGATTTTGTTCATTTGCCGCAGCTGAATAAACCGGCGCGTCAGGGTCTTGCGAATAAACGCCAGCGGTTACATGCCTGAAAGGGCTTATTACTGAATCAGCTTCGCCAGCGTCTTAAAGCTCGGATGCTGCGCATCCCCCAGCCATTCAAATAATGTCGACTCAACATTACTGATGACAACGCCTGCCAGTCGCATACGATGCAAAGCGTTATATTGATTGCCTTTGAGACGTGAACTGACGGCGTCTTCAATCACATAGACTTCATAACCTGCATTTCGTAAATCAATCGCTGTTTGCAGCACACAGATATGGGTTTCCATACCGGTTAAGATGACTTGCTTACGACCAGTGGCGGTTAATGCCTGCATAAATTCCGGCACTTTGGCGCAGGAAAAAGCCGTTTTTTCGATAATCTGAGTATTGGCTGGCAATTGACTGGCCAATGCCGGCTCAGTTGGGCCGAGGCCTTTAGGATATTGCTCAGTCACTAATACCGGTATCTGTAATACATCGGCTGCGGTGGATAGCGTATTGACTTCACCGACCACGCGATCCCGAACGCCTTTAGGCATCGCTTCAGCCAGTTTTTGCTGAATATCAATGACAACCAGCACACTATCAGCTGTCTGCGTCATCATAATAAATTTGCTCCTTGCGCTTAATCGGTCATCTATCGATTAGCAGCTAACCAGGTATTGATTTGCTGTAAATCGCTGACTGTAACGATGCCGGCCGCTTGTTTCAAGCGCAAGGTATTAACGATGTATTGATAACGGGCGCGGGCGTAGTCACGCCGGGCGCTGAACAATTCACGCCGGGCATTAAGCACATCAACAGTCGTCCGGGTACCCACATCAAACCCGGCCTGAGTCGCTTCGAGTGCTTTCTCACTGGAACGTACAGCTTGTTCCAGCGCTTGCACCTGACTAATCCCGGATAACACGCTGTTATAGGCTTCACGGGTCTGGCGCATCACGGTCCGCCGCTGCTGTTCTTCGGTTTGCATCACTTCATTGAGGCGATAACCGGCTTCTCGGGTCCGGGAACTGACGGCGCCACCTGAATAAATCGGCAGGTTAAATTGCAAGCCAACCAGTTCCTGATGGGTTTGGCTGCCACCACTTAAATTACTGTCACTTTGTGAGATGTAATTTTTCTGGGCGATGATATCCAGCGAAGGATAATGTCCACTGCGCTGCAACTGAATATTTTCGCGGGCAAAATCAACTTCGCTGCCCACCACCTGTAACACCGGATTGGTCACCAGTGCCATTTCACTCCATTGCTCGATATTTTCCGGTTCCGGACGCACCAGAGGTGTTTCCTGAACCAAAGGTGACAAGTTGTCCGGATATTGACCGGTAGTTTCCCGCAGCAATTCGCGGCTATTGGCCAGTGCATTTTCGGCAGCAATCACCGCCGCATTGGCAATATCAAATGCGGCCTGTGCCTCGCTGACATCGGTAATCGTCGTTAAACCCACTTCAAAGCGCTGCTCTGCTTCTTCCAGTTGTTTGCTGATTGCTTCGCGTTCAGCTTCAGCAAACTTCAGATCATCTTTGGCACCCAACACTGCAAAGTATGCATTGGCAACCCGGACAATCAGTTCTTGTTTCACCACTTCATATTGCGCCGCAGCGCCACTTATGGCGATATCAGCTTGCCGGTCCTGAACAAAGCTTTCGCGTCGGTAAACCGGCTGAATCAAACTCAGCGTATAGCCGCGGTCAACAGAAGTACTTTCACCACCAAATCGTTGTGAGGAGGTTTCGGTCCAGACTTTGGTGGCATCCGCGCCCAAACCAATTTCCGGTAAAAACAAGGCATCAGCCTGATCCGCCAATTCCGATGTCGCACGCTGATTAGCCACCTGTGCCATCAATTGCGGATCACTTTGAAAAGCCA
>CAYYRO010000184.1:0-3360 GCA_964474075.1 uncultured Methylophaga sp.
TTGACCATGGTCGCCGAGTGCAGGTACGCGCTGATGGGGGCCGGTGCGGCCATGGCGGAGGGTAGCCAGATATGGAAGGGCACCTGGGCAGACTTGGTCAGAGCGCCGGCCAGGACGAGCACGACGATCCCCGGGTAAACCTGGGAGGCTTGGATCGGCGCCCCTCGGGAGAGGAGGTCCGAGAGGGCCAGGGAACCGCCGGCGTCCCCAAGCAGCAGGAGGCCGGCCAGGAGCGCAAGCCCCCCTCCTCCCGTGATCAGAAGGGCCTGGAGGGCCGCCTGCCGGGCGTCCCCCTCCTCGTGGTAGGTGCCGATCAGGAGGTAGGAGGCCAAGCTGGTGAGCTCCCAGAACACGAAGAGGGTGATCAGGTCGTCGGCGAGCACCACGCCGAGCATGGCACCCATGAAGACCGACAACCAAGCTAGCACGCGGCCACGCTCGTCTCGGCCGAGGTAGGCACCTGCGTAGACGAAGATCAGGGCGCCGACCACGGTGATGAGCAGGGCGAACACCATGGCCAGGCCATCCAACCGGAAGCCCGCCTCGACACCCAGGCTTGCGACCCACGGGTACCGCTCGTGGACCGTGGCCCCGTCAGCCAGGGCGGGGAGGTGTCTGAGGAGCAGGAGCGCCAGCCCCGCCGGTAGGGCGCCAGCGATCCAGCCCGTCGCCTTCCCCGCACGCCTGTGGAGGGCGGGCAGGAACGCGGCAAGGACGAAGCCGGAGAGAACGGTCAGCAACAGCTCCATGGGCATCCCACGACGGTAGGCGGTCGGCGCCCTGGCCGTCCAGCGCCCCCACGGAGCGGCCTGATGTTGGAGTTACCGGTTCTCGACCTCGGCCCGTGGCCTCTTTGGTCAGGCCTGCATACCCTGGGATGATGTCCCGAGGCCTCTCGGGCCCCCGGGCCCAGCTCAACGAGCTCAAGTGGCACCACGAGGCCCTGGAGGAGGCCACCGTCCACTACGTCCACCGGGGCGCGCCCGGCGACCGAGCCGTGATCCGCGGTGAGGACATCGTGGACCTTGGCCGCTCGTTCATCACCATCCAGACCCCGGACGGCGAGGGCCAGATCCCCTACCACCGGGTCTTCCGCATCGACCGCGGCCAGGAGATCATCTGGGAGCGCAGCCAGATGCACGCCGAGCAGGACGACGAGCTCGAGGGCGACACCGGGACCCGAGCCGACCGCGCGTGACGCGGTAGGCACCCTGGGGGCCCCGTGCAACCGTTCATCGGGGGCACGGGAACGCTTATAGAGACACAAGCGCCCTCCAGCGGGGAGACCCATGACCGGAGGCAGGAGCTTGGCCCTCGTCCTGCTCCTGGTGGCTTCGTTGGCCGCCGGGTGCATCGGTGGCGAGGAGCCCGTGGAGAAGGCGACCGGGGAGGAGATCGATGCGACCACCGCAGACGAGGCGATCGGTGCTGCTGCCGGTACCGCCGGCACCGCCGACCAGGCCCCCCTGGGTCCCGACGACGTCGTCGAGGGACCCGGTTGGGAGGTCGGCCAGTGGTTCGGTTACCACGTCTTCTTCGGCATGGAGGACGACGAGGGCGTCCACTACAACGCCGTGGTCACCGAGGACCGGGGCTCCGAGTGGTTCGTGGCCACCGACAACCAGGAGGCGGCCAAGTTCGAGGCGCTCTTCGACCTGTCCCTGCTCGGCCCCTTCTCCAAGCAGGACCTGGACACCACCGAGGGCGGCGAGCCCTTCACGTGGTACGAGTGGCCGCTGGAGGACAACGCCACGTGGAGCGCGCCGATCGACGTCGGCGCCCTGGGCGGGGGTCAGTCCCGGGTCGTCGACGTGACCTTCACGGCGACCTACGACCCATCGATCGCCACCAAGGACGGGGAGACGCCCGGCTTCGCCATCGAGGGGCGCACCGCAGAAGGCAACCTGACGATGACCTACGACTACGTGCCGGCCATCGGCTGGTTCGCCCACCTGTTCATCTACGATCCCGACACCGAGGGCCAGGACTGGGTCATGCACATCATGACCATGGGCTCCGGCACGGACTGGACGGGCACCTACTACGTCTCCGAGGCCACCGAGCTGTTCGCCCACACCAACGCCATCGGCGCGGACCCGACCTCGGGCACGACCATGGTCGACCCCTCCCCTGCCACCTCGGGTACCGTCGGCGAGGAGGCTACCTACGTGTCAGGCTACGCCTACTCGTTCGCCTTCGCCGGCGCCCACGAGACCGCCGTCGAGGACCCTGAGGGCGAGCTCCACGAGTTCCGGGCCGTCGGCGCCCCCTTCGGCGTCGCGGCGGGGTTCATGGACACCCAGGCCATCCCCGGTGAGTGGCGCGTGGCCACCCTGGGAGCTGGCGCCGCCGCTGGCGGCGGCGTGTTCCTGTGGGAGGTCACCGAGACCACCGGGCAGCTGTGAGCTGCCGGGACGGCGAGGTGGTCACTTCATGACCAGGGAGAGAAGCAGGTAGATCACCGCACCGGGCAGGATCCCCGTGACGAGCGTCAGCACCAGGTAGATCGTCCGCAGGATCCAGGGGTGGATGCCCCAGTCTCGAGCGAACCCGGCCAGGACGCCGGAGACGACCGCCTCGTTGGCAGACTTCACCCAGGTCGTGGGCATGCAAGCTAGGTTAGGGGTGTCCCTGCCAAGAGCGCTTCGCTCCCATCAGTCCATCACGAGGGCCAGGATCAGGTAGACGAGGAGCCCGGGGACCAGACCGGTGACCAGGGTGAGGACGACGTAGAGCACGCGGACCAGCGTCGAGTCCATGTCCCAGGCGTTGGCCAGGCCGCCGCAGACGCCGGCCAGGATCTTATCGCTCGAGGACTTGGTGAGGTTGGCCATGGGGCGGGAACCCGCCGGCGACCGGTTAAACCCACCGTCTTCAGGTGCCGACCCCTTCTCTGACCTCACCGTTCCGGCGCCAGAAGCCAGAGCAGGACGTAGGCGAGCAGGCCGACCCCGCCGGTGAGCAGGACGATCACGACGGCCAGCACCCGGACGAGCGTCGGGTCGAGATCCAGGTACTCGGCCAGGCCGCCGCACACACCGGCCAGCACCCGGTCGTCGGTGGAGCGGTAGTACTTGTCCGCCATTCAGGCCACCTCGCCCAGGACCTCGAGGACCTCCTCAGCGTGATCCTCGGGCTTGACCTTGGGCCAGACGTGGACCAGGTCACCGTCGGGGCCGATCAGGAAGGTGGCCCGCTGGATGCCCATGAACTCGTTGCCGAACATCTTCTTCTGGACCCAGACGCCGTACCGCTTGGAGATCTCGGCGTCCTCATCGACGAGGAGCGGGAAGTTGAGGTCGTGTTTCTCCCGGAAGTCCCGGTGGCTGTCGGCCGGGTCGGCCGAGATGCCCAGCACCA
>CAYYRO010000185.1:0-3118 GCA_964474075.1 uncultured Methylophaga sp.
TACTTCGGTTAAATAATATCCTTTGTTGTGCAGCTGTTTACTCAGCAACTGCTGTTGTTTTTCGTCTTCTGCACGGAAGGCAATGTGGTGAACTGTACCTTTACCGGGGTTTCCATCGGGACCGAATTGGTCAATAATTTCAATTACTGAACCAAAATCTGTGTCTGTTTCATAAAGAAAGCGGTCGTCTTGCTGACCTGTGAGCTCGAAACCCAGATTCTCTTCAAGCAGCCGCCCTGTCCCCTCATAATCTTTTTCGGCAAGAGTGGCGCCATGGAGTCCACGGATAGTATGTGTTTTCGGCAAGGGGCCCTCTTCCCATCCTTCTGCGTTATCCGCTGTGGGGTCCATTACGAGTTCCAGGTG
The DNA here is from genome assembly GCA_964474075.1 of uncultured Methylophaga sp. Taxonomy (GTDB): domain Bacteria; phylum Pseudomonadota; class Gammaproteobacteria; order Nitrosococcales; family Methylophagaceae; genus Methylophaga. The sequence goes on from CAYYRO010000185.1 coordinate 367, forward strand.
CAGGCCATGCGGATCCTGTATACCGATGATCTCTTTACCGAAGCGGGTGAAGGGAGCTTCAAAGTCGATGTTCTGTTCCTCCAGATGATTGACCCAAAATTCTTTGGAAGAAGTAGGTACCGAGAACCCTATGGCTACTACCTGTCCGCGATCTGGTTTGCCCTGCTGCAGATGTTGCCATGGAAAAAAAGTAAGGATGGTACCCGGTTTGCCGGACTCATTGCCATAGTAGAGGTGATAAACCGATGGATCATCGAAATTAACGGTTTTTTTAACAAGGCGAAGTCCCAGCACTTGGGAATAAAATTTATAATTTACTTTGGGATCTCCTGCGACGGCCGTTATATGATGGATGCCGTTGGCGTGCGTCATATCAAAGATTAAATTCTATTTTCTGCGATTAGGTTATCAAAATAATAAGATACCGGATGCGCAATAAAAATCTTACTCCAAATATAGTTATTTAAACATATAAGAAGGCGCATCCGGTACCGGTACCCGGGACAACAATTGCCATTTATATTTTACTCAGCGGCTACCTTTTCGGATTCATCCATAAACGGGTAGTCGGTATACCCTTTTTCATCACCGCCGTAGAAGGTATCCGGATCGGGTTCATTGAGTCCGGCATGGGCCGCAAAGCGTTCCGGCAGATCCGGATTGGCCAGGAAAAGTTGTCCATACGCAACCAAATCGGCCGTGCCGCTTTCAATAGCTTTATTGCCACTCTTCTGATCAAAACCTGCGTTTGTAATCAGTGTGCCGTTATAGAACGGACGGAAAAATTCTGTTACTTTTTGGGGATAGTTCGGCAAGTCACTGATATCTCCCATCGGTTCCATCAGGTGCACGTAGGCCAAATCAAAATTATTGAGCTGTTTTAACAGGTAACTAAAAACCTCTTTTGGATTAGAATCACTGATTCCATAGTTATTTCCCACAGGAGAAAAGCGAATTCCGGTTTTTTCTTCACCAATGGCATTGGAAACAGCTTCTACTACTTCAAGCGCAAAGCGATTGCGGTTTTCTATGCTGCCCCCATATTGATCGTCCCGTTTGTTGGTGCCGTCCTTAATAAACTGATCGATCAGGTATCCGTTAGCCCCGTGAATTTCCACTCCGTCGAATCCGGCTTCCACTGCATTACGGGCTGCATTGGCATAATCTTCAACAATACCCGGGATTTCATTTATATCAAGGGCGCGTGGCGTTACAAATTCCTTCATCCCTTTGGCTGTAAAAGTCTCACCTTCGGGTTTAACGGCAGAGGGGGCTACGGGTTTATCTCCATTGTGGTAAATTGGATGGGAAACGGATCCCACATGCCAGATTTGTGCAAAAATATGTCCGCCTTCCTCATGGACGGCCTTTGTTATTTTTTTCCAGCCTTCTATTTGTCCATCCGTGTGAATTCCGGGTGTCCATGGATAGCCTACGCCCTGTTGGGAAATCTGGGTGCCTTCCGTAATAATAAGTCCGGCCGAAGCTCGCTGTTTATAATATTTGGCCATCAGGTCAGTCGGGACATTGCCCTCACTGGCCCGGCTTCGGGTCATGGGGGCCATGACCACGCGATTTGAAAGTTCGATCCCTGAAAGATTATATGACTTTAAAAGTGGTTGTTGCTTGCTCATAGTTGTTAATAATGTTTTTACGCGTAGAAGAATTATAAGGAAAATGAGACCTCACAGTTTGCTGTATAACAATTCTTTTTCTAATGCTTTTAGACCTGAAAAGATCAGAGAGGTTATTCATAACTAATTCTTGCACGTGTATTGTTTAACTGTTTTAATTCCTTCAATTAGTTTAATGTTAAACTATATTATATCAAAATAGTTATTCTCTATGTAGTCGATTGGTATTCCAAATAGTTCCTCCTAAATAGAATGATTAGCGCTAATCATGTTTATTTGGGCCTTCTTGAATTAGCTTTCACCATATACAGTAGCGATATCGCCGCGGGTGACCTCATTATCGGATGAAACCAGATAGGCAATTTGCTTAGCCAGTTGTTTGGGTTTGGGCCATTTCTCAAAATCGGCGTTAGGCATGCTATCACGATTTTGGGGTGTGTCGATGGTCGAAGGCGCAATGGCATTTACCAGGATATTATCTTCAATAACCTCCGCAGCGAGTGATTGGGTAAGGGCTGCAACGCCAGCTTTAGCAGTGGTGTAGGCCGTCATGCCAGCTCCTTGCCGGGGTTCCAAAGCAGGTCGCGCGGCAATGTTGACAATACGTCCGCCGTTGCCTTGTGATTTAAAGTGCTGTACTGCAGCGCGACAGTTATTATAGCAGGTAACCAGGTTAAGGTTAATTTGCTTCATAAAGTCGGCCTTGGATGTATCTTCGATGTTTCCCATGCCGAAACCGCCGGCAATATGGATAGACCCCCAAAGGTCGCCTTGCGCGGATACCGCCAGATCAAAGAAAGACTGACACTCTTTTTCATCGGTTAAATCAACAGGCGTTTTTATATAGACACCCTCTTCATCTTTTTGTAAAAAAGACTCCAGCTCTTCGGTGTTAAAGCAGGGAACACTGCACTTCGCACCTGCATCAAGCAGCAGCTCAACGACAGCAGATCCCAGCGCTCCGGTGCCTCCAGTTACAACGATATGTCGGTTTGTGAAATCCATAGATAAAATAATCTTTTATTTAATACTGAATTAATCCAACGTATGGTTTTACTGATTCATTCATATTGGATTGGTTATCTAATATTTATTGCGGCAATCAAATATTTAATACT
>CAYYRO010000185.1:3128-3349 GCA_964474075.1 uncultured Methylophaga sp.
CTGCGATTTATAAATGTATTACTCATTTCTGCATTACTAAAAAAGAATTAATGAGTACCGTATTTTGATTATATTAGTTTATTACCTCTGATTAATAAGATAATTATGAGACTATGAAATGCTTTTATACTGCCATATTATTATTGCCACTGACTCTCATGGGCTGCAGTGAACAGCAGAATTCCTCTTCTGTTGAGAATTCGAATTCGGATGATACGGTC
>CAYYRO010000186.1:0-3347 GCA_964474075.1 uncultured Methylophaga sp.
GGCCGACACGGATTTGAACCGCGGACCTCCCGGTTATCAGCCGAGCGCTCAACCTAACTGAGCTATCGGCCCAACCGAGTGCAACTCAACGTTACTCCCAGTTGTGTTTAAGCGTTTCTTTTCGGGGACTGTCTATGGATTGTTCGCCCGCGGGACGGGGCTTCTAGTCCTTGCGGTCTCCCACCGAATACTCGTCCCGGCCCATGTCGTAGGTGTCACCCGACTCGCCGTCGGGACCGTCCGACCCCGAACCGGGCCCGGATGCGCCGGGTGGCGTCCCCGATTCGTCGCCGCCGGGGAAGCCGCCGATGTAGACCTGGCCGGTCGCGAACCCGCCGGTCTTGGCGTCGGCGTAGGGGACGACGACGTACTTCTTGAGCAGCATCCGGATGGGGTAGCGCGTCGGCGGGAGGACCAGCAGGAAGCCGACGGCGTCGGTGACCAATCCGGGGGTGAGCAGGAACGCGCCGGCGGCGATGAGCAGTGCGCCGTCGAGCACCTCGTCGGTCGGGGGGTCACCCTGCGCGAGTTTCTGCTGGATGCGCCGGAGGGTGTGGCGACCCTCCGCGCGGACGAGCAAGAGGCCGACCAGCCCCGTGAGCACGACGATGGCGACCGTCGGCACCATCCCGATGCGGGTGGCGACGACGACCAGCAAGAGCGCGTCGAACAGCGGGATGAGCAACAGGACCCCGATAACCCGAAGCATACCCTCGTTCGGGCCTCGCGTCTCGAAGGCCTTTCGGTCGTCGGCCCGAATCGGTCGGTATGGACGACTCCGCCGCGGAGACGAAAGTAGAGTGGCGACCGTGGGGGCCGGACGCCTTCGCGGCCGCCGACAGTGAGCAGCTACCAGTGTTCCTCTCGCTGTCGGCACCGTGGTGTGTCTGGTGTCACCAGATGGACCGCGAGGTGTTCGACGAACCCCGCGTCGCCGCCAACGTCAACGACGACTTCGTCCCCGTGCGCGTCGACGTCGACCGCCACCCGCAGGTCCGCGAGCGCTACACCATGGGCGGGTTTCCCTCGAACGTCTTCGTCACGCCGGACGGCGAGGTCATCACCGGCGCCTCCTATCTCGGCGTCGAGGGGATGCGCCAGGCGCTCGAATCCGCCCGGCGCACGTGGGACGCGAAGGGGCGCGAGGCCGGCCGCATCCCGCGGGCGCTCCGCGACGCCGAGCCACCGGGTGGCGAACTCACCGGCGACGTCGAGGCCGGGATGGTCAGCCAGCTCTCGGCCGCCTTCGACGAGGAGTTCGGCGGGTGGGGCAGCGGCGCGAAGTTCCCCCTCCCCCGGACCATCGAGTTCGCGCTCAAGCGCGACCCCGACCGGGCGACCCGCACCCTCGAAGCCATCAGCACCCACCTCTACGACACCTACGACGGCGGCTTCTACCGCTTCGCCGGCGAACGCGACTGGAGCGACCTCCATCGCGAGAAACTGCTGGACGCGAACGCCGGCCTCGTCCGCGCGTTCGCGAACGCCTACCTCGCGACCGGCGAGGAGAGCTACCGCGACACCGCCGAGGGAGCCATCGAGTATCTGACCACGGAGCTGTGGACCGATGATGCGTTCGCGGGCAGCCAGGCCGGCGGCGACTACTTCCGGCTCGAAGCCACCGAGCGCGAGGCCGCCGACCCGCCGAGCGTCGATTCGACCATCTTCGCCGACCGCAACGGGCTGGCCGCCGACGCACTCCTTCGTTTCTTCGCCTACACCGACCACGAGGCCGCCGGCCGCTACGCCGAGCGGGCGCTGGATTTCGTCACCGACGAACTCGTCGCCGAGGACGGCGAAGTCGTCCACTTCACCGGCGGGCGGGAGACGGATTCGACAGTTCCCTCGGGGCTGCTCGTCGACCACGCGCGACTGCTGGGCGGGCTGACCACCGCCGCGCAGGTCCAGGGACGGGACCTCGAGACTGCCAGGGCAGTCGCCGACTACGCCCTCGACGCGCTTCGCGACGGGCCCGGGCCGCTCCGTGACGGACCGACCGGGGGACCGGGCCTGCTCGACCGCCCGCTCCGCCCGCTCGATACGAACGTCGAGTTCGCCGACGCGCTGGTTGACCTCTCCTATCTCACGGGGGAGGCCAACTATCGCGAGCGCGCCCGCGAGATACTGGAAGCGTTCGCCGGGGCCGCAAGCCGGATGGGACCGGAGGCCGCCAGTTACGCGGCCGCCGTCTCCCGCGTCGTCGAGTCGCCGCTGGTCATCGAGGTCGGTACCGGTGCCCGAAGCGACCTCCACCGGGCGGCGCTCCGTATGGCAGACCACGAGAAGGTGGTCGTGCCCGACGCGGACGTCGAGGCCGGGACCGCCGTCGCCAGCAGGGGAGAGGAGCGCACGGCGCCGGCGGAGACGCCCGCCGAACTGGAAAGTCGGGTGCAGGAAATCCAGTGAACCCCCGGTGGGTTTATACAGGCTGGGCCGCTTGAACTCGTAATGGCGAATCTCAGGGACCTCGGGCTTTCAGAATACGAAGCACGCGTCTACCGCGCGCTGCTCGGGACGGGGCCGACAACTGCCAAGGAGTTGTCGGACGTCAGCGACGTCCCGATGGGCCGCATCTACGACGTGCTCAACAGCGTCGAACAGCAGGGGCTGGCCCGGAGTCAGGCCGCCAGCCGACCCAAGAAGTACGCCGCCGTCGAGCCGGAGACGGCGCTCGACCGGTTGCTCGACCGACGCAAGGAGGAACTCGACCGCAAGGCGGAGCAGTACGAGGAAGTCGTCGACACGCTGGCGAACGAACTCGACGCCAGCCAGTCGGCGGACGAACGGTTCTGGACCGCGGCGGTCGGTCCGGACGAGGCCTTCGACCTGCTCATCGAACGGCTCGCGACCGCCGAGGACCGACTGGTGATGGTCGCCGCCACGCGCTCGGCGAAGTTCGACTTCGACCACGTCGGGACCCGGACCGTCGAGGAACTCGAAGCGGCCCTCGACCGCGGCGTCGAAATCTCCGTGCTCATGGGGCCGGACCTCGTCAGGCGCCTGCCGGAAACCGTCGGCGAGCGCTACCAGAAACGGCTGGCGAGCGCGGAGAACTTCGAGGTCCGCACGAGCGAGAACGTCCGGGGCACGTTCAACCTCATCGACGACACCGAGGTCTGTATCGAGGTGCCCCACCCGCTCGACGACACGCAGGCGTTCGCGATGATAGACCTCAAAGACCGGACGTTTGCCGACGGCATCGAACGCGAGTTCCAGCCTCGCTGGGAGGAAGCGGACCCGCTCCAGTGGGGCGAAAACTGACTAAGAGAGCTCCTCGCGCAGCGACCCGACCTCCGCGACGCGCTCGGCGTGGGCGTTGTGCTGGTGGATGGATTCGTCGTTCGACT
>CAYYRO010000187.1:0-3322 GCA_964474075.1 uncultured Methylophaga sp.
CCGTAATCAAAATGATTACGCCCGCACTTTTGAGGCCTTTTCCGACCCAGTCGCCGTAAACTTCGGGTCCCCGTTTGGGAACGGTTCCAAAAGCCAAAAGTACCCCAATGATAAGTGCTGTATTGGGATCTCCCAGAAAGAGAATGGCTGCAGTTATCCATCCATCACCAAAAGGTTCGGCTGGCAGATCGGCAATAGAACCGAAGGCGATCAGCAACATTGGAATTAATATGGGTAGCAGCGCAGCTGTAGTGCCGGGTAGATTGGCATCGTCGACAGTTTTGTGGAAAGAACTCATATTTTCCTTATCTGCCGTAGGCATGTCATCGGGATCGATATAAATACGGTTTCCCATGGTAACGGCAAAGAGGTAGGTCACGAAGATAACGGGAATAGTGACGGTGATTCCCAGTAGGATGACGGTCCCAATATCGGCATTAAGCGTACCCGCAGCGGCAATGGGACCAGGCGTGGGAGGAACGAAGACGTGCGTGGCATAAAGCCCCATACTCAGGGCCACGGCATAAAGCGCCAGTGACTGCTTGGTTTTGGAAGCCAGAGAGCGGTTCAGTGAGGAAAGAATGACAAATCCAGAGTCGCAGTAGACCGGTATCGAGACGATAGCCCCGGTAATACTCATGGCCAGTGCCGAGCGCGCTTTCCCAAGCCAGCCGATAATGAGATTCGCAATAACGATGGTCCCCCCGCTTTTCTCCAACAGCGAGCCAATAATAGTTCCGGCTGCAATCACAATGCCGATAGAGCCGAGCGTACCTCCAAAGCCCTCGGTAATCGCGGTTATGGTTTCATCCGCAGGCAGGCCTGAAAGAAGTCCAACCCCAAAACAGGCCAGCAGCAGAGCCAGAAATGGATGCAGCTTTACCTTAGCAGTACTGTAAACGATAAACAGGATGGCGGCAATCAGCAGTCCTATTAACAGATACCCTTGCACAATAATCCCTTTTTAAGTTTTCGAGTAACAAAAAGGATTATAAGCGGTAGAAAGGAGAAATGATAATATAAAAGTGCTGCTGTAATCGATTTGGATTATACTCTCACCTTGTTTCTCACCATAAACTTCTGTAAGGGGATAAGTCATTAATCAGTTGCGGAGCAGATCAACATGAAATTTTTAGCATTCGTAGATCGTAATTTGCTAAAGCGGTGACAACAGGTTGTCAGTCTCACCTCTTATGGTTGGGCAAAATAAGTTTACAGGACGATGAAAACTGATTCTCTTTTTGAGGCACAAAATCCGCTGGAAGAGCGGCTTGGGAAAAGTTTTTTCGATGAGCTGCCCAAAACTTCGGGCGTGTATAAGATGTACGGCTGTAAGAAATCCCTGCTGTATGTGGGAAAAGCCAAGAATTTACGAAGCCGGCTGTTTACCTATCGGCGCGTAAATAACGATAATAGCTCCCGGAAAGTGCGAAGGCTGGTCCGGCTGGTCCGGCAGATCGCCCTGGAAGAACTGCCGTCGGAAGAAAAGGCCTTGCTGCGGGAAAATGAGCTGATCCGCAGGCATCGCCCGCCATTTAACCGGGCCAAGAAGACCCCGGAAACCTACTATTATGTTTCTGCTGTTCCCAAGAATAAAGTCGTGACGTTTCAACTTCGTATGCATCTTCCGGAAGAACATACCGAGTACACATATGGAGCTTTTAAGGGTCACGGACGGGTTAGGCGGGCTATGGGAGCACTGTTGCGGCAGCTCTATATCACCACACATGGTCTTAATACTCCTTTTGATCTGCCCGGACAGCTAAGCCAAAAGTTTACGCCCATGTATTTTCAATTAGAACTAAACCGTGATAAGCAGCTGCTAGTGCGTGATTATCTTCAGGGCCTTTCTGATGAGCTGCTGTATGTTGTTATAGATGATCATATCCAAAACAATCGGCTGGAAGAATTTATCGGAAAGCTTATTCTGAAAGATATGGAAGCCCTACGTTGGTTTTATGGGGGATGTACCCATCGCAATTTTGAAATCCGCGAAAAGTTGAATCTGGATGACGAACTAATCCCCCAGGAAAAGCTAGACGATTATTTGGTACGGCTGGCTTTTATGGAATAGATATTTTGCTCTTTCCCTTCCAGTGCTTAGAATGAGGGTAAGCAAAAATAGTTCCTGATGAATCCCTTTTTGGTATCCGGCAGCACTATGAAAAACATTCGCAATAACCTCAACTATATCTTTCCGGTCCTGATAGGAATTATGATTGCCGGGCTTGTTCTTTCTAGGATCTACCAGCCGGAATCCTCATCTCCTGAACCGGAAGTTCAAATTACAGCTGACGAAGCACATAATCACATCAGCACGTCTGCTGAGGTTTGTGGAGAGGTGGCTTCTGCCGATTATCTGCAGCAAGTGGGCGGTGAGCCCACTTTTATCAACTTAGGGCGACCCTATCCGAATCAAACCTTTACGGCTGTTATCTGGGGTGATAATCGAGCTAAGTGGACCAAACCGCCTGAACAGCAGTATGAAGGACAGGAAGTTTGTGTCACCGGGAGGATCGAAAGCCATGAGGGAACGCCCCAGATTATTGTTAGCAGCCCGGGACAAATAGCGATTCAATAAAGAGGAGTAGCAAAATCTAAATTAAACGCAATGTATCAGTTTGAGAAGACAAAAATTAAGGAAGGGAAGGCCTTTAAATATAAGCTACATAAGCAGGGAGAACGATTGAGCTATATCAATTTTATCACATCTTTAAAGGAGGATGAAACCTTCCGGTGCTTTTTTATTGGGTTGTTGTCTGATATTTCTTTCCAGGCCTACCATTGGGAAACGCCGCCGGTTACGACCGGTACTACAAGTCAGCTTTTTGAGTTTGTTGTTTCTGACAGTCCCGGTATTGACTTACCGCCTGATCCGGGTCCCTTCCGGCCATATTTCAGTCCGGATAAAGAAACCACAGCCTTTGCTAACCTCGGGAAAGACGCTACCTTAATAGCACCAGCGCCATCCGATCAAGAACGGAATTATTCGCATATTGGAGTGTTTACCGAAAATGCTCCGGTGCAACAGCAACACCACCTGTGGCAAACGGTGGGCCGGGTGACTCAAAACCGGATTTCTGACCGACCGCTGTGGCTAAATACCGCGGGGGGAGGGGTGGCCTGGCTGCATGTCCGCTTGGATTCTCGGCCAAAGTATTACCGGCATCGGCCTTATACAAATTTAACAGAAAGTTAAAGTGTCTGTAATGCCCGGCAAGCCCCTTTTTTAAAAAAATAAAAAAAGTTTGTAAGGATTGCCCCCTGAAACGTACTTACTTATAGTCATATGTTAGATGATTTGGTACAATGAATAGGTAAA
>CAYYRO010000188.1:0-3303 GCA_964474075.1 uncultured Methylophaga sp.
TCGGGCGAGTTGCCCGTCGAGAGCGTCGAACGCGACGCGGCCCCCTACGTCATCGCCGCCGAGACCTGCGACGTGCTCCCGGACGTGTGTGCGATGGTCGCGACGAGGCTCCGGGCGTGAGGGGTCAGAAGAAGGCGTTCCCCGCTTGGAGGAACCTGCGGCGCTCGTCGGGGCCGGGAAGCCCGTGGTACTCCGTAGTTCCCGTCTCGTTCGGGCGGTCGGCGGGCAGGTCGGGATAGCGCTCCAGCAGGTCGACTGCGAGCTCCGACCCCGTCGCCGCGAGTTTCCGGTAGACCGAGTCGACGGTGTCGGCCGGGTCGAGCGGGAACGACCGCTGGGCGACGATGGGGCCAGCGTCGAACCGCTCGGTCATCCGGTGGGCGGTGACGCCGGTGCGGTCGTCGCCGTAGAACAGCGGCCAGAACGCCGTCGCGCGGCCGCGGTAGCGGGGCAGCAGGGAGCCGTGTAGATTGAGTGCGTCCGTCGCAGAGTCGAGCAACTCTGGGGGGAGTCGCGGGCCAGCGACCACCGAGACGAGCTGGTCCGGGTCGCAATCGCGGATGCGCTCGACGAACCGTGGGTCGGCCACGTCGGGGGCGCGCTCGACGGGCACGCCGTGTGCCGCCGCGACCGACCGCACCGAGTGGTGGCGACCGGTCAGCCGCCGGCCGAGTCGCCACGGAAGCGCATCGAGCAGTCGACTCCGCGTATACCGGGCTGCCATTCGGGCGCCGGCGCGGGCGCCGTAGGCGCCGAACTGCGCGCGAAGCTCCTCGGGGAGGGGCGCGTCGAACGGCGCGACGACGACCCGGTCGATGGCCGACGCGTGGGCGTCGAGAATCGGCCGCAGATACCGGGGGAGATAGAGCGGTTCCGCGCTCGTGAACAGGACGACCCGCACGGGTCACGCTGGGGTCCTGCCGACCATATACCTTCTGTCGGAGCGACACAAAGCCTATTCCGTCCGCCGCGGAGTCGAAACCGAGCCATGCCCTCCAGGTCCCGTTCGGGCGTCCTCCGGGCCGTCGCGGGCGATACCTATCGAGTAGTCGCCGGCCTGCTGGTCGGCGGGGTCGCCATCGCCGCGCTCTCGCTCTGGCACCGGTCGATTGCGGTCGTGCGGACGCCCGTCGACGAATCCGGAACGAATCGCGAGGCGGACCTCCGGGTCGATCCCACTGTCGTCGAGCACGAACTCGACTGGTATCGCTACGTCAAGGCGTTCGACGCCCACCACGGGCCCGGCGGTGGCCCCGGGCGAGCGGTCGCTTCGGGGTCGTTCCTCCGCGGGCTCCGGGTGTGGCTGGCCACTCGCTGTCTCCGGGGGTACACGCTCGGAAACGAGGTGTACGTCTGCCCGAACGCGCCGCGGGTGTTGCGGGTCCACCAGGCCGGTCACGCGCCCGCATTCGGGCGGAAGTGTCCGACGCTCGTCCGGCCCCGGCGCGACGACGGCGGGCTCGACGACGAACCGCTGGCCACGCTCGACGTGATGCTCCCCGGCGACTTCCCACACACTCTCCTGCGCCTGCGCGACCCGCGCGGGCTGACAGAACGCTACGAGCGGTGGGTACGCGAGGGGCGCATCCAGCGCGCCCGGGGGTGACCGGGACGAACATGTTCGAGCCAGGGGCTTTCCCGGGCAGGCGCGTATCCACCGACTCGAACGATGCCCGAACAGCAAGCGAGCGCGGAGACGACGGTGGAGGTCCGGTGTACGGGCCACGTGCGGGGTGAAGTGGGCACCGGCAAGATGGAGTTCACGTTCGAGGGGACAACGCTCAGGGAGTTCCTGTCGGCGTTCTTTGCGGAGTACGACGTGCGGGAGATGCTCATCGCCGAGACGGAGGCCGAGGCGACCACCCGCGGCTGGGCGCCCGAGCGCGAGGAGTTCCCGGGCGACTGGCAGAAGAACCCGGAGGGCGAGCAGACCCGACGGTACGCCCGCGTGACGGTGAACGGGACGTTCAACGAACACCTCGACGGCCTCTCGACCGAACTCGAAGACGACGACCGCATCGGACTGCTGTATCCGTTCGTCTACTGCGTCTAGCTACTCGCTTTCGCCGAAGGACTGATTACGGCCCTCGCGGTGGGTAGGCATCATGAACAGCACGAACGAATGGTACGAAATCGACGCCTTCGGCGACCGCGATTACCGAATCTTCGAGACGCCGGAGGTGTTGCCGTGCCGGCTCTCCCTCCTCAGCGGCAGCGACGACGCGCTCGTCATCGACGGGGGAGTCGGCATCGGCGACCTGCGAACCACTGCGGCGGACCTCGTCGACACGGACGTCCAGTTGCTCTTTACGCACACCCACTGGGACCACATCGGCGCCGGACACCAGTTCGACCGGGTGAAAGCACCCGCACGGGAGTGTCCCGACGACCGGCGTATCACCATCGACAGCCTCACCGACGAGTTCGTCCACCGGCCGGCCCAGTTCGTCGAGCAATGCCGCGAGACGGGGACGGGCTTCCCCGACGGGTTCGACCCGGAGACCTACGACATCGAGCCGACGACGGACGTGACGCCCGTCGAGGGCGGCGACGTCGTCGACCTGGGCGACCGGCAACTCGAACTCGTCGACCTCCCCGGACACTCTCCGGGACAGCTCGGGGTGCTCGACCGTGAGGCGGGCGTGCTCCACGGCGGCGACGTCGTCCACCTGGACCGCAACCTCTACGTCCACTTCGACGACTGTGACGTTCGGGAGTACGTCGACACGTTCGAGCGCCTCGTCGACCTGCGCGATGCCGGCGCCTTCGACGTCCTGACGACCGCACACAACGCGCCCATCGCGGGCGACGACCTCGAACTCCTCGACCGGTTCCACGAGGGGCTCGCAGCCATCGTCGCGGGCGAGCGCGAGCGCGACCCCAAGCGCGTGGAGACGAACTACGGCCCGGCACACAGGTACCGCATCGGGGAGTCGGAAGTGCTGACCAAGACCTCCATCTAGGTTCGAACGCACCGTGGCCGAGGGCACGACTTTTTGTATCTCTGCGGCCGACTCCATGGTATGGACGAGGTGTCACTGTCGATTCCACGGCCGCTCATCGACGGGCTACCCGACGACGACGACGCGGCACAGGACATGATGCGCGCGGTCGAGGGCTGGGAGGACCGCATCAACGAGGCGATAGCGGCGGCCGAGGACGACCGCGAGGCCGCGGGCTACGTCCTGGACGCCATCGAGCGCATGGAGAGTCGCTTCGAGGAGTACGACGGCTACGTCTCCGAACTTCGGGCGTGGGGCCAGTCGCCCATCTACGCGCTGACGTGGCGCAACCTCTATGCGG
>CAYYRO010000189.1:0-3293 GCA_964474075.1 uncultured Methylophaga sp.
ATGAGGTAGTTGCCCTCGTTGAGTTCCCGCACCTCCGTCTGCTCTCTCGCCATGGTCGGCAGTCAGGACGTGAGCGTATAAACGGTTTGGAAACGGCCCCGGCGGCGGCTCCTCGGGGGGCAGACCACGTCGGCGACTGGGCCGGACGCTCGTTCCCTCCAGGCCGGGTCGGTCGTCTCTACCCGGGCACCTCGAGGTCGAGGTCCACGTCGCCGGACTCGAGGTCCATGAAGATCTCGTCGAACTTGCCCGTCTCGATCGCCACCTCGAGCGCCGTCCGGGCCTCCTCCTTGATCCGCTCGAGCCGCTCGTTCGACGACTCGAACTCGGCGTTGCCGTCGAGCTCCGCCCGGTCCTTCTCGCCCTTGAGTGCCGCGACCTTCGCCACGAGGGCGAAGTACTCCCGGATGACGTCGTCGAACTCCTTTCTCAGCAGCATCGTCTCGACGACCTCGCGCAGTTCGTCTTCGAACACCGGCTTGACGACGTACGCGTCGAAGCCCATGTCGAGGACGTCGAAGTCCGGCTCGACGGCAGTGACGACCGCGACGGGCTGGTCGTAGCCGTCCTCGCGGATGGTCGAGAGCAGCTGCTTGCCCGACATCCCCGGCATCCGTCGGTCGAGCAGCAGGACGTCCACGTCGTCGTCCAGCTTCTCGATGGCCTCGGCGCCCGTCTCCGCGGTCCGCACGGCGAAGTCGCCCTCCAGGTAGTCGGAGAACACCGATCGGATCTGCGGGTCGTCGTCGACGACGAGAACGAGAGCGTCCTTCGATCCCATTTCGAGCGCTCTATTCGCGTACGAGGCTTAAATTCGCACCCCCAAAATATCAATATTGAAATTTCAATCGAGTCCGCGTCCCGGCCGAGGGGCGTCGACCTCACCCGGCGCCGTGCCGATCCAGGAACGTCCTAAGCCGCGTCAGTCCCTCCTCCAGCTCGTCGGCGGGCAGGCCGAACCCGATCCGGAAGTAGTCGTCGTAGCCGAAGAACGCACCCGGTGCGAGCACGACCGACTCCTCCTCGACGAACCGCCGGCAGAACTCGCGGGAGCCGGCGAACCCCCGGGGGACGGTGACGAATCCGCTGACGCCGACGGGGTCGAACCAGTCGAGTCCGCGATCGCCGTACTCGACGAGGAACTCGACGACGCGGTCGTGGTTCCGGCGGGCGAGTTCGCGGCTCTCGGCGAGGATGGCGTCCTCGTCGGCCAGCGCCTGCCGGGCGACGTGCTGGCCGACGATCGGGGGCGAGATGGTGGTGTAGTCCTTCCAGCGCGTCGCCGCCTCCACGACCGGCCGGGAGGCGGAGAGCCACCCGAAGCGGGCCCCCGCCAGGCCGTAGGCCTTCGTCACGCTGGTCGTCGAGACGCCCCGCTCGCCCATGCTCGCGACGGGCGGGATGGGCTCGTCGGCGAGGAGGCGGTACACCTCGTCGCAGTGGAGGTACGCGTCCGCGTCGTCGGCGAGGTCGTAGAGAGCCCGCACGGTCTCCTCCGAGTGGTACCGGCCGGTCGGGTTGTTCGGGTTCGCGAGGACGATCATCTCGGTCTCGGGTCGGATCGCCTCGGCCACGTCGTCGACGTCGAGCCGCCAGTCGGGCGGGTCGAGCCACACCTCGGTGACGTCGTCGGCGAACGCCGCCGGCACCGACTTCAGCGCCTGGTATGTCGGCGAGACGACGACCGCGTGGTCGCCGGGTCCGAGCATCGAGGCGAAGACGAGGAAGTTGGCCTCCTGGGTGCCGACCGTACACACCACCTCGTCTGCCGACCGGTCGTAGCGGGCACCGATCTCGGCGCGGAGGTCCGGGTCGCCGTTCGTCGGGACGACGTAGCCCATCTCGCCGGGGTCTAAGTCGAACCGGCTCGCGGGCAGCGACCGGATCCCGCTCTCGGCGAGCATGATATCGGCCTCGTGCTCGTACTCGGCGAAGAAGCGCTCTAAGCCGAAGGGCTCGATCTGCATGGGTCGCTATCAGTAGCGGAGTGGGTAAAGCCACCTGCTCGCGTCGACGTCGACTGGCGAGCGACTCCACGGGACTGTCTGTTCGGCGGAATCGATCCGCGAATCACGGGCCACTCCGAGTCGACCGCCGTACGCTCTGGCGTTCTCGATGTTCGCGTGTGTCGTCGTTCGAGCTCGAAGGGCCGCTGCTCAGTCGAGACTTCCGTACTCCTTGTGCGCGTCGTCGATCGGCATCACACGGAGCCCTTCACGACCTCGTCGTTCTCCTCCACGTCGTAGAAGGCCGTCCAGGTCCGGCCGATGGGGAGGCGGTAGACCTCCTGATCCCGCCAGGTGATCCGCTCCTCGTCGCCCTGACCCTCACCCGGATACGGCTCCGCCAGCTTCGCCAGGTTCCCCCGGACGATCCGCTGGGATTTCTCGACGAGCTCGGCCAGCAGGTCGTCGTAGGTCTGCCCGGGACCCTTCAGCGAGTGGAGTTCCTCCCACCGTTCCTCGGTCACCGGGATTCGCTTGTCCGCGTTTGCCATTTCAAATCTCGCCTCGTTGGGATCGATCCGCGCTCTCGGTCCCTGCGTCAGCGACCGTTGTTCCCCCGACCCAACGTACAATCCTTACAACGCTTACAGTATAGAGTCTCGGACCGTCGATTCACGGACCACCACGAGTCGAACCCGTCGCGCTGGCCTACTCCTCCTCTTCGGCCCGCCGCTCCCGCATCGCCTGCCGCGTGAACTGCGGCTGGGCGCGGAAGCCCCGGCCGGACCGGAAGGAGCGATACAGCATGGCCGAGGCGACGACGCCGATGGCCGCGGGCACCGTCGCCGCCCGCCAGTCGATCGGATAGAGGTAGGCGGTCGACAGCAGCGAGGCCGAGAGCAGCATGCCGCCGACGATCCGTCGGGCGAGCCGATCGATCACGTCCCGGGGGTCGCGGAGTTCGGACTGGACGCGGAGGTTCCCCCGCTCCGCGCGGTTCAACACCCGCTCCAGCGTCTGGGGGACCCGGATCGACGACTGCGCCGCCTCGATCACGTCCCCCCGTACCTCCTCGACGAACTGCTTGGCGCTCTCCTCGCGGTAGCCCCGCTCGGTGAGGAACTCGGTCGCCACGCGGATGAAGTCGAAGTCCGGATCGAGCGTGACGCAGACCCCCTCGACGACGGTGGCCACCCGGAGGATCAGCGCCAGGTTCCGGGGCAGGCGGAAGGGGAAGTCGTAGATGGTGTCCTCGACCTGCTGGAAGATCTGCTGGACGCGGTAGCGCTCGATGGACTGGCCGCGGGCGTCCTCGATGGCCAGCTCCATCACCTGGCCCATGGTGTC
>CAYYRO010000190.1:0-3292 GCA_964474075.1 uncultured Methylophaga sp.
ACACCGCGAAATGATGTGAATCACGTGCCGTTGCGGTCTCAACTATTAAGTTGGCATCACAACGCAGACCCACCTTGATTAAATGTTGATGCACCGCGCCGGTCGCCAGCAAAGCATTTATCGGCAACTGCGCTTGCGTCAGAACCCGATCACTGAGTATCAGCACCACATGCTCATCACGCACAGCCTGTTCGGCTTCTGCACATAATGCATCGATAGCTGATTCTAAATCACCTTCGGCGTCATAGCTTAATGCCAGACGATAGGATTTATATTCGGCATTGGTCTCACCGAGCGCCAGAATGTCTTCAAAAACTTTGTCTGACAGTACCGGTGAATCCAGCACTACACGCTGGGCGTGATCTTCACCTTCTTCAAACAGGTTACGCTCTTCACCGATACAGGTTTCCAGAGACATAACAATGTTTTCGCGCAGCGGATCAATCGGTGGATTGGTCACCTGCGCAAACTGCTGACGGAAGTAGTCATACAAAGAACGCTGTTTTTTGGACATGACCGCGAAAGGCGAATCATCACCCATCGAACCGGTCGCTTCCTGACCAGCTTCACCAAGTACACGAATAACCTGATCCCGCTCTTCAAAGCTGACACCAAACATTTTTTCGTATACGGCAAACTCATCGCCAGTCAACTCAACACTGGCATCAGCACCTTTTTTGTCAGTGATACGTTGCAGATTGTCATCCAGCCATTGACGATAAGGCTGAGCAGATTTCAGCATCTGGTTAATATCTTCCGGCATCAGCAATTGGCCGGTCTGGGTATCGACCGCCAGCATTTGACCCGGTTTCAGACGGCCTTTAGCAACCACGTCTTCTGGCTGGTAGTTATACACACCAACTTCAGACGCCAATGTGATATGCCGATCTTTAGTGATGACATAACGCGCCGGGCGCAGACCATTTCGATCCAGCGTACAAGCAGCGTAGCGACCATCGGTAATAACGACACCGGCCGGACCATCCCACGGCTCCATATGCATGGAGTTGTAGTCATAGAACGCTTTTAGATCGTCGTCCATGGTCGGATCATTTTGCCAGGCTGGTGGAATCAGCAAACGCATGGCACGGAACATATTGACGCCGCCCGCCAGCAGGGCTTCCAGCATATTATCCATGCTGGAGGAGTCAGAACCGGTGGTGCCGACCAATGGCCGGATATCTTCCATATTTTCGATTAACGAAGTGGCAAATTTGGCACCGCGGGCCAGCGCCCAGTTACGGTTACCTTGAACGGTGTTAATTTCACCGTTGTGTGCCAGAAAACGGAATGGCTGCGCCAAACGCCATTGCGGCCAGGTGTTGGTAGAGAAACGCTGATGGAAAACACAGACAGCGGTTTCCATACGTTGATCGTTAAGATCTTTATAAAACACCGGCAGATACGACGGCATGACCAGACCTTTGTACGACACCACTTGTGATGACATGGTCGACACATAGAAATCAGTGTCTTCGACTAATGCTTTTTCAGCCTGACGACGGGCGATATAAAGATTCCGCTCAAATGCACCATCATCCATGTCAGATGCGGCATTGATGAATACGTGGCGCATGGTTGGCAATGAACGCATCGCTTCTTCACCACAAGCCGATTTTGGATCGACCGGAACATCACGCCAGCCAACGACTTGCAAACCCTGATTAGCAAGCTTTTCGTTTACAACTTGTTGCGCGGCTTTCGCTTTGCTTTCGTCAGTCGACAAAAACACCACACCCACGGCATAGCGCTCAGCCAATTCAAAATTGAGCTCTTTGGCGATAGCACGGAAAAAACTGTCTGGTTTTTTCAACAACAAACCACAACCGTCACCGGTTTTGCCGTCGGCACCAATCGCACCACGGTGGGTCAAATTACCCAGCGCTTCAATGGCTGTTTCGACCAACCAATGACTTGGTTTGCCGTCCATTTGTGCAATCAAACCGAAGCCGCAGTTATCGCGTTCAAATTCGGGCCGGTAAAGGCCTTGTGTTAATTCTGTTGGCTGACTCACGTCTATACCTTCATCGTCTGTTAGCGCCGTTGCGTAACCCCTCCGGTTGAACCGGCGCAGCTTGTCAAAACCGAGGGGGCATCGCCTAAAATACGGCAGAATGGATCATCAAGTATATCTATTCAGGCCGCACCGTTCAATTATCGCTGCAATGTTTGGACACTTTTTATCACGTTAAATTTTCCTATTTTCAATAAACTAGCTAAAATGCACTGCTTTTTCTCAGACAGATAAGACTGATTATGAGCAAAGCGATTATCGGGGTCGTCATGGGCAGCAATAGTGACTGGCCCGTTATGCAAAAAGCCGTTGCGCAACTCGACGCTTTCGGCGTTGCCTATGAGACTCAGGTCGTCTCGGCACACCGCACGCCGGATCTGCTGACCGAATACGCTAAAACTGCGCAGCAAAAAGGCCTGCAATGCATTATTGCCGGCGCGGGCGGCGCAGCGCATTTGCCCGGCATGCTGGCGGCCAATACCACGGTCCCGGTGCTGGGCGTACCAGTACCATCCCGTTATTTGAAAGGCCAGGATTCACTGTTGTCGATTGTACAGATGCCCAAGGGTATTCCGGTCGCGACTTTTGCGATTGGTGAAGCGGGCGCGGCCAATGCCGCTTTATTTGCCATTGCCATGCTCGCCAATCACGATAATGCGCTATCGGCCAAACTGGAACAATTCCGTAAAGATCAGCATCAGTCCGTATTGGATATGACGCTGCCACCCCAAGAATAAAAGGAAAACCATGATTTTACCCGGTGCAACCTTAGGCATGCTGGGTGGCGGTCAACTGGGCCGGATGTTCACCACCGCAGCACAAACCATGGGCTATAAAGTGATTGTCCTGGATCCGGATAAAGATAGTCCGGCCGGTATTATTGCCGATCAGCATATTTGTGCTGCCTACGATGACGAAAAAGCATTGAGTCAACTGGCAGCGGAATGCGCGGCGATCTCTACTGAATTTGAGAATATTCCGGCAACCACGCTGGCATTTTTAGAGCAGCGCACCGTAGTGCATCCGTCATCACAAGCGCTGGCAAAAACTCAAAACCGTAATGTTGAAAAGAACTTTATCCGCAGCCAGGGCATTGCCACCGTGCCGTTTGTCAGCATTTACCGGCGTGAAGATCTGGCTAAGGCTGCTGAGAAAATCCAGTTTCCGGCCATTTTAAAAGTCGCCACTTTTGGCTATGACGGTAAAGGTCAGGTAGTTTGTCAGGACCTCGACGCGGCTTATGCGGCTTTCGACAGTCTGGACCAAAAAGAATGTGTG
>CAYYRO010000191.1:0-1919 GCA_964474075.1 uncultured Methylophaga sp.
TCGACCACCCCGTCCACTTCGGCGAAATCGTCCCGAGCCTCCACCGCGCGCCCGAAGAGCTCGGCGAGAGTACCGAGGACGTCCTCGCCGCCCACGGCTACGACCAGGAGGAGATAGACGCACTGCGAGAGGAGGACGTCATCGGGTAGGGATTCGCCTCCGAGCGCCTCCGGGATTGAGCGGCGTCAGCGTTCGATGGGTTCGTTGCGCGCGACGAACCGCAACCGTCGGTAGTCGGCGACCCAGCGGTCGCCCTCCTTTATTTCGGGGCGAATCTCGTCCTCGGCGGCGGTGATAATCTCCTCCCGGTCGTCGTCGGGAACGTCTGCGAAGAAGCTATCACCGAACATCGACAGCCAGTTTCGCAGGCCGTCGTCGCCCTCCAGTTCCGTGGGCCGGTCGAACAGCGTCGCGTAGGTCGGCTCGAACCCCCGCGATTCGAGCAGCGAGGTGTGCTCGCCCACGGTCGGGAAGTACCAGGGGTCAGCCACTTCGTAGCCGGCCGCTTCGAGTTCGGCCTCCAGCGCTGCGACGATGGTCTCGACGTTGCCGTAGCCGCCGAGTTCGGCGACGAAGCGCCCGCCCGACCGCAGGAGTTCCCGGACCTCCTCGGCGACGGTCGACTGGTCCCCCTCGGGAATCCAGTGGAGCGCTGCGTTCGAGAAGACAGCGTCGAAGGTGCCGAGGTCCGGCAAGTCCCGCGCGTCCGCCTCGACGAACTCGAGGTCCGGATACGCCTCGCGCGCCTGCGAAATCATGTCCGCGGCGCTGTCGACGCCCACCACCTCCGCGCCCGCCTCCGCGATCTCGGCGGTCAGGTGGCCGGTGCCACAGCCCAGGTCGAGGATGCGCTCGCCCGCCTCGGGCGCGAGCAGGCCGACGACGTCCGCACCGTACTCGTGGACAAAGGAGTGACTCTCCTCGTAGAGGTCCGAATCCCAGCGATTGCTCATGTGCCGGGGTTGCCCGCGGGCGCTCGTTAGCCTTCCGGAGCGCCACGGCGGATGACGGACGTTCGGGGGACTCACGAGGGTAGGTAAGTGAGAAATGTTCCGTCTGGGAGTTCGCCGAACAACGTGAGGCGAACGCCGGAAGACGCGCTGCGTCTTCCGGAATTTGAACCCGGTGGCGAGCGCTCGGGGCTGAAGGTAGGTAAGGGAGAAATGCTCCGTCTGGGATTTGAACCCAGGTCATCGGCTCGAAAGGCCGAAATGATTGGCCGGACTACACCAACGGAGCTTTCCGGTATACCCCGAGACTCACAGTTCCTCCGGAACTGCTCACCAGCGGAGCGCATGGCATTTGAATCGGCGTGACGCCGCGTTCGCCTGCCTGTACTCGATTCGACGGAACGTAGAATTATAAATGCGTCCTTTTCGGCTTCGGGCCGAGATGGATTCTCCTGACTATTGTGAGCATTCCTCAGGTAGTGGATTCGAGCTACAACGACCATTTGAGCCTCCGCAATGCTCTCGTTCCCTTCCGTCGAGAGACGTGTCATGACGAAAGGTTCGAAACTGCTCCTCTACCTGTTTCTCGGCGGGCCCGTACTCGTCGTATTGCTCTTTCTGCTCACGATCGGCCCGGTTGGATGGTTCGTCGCAGGGTTCCTGGTCCTGGGTGTCATGGTGATTCGGTCGTTCACCGAGGACACCGAACAGGCACCCCGAAAGGGAACTGCCCGGAATGTGGGGTCCGAACCCTCACGACCGCGAGACGTGTCGGTATTGCGACGAGACGCTCTGACGGTGGCTGCTGTAGCTGGTTACCGGTCCGACCGCCCGACTGCGGGCGGTCGATACCGAAATGACCTACAGCAATTGGGATGAGAACACCGGCCCCGTCACGGGTCGGCGCAGGTCACTCCTGCGGGCTGACGAGCAGTTTGCCGACCATATCCCGTTCTTGCATGTCGTGGA
>CAYYRO010000191.1:1929-3178 GCA_964474075.1 uncultured Methylophaga sp.
TGACTCACAGCAGTTACTATGAGAGATCAGCAGCCGACGCCGCCCCCGTGGTGGCGGGACCGCCCCCGCCGGGGGACCGGTCGGTTACAGCTTGAAAATCGACCGGTTGCTCTCCGTTCCACACTCCGAACAGGACACTGCGGCGGCGCTCGACTCGAGGCTCTCGAACCGCGTATCACACGCCTGGCAGTGATACCGGAAGGAGCGCTCCTCTTCCTCGCCGAAGACCGCCGTCTTTACTTGATCCATGAGGCCCATGCTAGCTTGCCTCACCTTTGGACTGGGTTGTCACCCCTTGTCAATGTACTGCCTGCTAAACGAGGAGGTATATAAACGAGTTAGTTTACTTGCCCTCGAATTCGGGCTCCTCGTCCTCCATGAAGGCGGTGACGCCCTCGATGAGGTCCTCGGTCTCGATGAGCTGGCCGAAGGCGTTCGATTCGAGTTCGAGCCCGGCGTCGGTGTCCTCGCGACCACGGAGCATCGCGCGCTTGGTGTAGCGCTGGGCGATGGGCGGGCCGCCGGCGAGTTGCTCGGTCAGTTCGAGCGCGCGCTCGAACAGTTCGTCGTTCTCGGTCACCTCGTTGACGAAGCCGTACTCCTCCATCGTCCCGGCGTCGTAGCGGTCGGCAGTGAGGATGATTTCGCGGGCGCGGCCTTCGCCGACGATGCGCGCGAGGCGCTGGGTGCCCCCCCACCCCGGCAGGAGGCCCAGGTCCATCTCTGGCTGGCCGAACTCCGAGCGCTCGCTCGCGACGCGGAGGTCCGCACACATGGCGAGTTCCATCCCGCCACCCAGGGTGTAGCCGTCGATGCCGGCGACGACTGGCTTGCCGATTTCCTCGAGTTTGCCGAACGTCTCCTGACCCTTCTGGGACATGTCGATGGCGCTGAGCGAATCGAGGCTCGTGAACGCGCCGACGTCCGCACCGGCACAGAAGGCGTCGCTGCCCTCGCCGGTCACGAGGATGGCGCGCACGTCATCGTCGTCGTCGAGGACGTCGACGGCCGCGGAGAGTTCATCCAGCAGTTCCTCGCTGACGCTGTTCATCCGGTGGGGCCGGTCGAGGACGACGTGGCCGACGTGTTCGGCGGGATACTCGATGCGGATGGTGTCGAAACTCGACGCCGCGGACTCCTCCGGTTCGTAGAAGCCCGTGCCGGCACGCTCGCGCAGGTAGTCGCTGACCTCGAAGCGCGGGTGGCCCTTCTCCGCTTTGAGCGAGTCGAGCGTCTCGACGAGCACGTC
>CAYYRO010000192.1:0-3155 GCA_964474075.1 uncultured Methylophaga sp.
GACGTACTGGTGCTTGTACCGGCGGGGGCAGGTCAGGAGCTTCTTGAGCTGGCTCTTGCTGATGTAGGGGGTGCCGTCGGCGAGGCGGCGCGGGGCGAGGTCGGTCA
The DNA here is from genome assembly GCA_964474075.1 of uncultured Methylophaga sp. Classification (GTDB taxonomy): domain Bacteria; phylum Pseudomonadota; class Gammaproteobacteria; order Nitrosococcales; family Methylophagaceae; genus Methylophaga. The sequence continues at coordinate 108 of CAYYRO010000192.1, forward strand.
CAGGTGGTCACGCTCCAGGATGTCGAGCACTATGTCGGCGGCGGCGTGCGCGACGTCGCCCTTACCTGTGTCGTCGCGGGCGTCGGCCATGCCCTCTTCGTACTTGAGCGCGCCGTGGGCGTAGACCAGGCCGAGGATCAGGGTTCGTTGGTCGAGCGTCATGTGTCGTCACCGCCCTGTCGGCACGGGCACTCGTCGTGGCACGCGTGCGGGTCCAACCAGACTGCTCTGATGGTCATGCGTCGTCACCGTCCAGGGCCATGTACTCGTGCCACATGTTCACGACGCGGTCTTTCTTGTCCCAGGGACCCTCGCCGAGGATCTGGTAGGCTTCGACGCCGTGGTCGGGGAACGCGATCGTCGCTCCGGCGTCGAGCAGGCATGAGAGGGCGCAGAATCGCTCGTCCATCTCCTGGGCTTCGGTGATCTGGTAGGACTGGCCGTCAGCCATCTCGATGATGTCGACGTGCGTCATTCGCCCTCACCGTCCTCGAGCGTGGCTTGCTTCTGCCGGTCGCTGGCTCGCTGGAACTGTGCCTCCTGCTTCCGCTGCTTGAGCTCGTCGATCAGGTCACTGGCCTCGGGCTTCGTCAGGTCAGCCAACCCGGGCAGGTCGTCCGTGCTCGCGCCCGCCTCCTGGGCTTCCTTCGCCAGTTTCCGGATGTAGTTCTTCTGATTGTCTGTGGCGGGGTCGTTGCTGTGCCCCCCGCCGCCCCGGGAGGGTTGCCCACCGCTGGCGGGGGCTTGACCGCCCGTGCCCGCGTTGGGATCTGTGTCGACCTCCGGGTCGCCGCTCTCCAGCAGGAGCATCTTGCTGAGCGCGTACCGTAGGAGCTGGCTTTCGAGCGCGTAGTGGTGCTTGTCGCCCGCGTTCTCGTTCTCCCCGATCACGCGCCGCCCCATGCGGGATTCGCCGTCGGTGAGGTAGACCTCCATGACCGCGGTGACGCAGTACCGCTGGTTGCCGCCCTTGGTCTTCCCGCTGGGCTGCTTGTACGTGTCCACCATGCTGCTGTGGACCCAGACACCGTTCTCGGCGAGGGGTACGCTGATGTGCCCGTTGACGTCGTCGTAAGTGCTGTATTCGTGCTGGATGTGGCTGTTGTACCCGCTCTTGGGGACGACGCCCTTCTCGGCGATGGCGATCCGGGCCTTGCAGAGCTTCTCGATCAGGCTGGGTTTCGGGTCGCCGAGGGGCTCGGCGCCGCGGACCTTGAACCGCCAGACCTCTTCGCCGTCGGGCCCTTCGTCGCTGCCCATGTCGAACGGGTCCTCGGGGGCCCGCTCTACGACGCGGACCTCGATCGGGTCCGGTGGCACGAAGGGCATGGTCGGGGACTCGACGAGTTGGACGTCCGTGTCGGGAGCAGACTGGTCATCGGGAGTCATTGTATTCCCTCTGCGTCGAGCTGGTCCCGGATGAGTTTCCGCAGGGCTTCGGCTCGGTTCTCAAGGTTCTGTTCGTCCTGGTAGGCGCGAAGGCGCTCCAGGTCTTCGTCGCTGACTCGTAGGTGTAGGCGGTGTTGCATGTCGTCACCCGTGCGCCAATCGTCGGCGCAAGTGCGACACACGGCACCTATTTTATAAAAGCGTCGATGAGGGGCGTGCCCGGAACTACCCGAACACGAGCGTCAACCGCGCCCCCTCATCCCGGTCGAGGACGCCGCATCGATCCCCGGTCAGTACGCACCGGGCCGCCGCGAACTCCGCCGAGCTCGGCCGCTGCCCCGCCTCGTAACCACCACCCATGATCCCACTGTCGGCATGCCCAATCCCGATGCAATGCAGCAGCTCGTGCAGCAACACCTCGACCTGGGTGTCGTGGCTGAGCGTGTCGACGGCCTTCGCCCGGCAAGTGTGGACGTACCCGTTCAAGCTGTCCCGCATGCTGACGCCCATCGCTTGCGCCGTACTCCCCATCGCGTACCCGCCCCCCATGGAGCCGATGATGAGGACCCGGTCGGCCCTCGGGTCCCCCAGGCTCGTGCCCATGCCATGCTCGATGATCCGGATCGCCTCGCGCGCGGGGCCGTAGATGCCCGCCTCGATCTGGACCCGGTACCGGCCGGCAGGCTCGTCGAGGACCGGAGCCTCAGTCGGTGAAGAGCGATGTGGGATGGGTCCGTCGGCCATGGTAGCAGGCGCGACGACCGTAACGAAAATCAGGATGGCTGCCAGGCGCATGACACTAGCAGACCTCTCGCGCCGTACACGGCCGTCTGACAGGCGCGAGGTCATGACCTTACTGGTACCCTTCGTCGGCCTCTTCCTTCAAGCGCTCGCTCTCCTTGGCTTGAATCCGGGCCAACATGGCGACGACCACCAGCTTGATCGCCTCCCACACGTACTGCTTGGGTCCCGTGTCGATCACGACCCACCCGAACATGATGCCCACCGTGATCAGGCCCACGCAGAACAACCCGATCCACGTCGCCACCTTCTCGGCGTCGCTGTTCCCCGGTGTCCACCGGAACGCGGCCTTCAAAGCTTCCTTGTTCCGCCGGAGCAGGTCCTTCAGGTCTTCGTCCCCCTCGTGCCGGAAGCAGCACTTCAGGGCCTCATATTCCCTTCGGAAACCGCTCCGCACCCGAACGGTTGCGGGCCTCGGGTCTGTCGATCCGCCATCGCTCTCCGCTGGCTCCGGCGGTTGAAGGATGGGCATGGGGTCACGTCCTCTAACCCATGTAGGGCGGATGAGGCTTTTGGTCTGTCGCCCTAACTGTGCTCGAGGAACTCGTCCATGTCCAGGTCGTGCCGTTCGCAGAACTTCTCGAGTTCCTGCTTCTTCTTCCGGGCCTTGTCCTGGGCCTCGTTGAGCCGATTGCCCAGCTTGTTCACGCGTTCCTCCCACCGAGCTTCCTCCGCGGCCAGGTCCTCTTCGGCCCGGTCAAGGCGACGCTGCACCTCGCGCAGGTCCTCATCCTGAGCCTGCTTCGACTCGTAGAACGGATCGTTCTCGATGCTGGCCTTCTCAGACTCAAGTTCCTGCACCTTGGACCGGAGCTTGACGAGCTCGGTGCCGCCCTTCTGGTTGGCCTGCTTGTGCTT
>CAYYRO010000193.1:0-385 GCA_964474075.1 uncultured Methylophaga sp.
AGCGGCGCCAGGCGGCGGCGTCGAGCTGGTCGGGGTGGTTCGTCGCGCCGATGAGCAGCACGTCGTCCTGGATGAGCGAGATCTCGTCGATGGACTTCAGCAGGGTGTTCACCGCGCGCTTGATAGCGGCGTGCTCGTCGGAGGCGCGCGTCTTCGCCACGAAGTCGAACTCGTCCATGAAGAGGATACACGGGGAGAGCCGCTTGGCGACCTCGAACGTCTTGTCGACGTTCTTCGCCGTCTCACCGAGATACTGCGAGGTGATCATCGACAGCTTCACCTCGACGAACGGGAGGTCGAGCTGGTGGGCGAGCGCGCGGGCGACGCTCGTCTTCCCGGTGCCCGGCGGGCCGACGAACAGGAGTTTGCCGATCTCGCGCAGTCC
>CAYYRO010000193.1:395-3149 GCA_964474075.1 uncultured Methylophaga sp.
AGGTAGTCGCGATGCTCGATGGCCTTGACGACCTTCTCGATCTCCTCCTCCTGGTCGGTCGTGAGCACGAGGTCGTCGAGCTTCATCTCGATCTCCTCGGGTGCGCGCACCTCGACGAGGTCGAGCATCTCCTCCTCCTCCTCGTCGAACATCTCGTCGAGCAGCGAGTCGATCCAGACCCGGTCCGCGTGGATGGGTCGGTTCGCCTCTCGGGCGCCCTCGTACTCGACGCCGAACTGCTCGCCGAACACGTACGCGAGCGTCGGGTTCTCCCGGACGGCGTCGGCGTCGAGGCGGTCGAGGAGCCACGTCTCCGCCATCCCGTCGTCGGTGAAGGAGACGGTGCCGGAGAAGTCGTCGCGGTCCGTGAACATCAGTCCGGACACCGCGTCCCACGGCCGGTCGATGCCGGTCGCCGCCGCGGCGTTCGCGTTCGTCGCGTTCAGCGGGCGTTCGACCTCCCCCTCCGACCAGAAGACGCGACGGTACGCCGGGGGTAGGTCACGCTCGTCCAACTCCTCGTGCTCGTTGTAGAGGCGCGTCGTGAGAAGAAACTCGACGACATCGACCTCGGGGCTCGTCATCTCACGGAACTACGGCCCGCACGACTGATAAGGGCGTCGTCATCTCCCCCGCCTCGTGTTAGTATTGGTAAGGAACGACCCCGGCTGGATTTACGGTCGCTGTCACACGGACGGGTAAGTTTACCACGGAGGAACGGGAAGAGGAGATGTATGAGCGACACCGACCCCGTCATCGTGCAGGCAGTCCGGACACCGTTCGGAAAGGAGGACGGCGCCTTCGCCGACGTCCGCCCGGAGGACCTCTCCATCCCCCTCATCGACGAGATGCTCGCGGCGACTGACCTCTCCGGCGATGAGGTCGACGACCTGATGTGGGGCTGTGCCCAGCAGCGCGGCGAGCAGGGCAACAACATGGCCCGCGTCATCGCGCTGCTCTCCGACCTCGGCGAGACCGTCCCGGCGACGACCGTCAACCGCTGGTGTGCCTCCTCCGCGCAGACCATTATCTCCGCGGCCGACGCGATCCGCGCCGGCCAGCGCGACTGCATCATCGCCGGCGGCGTCGAGTCGATGTCCCGCGTGAAGATGGACGGGAACAACGAAATCCACCCGCGGATGAACGAGGACTACAACCTCGCGGCGCTCTCGATGGGGATGACGGCCGAGGAGGTCGCCGAGCGGTACGACGTCTCCCGCGAGACGCAGGACGACTTCGCGTACCGGAGCCACCAGCGCGCGAGCGAGGCGACCCAGACGGGCCGGTTCGACGACGAGATCGTCCCCATCGACAACGGCGAGGAGCTCGTCGACGAGGACGAGGGGATCCGTCACGACATCGACCGCGAGAAGATGGCGGAGCTGCCGACCGTCTTCAAGTCAAAGGGGACCGTCACGCCCGGCAACGCCTCCCAGATCACCGACGGCGCCGCGGCGACGATGGTCACCTCTCGCGCGTTCGCCGAGGAGCACGACCTCGAGGTGCTCGCCGAGGTCGGCAACAACGCCGTCGCCGGCGTCGAGCCCGAAGTGATGGGAATCGGCCCGATCCCCGCGTGCCAGCAGCTGTTCGAGCGCTCCGGAACCACCGCCGACGACTACGACCTCGTCGAGCTGAACGAGGCGTTCGCCTCGCAGTGTTACCACTGCCAGCAGGAGCTCGGCTTCGACGACGACATCTACAACGTGAACGGCGGCGCCATCGCGCTCGGCCACCCGCTCGGTGCCTCCGGCGCCCGGCTCCCGGTCACGCTCATCCACGAGATGCACAAGCGCGGCGCCGAGCGCGGGCTCGCCACCGAGTGCGTCGGCTTCGGACAGGGCGCGGCAATCGAGTTCTCGCTGCCGAACTGAGAACCGCAACCCTCAGTTCGCCGCGCCGACGTCCGTCTGTATGCAGCTCCGCGAGCTCTTCGACGAGATGCCGTTCGCCGACCACGTCGGCGTCGAGTTGACCGACGCCGACGACGGGGAAGCGACGGGCCACATCGAACTCGCCGGCGTCCACTCCTCCACGCCAGACCGGCTCGTCGCACACGGCGCCGTCCCGTACACGCTCGCCGACACGGTCGGCGGCGCCGCGGTGATGTCGCTCGTCGGTCGACCGACGCCAACCATCGACATGCGCATCGACTATCTCACTCCCGCGAATGGGGACCGCATCGATGCTCACGCCGAGGTAGTCAGAGCGGGCGACGGGGTCGCAGCCGTCGACGTGACCGTCACGGACGGGACCGGCGACCGCGTCGCGACGGCGCGTGGCGTCTACAAGACGGGTGGCGGGGAGGGGGAGACCGCTTGGGAACCAGCCGAACGAGCGACGGACTGAACGACCTACTTTCCGGGGTGGCAGAACTCCATCGCCTCGCGGACGGAGTCGCGCTGCCCGATGAGCGTGATGCGGTCGCCGCGCTCCAGCGTGAAGTCGGCGTCGGGGACCTGCGTTTCTCCGTCGCGAGCGACGAGCGCGATGAGCGTCGCGGGCGGGAGCTCCGGGCCGACCTCGCGGACCGTGCGCCCGATGAGCTCCTCGCTCGTCACCTCGATCTCCTGGACGTCACCGGAGCGGCCGAGCTCGCCCATCCAGTTCGCCAGCGCCGGGCGCTCGATGGCGTTGTCGAGCGCGACCGCCGTCGCGTGCGACGAGGAGATGGTTCGGACGCCCAGGTCCTCGAACGCGTCCACGTTGTCGGGGTTGTTCGCCCGCGCGATGATGGTCTCGACGTCGAACTTC
>CAYYRO010000194.1:0-3144 GCA_964474075.1 uncultured Methylophaga sp.
GGCGTCGGTGATGCCGTAGCGCACGGAGTGCGCCCCGGTCGAGTTGTTCCCGATGCCGCCGCCAACGGTCGCGCGGTTCGAGGAGGCCGGGTCCGGTGCGAACTTCAGGCCGTGCTCGGCGAGGGCGTCGTCGAGGTCGTCCTGGACGACGCCCGGCTGCACCGTCGCCCGCCGCGCGTCGGGGTCGACGTCGAGGATGGCGTCCATCTCCTTCGAGCAGTCCAGGACCACACAGCCCGGGCCGACGGCCTGTCCCGCGAGCGAGGAGCCGGCGCCACGGGGCAGGATCGGGACCTCGTGGTCGGCGGCGACCCGGACGGCCGCCTGGACGTCCTCGGTGTCGCGGGGGATGACGACCCCCGCGGGCCGGGCGCCGTAGATCGACCCGTCGGTCGCGAACAGCACCTGCGAGTACTCGTCGAACCGCACCTCGCCGTCGACCGCCGCCCGCAGGTCGGCGGCGAGGGCCGCGTGGGCCGGATCATCGGGATGGTCGTGGCCCTGGGCCTCCCTGAACGCCTGGAAGTCCGCCAGGCCCCGCTCCTCGGTCGCCATCGATGCCCGGGGCTCGGGGGGAGGAGGGATTAAGCGTGGTGGTGGACCGCCGGTCAGAGCCAGTCGAAGGAGAGCGGCACCGAGCCCTTCCGGTAGCCCTCGACGGACCCGTCCGGGCGGAGGTGGAAGACCACCGCCGGCCGGTGGCGGACCTCGGGCTGCTCGGCGAGCACGGACGCCCAGGCCTCGTCGGGGAACGACGAGCAGTCCACGAAGAGGGTGACGCCACCGCCGTGGGCCGAGAGCTGCCCGTCGGTCTTCGTCGCGGCCGTGTCGCGGACCGCGGCGACCCCGGTGTTGGCCGCCCGCCGCGACGGGGGCCGGGGGCGGGTCACCTCGACCAGGACGCCGCCCGGGTCGGCCCGGAAGTCGATCGAGTGGCCCGTCGTCACCTCGACCTCGGGCGTGACGTCGTAGCCCGCCTCGGTCAGGAGCCAGGCCACGTTGAACTCGCTCATCGTCGCGGCCATACGGAAGTCGTCCAGCCGCTCCGAGGTCCCGAGCTTCGAGGCCATGGTGTAACGGTGGGCGTCGAGGGCGCCCCCGGCGAGGAACCGCTCGTAGAAGCCGAGGGCCTCCTCGGCCGTCGCGTCGGGGAAGCCGGCGGCGTGGTCGGCGAAGAACGACCGGGAGGTCTCCCGGCCGTCCTTGCTCAGGAAGACGGGGAGGAAGAACCAGGATAGCGTCGGGTAGTCGGCGAGCCAGGGGGCGGTCTCGTGGAGCTGGGCGAGCAGCTCGCGCTCGACCCACGCCTCGATCTCGTCGGGGACCTCCTCGAACGTGTACTTCTCCGTCTTCCAGAGCGAGCTCGGCGTCTCGGTGTTGCCGAGCCAGTAGGCGTCGCTGCCGTTCCAGGCGAACAGCGCGATGTCGCCGTTGTCCATGTCGAAGCGGCGGGCCGCCCAGCCGTCGGGCGGCTTATACCACGGTCGGCTCATCCGGGCGCCGAGGTTGGCGTCGAGCGGTCGGAGGATGTCCGACTCGACGCGACCGGCGCTCCAGCGCTGGGGGGAGTGACGGAATCGAAGCGGCCGTGCCACGGTGGTCGGTTGCCGGGAACGGCGTTTACGTCTTCCGCACCGGGGTGGCCGTCCGGGCTGGTTCGCCGCCTCAGACGGTTCTCACCGCTGATAGCCGCCCAGAAAGGTTTTAGTGTGGGGGTGGGAGCCATTGACACACACGAGGCAGCCCGTCACATGCACCCCGCGACCCGACCCCCCAGCGCCCGACCGCCCGCCCCCTTCGAAGCTATTCCAGGAGCTGGATCATGAGCGCCGTCGAGGAGCCGGCCGGGTCCTCCGTCGCGCTGGGCGACCCGCCGGAGTTCGACCTCTCCTACCTCTACGACAGCAAGGACCAGCCCTCCGAGGTCACCGTCTTCCCGGCCTCGAACGAGTTCGACATCTCCACGAACTGGATCACCGTGCCCGTCGACTGGGCCATCCCCCTCGAGGAGACCCGCTGACGGCTCAGCTGGGCCGCACCCGATTCCGGAGCTCGGCCGGGTCGCCCCCCGCGTCGAGGTGGCGAACGTTCTCGGCGAGGATGTCCGCCCGCCGCTCGTAGTAGGCGGGCGTCTGGCCGGCCACGTGGGGGGTGATGAGCACGTTCTCGAGGCCCCAGAGGGGGTGCTCCGGCGGGAGAGGCTCGGGGTCGGTGACGTCCAGGGCGGCCCCCCGGAGCCCGTTCCCGCGGAGCTCCTTGAGGAGGGCGTCGGTCTCGACGACGGGGCCCCGAGCGACGTTGACGAGGACGGCCTGGGGCGGGAGGGTCTCGAGGGCCTCGGCGTCGACCAGGCCCTCGGTCAGGTCGGTCAGGGGGCAGGCGAGGACGAGGTAGTCCGTCCGGGCGAGGGCGTCGTGGAAGGCCTCCGGCTCGTAGCCGACGACCTCGTCGGCGGGGCCGCCCTTCTCGGGCGAGTGGCGAACGCCGATGGTGTCGACCCCGAACGGGGCGAGCCGCTCGAGGATGGCCCGGCCGATGGCGCCCATCCCGACCACGGTGACGGTGCTGCCGTGGAGCTCCCCCGCCTGGTAGTGGCGGAACTCCCGGCGGGTCTGCCGGCGCCACCCGCGGTGGAGGTCCCGGGCGAAGGTCAGCACGAAGCCGATGACCGACTCGGCGGCGTTGGGCCCGTGGACCCCGCTCGCCGTCGTCACCGCGACCCCCCGGGCGTCGAGGTCGGCGAGCGGCAGGTGGTCGACGCCGGCGTAGGTGCAGGCGAACAGGCGGAGCTCGGTGGCGGCGTCGAGGGCCACGTCCGGGAGGTGGAGGCCGGTCACGACGGGGGCCTCGACGAACCGCTCGCGCTCGGCCTGCGGCGTCCGGGCGTGGACGACCTCGTGGTCTGGCAGCCGGTCGCGGATGGCGGTCACGTAGTCCTCGACGGGCATCGCGTGGATGTCCCGCCGGAGCACGACGACGTCGGGGGCGGTCATGGGTGGGCCGTCACCGCGGGGGGACTTATCCGTTCCCGGACGGCCGCGGAGCCCGCCGCATCGCGACCCTTTTTCCCGCGACGTGGCCTACCCGCCGCCGATGGAGGTCTCCCGCCCCGGGCTCTCCGCCGACGCGAAGCTCGTCCGGGTC
>CAYYRO010000195.1:0-3139 GCA_964474075.1 uncultured Methylophaga sp.
GTAGACGACCTGTCCGTCGGCGGTTTCGATACGGACACTCGCGTGGCCGATACGCTCGAACGTCAGACCCTCGTGTTCTACTTGCATACGCACGGATGTGCGACGTGTGGTCACTTAAAAACAGGCGACGGGAAGCGAAGGGAACCCCTCGCTATTCGACGAGGGGAATCCTCGCTATTCGACGCCGGACAGCGAGATGTAGCGGTCGATTATCTCGCGGTTTTCGAGCAGTTCCTCGGTCGTGCCTCCCCACTCGACCTGACCGTTGTTCAGGATGTAGTTCCGCTCGGAGAGCGAGAGGCAGAACTCGACGTTCTGCTCGGTGATGAGGACCGTGATGCCCGTCTCGATGACTTCCGAGAGGATCTCCTCCAGGTCCTCGACGATGACCGGCGCGAGCCCCTCGCTGGGTTCGTCGAGCACCAGCAGGTCGGGGTCGGACACCATCGCCCGCGCGACGGTCAGCATCTGCTGTTCGCCGCCCGAGAGCTGGTAGCCCTTCTTGCTGGCTTTCTCTTCGAGCACCGGGAACATCTCGTAGGCACGCTGCAGGCTCCAGTCCGACTCCTCGTCCATCGCGATTTCGAGGTTGTCGCGGATGGTGAGGTCGGTGAACACGCGTCGGTCTTCGGGGACGAATCCGATGCCGGCGCGTGCGATCTGGTAGGGGTGGTTGCCGTCGATGCGCTCGCCCTTGAACGTGATCGACCCCCGTCTCGGCGGAGTGAGGCCGACGATGGACCGGAGCGTCGTCGTCTTTCCGGCCCCGTTGCGCCCGAGCAGGCCGACGATTTCGCCCTCGTGGACCTCAAGCGAGACCCCGTCGAGGACGTGGCTCTGGCCGTAGTAGGTGTGGATGTCGTCGATGTCCAGCAGCGCTTCGCCGGACCGATCTCCGGCCTCCCGGAAGGCGGCATCGGTCCCCTCTTCGAGGATGGATTTGCCCTCGCTGCCGAGATAGGCCGTCTGGACCTTTTGGTTGTTCTGGATGCCTTCGGGCGTGTCGTCGGCGAGGATGGCCCCCTGGTGGAGCACGATGATGCGGTCCGCGATGGAGAAGACCACGTTCATGTCGTGCTCGGTGAGGAAGAACGACGTGTCCGTTCGCTCGTCGAGTTCCTCGATGAGGTCGACCATCTTCGACGTCTCCTTCGGGTTCATCCCGGCGGTCGGTTCGTCGAGCATCACCAGGTGCGGGTCGGTCGCGAGCGTGATGCCGATCTCGACGCGGCGTTTGTCACCGTAGGAAAGCGTATCACACTGCTCTTCTGCGATGTCTTCGAGTCCCACGAGGTCGAGGATGCGGTCGACCTCGTCGTTGATTTCGTCGTTGTTCTCGATCTTCGAGAGGGCGTCCCACTTCTCGCGCGAGCGGGCGGTGACGGGAATCCGCAGGTTCTCGCGGACGGTGAGTCCTTCGAAGATATTGGTTATCTGGAACGACCGGCCGATACCCTTGTGGATGCGCTCGGTGGTGTCGTCGTCGGTGATGTCCTCGCCACGGAACATGATGGTGCCGTGGGTGGGTTTGAGCTTGCCCGTGAGGACGTTGTACGTCGTCGTCTTGCCGGCGCCGTTCGGGCCGATGAGCGCCGTGATGCCGGCGTTCTCCTCGATGGTGAAGCTGACGTCGTCGACGGCGATGACCTCACCGAACTCCTTGCGGACGTTCTGGACGTCCATCAGTGGGTCTGTCATTGTTCTTCCTCCGTATCCAGGCCGAGGCGATGTTTGATGCTCGCTGCGGCGCCCATCCCCTCCTTATCGAACAGGTAGCCCAGCAGGCCACCGGGGATGAACAGGACGATGGGGATGAGCACGAGGCCGACGCCGAACTGCCAGTACTGCGTGAACTGCGTGAACAGCACTTCGAGTCCGACGTAGATGATGCCGCCCACGATGGGGCCCATGAACACCGTCGGGCCGCCGAGCAGCGTCGAGAGGACGGGCACTGCCGATTCGGACCAGTGGAGCACCGTCGGCGAGACGACGAACGTCTGCACCGCGGCGAGCCCGCCGGCAAGTCCGGCGAACGTCCCGCTGATGATGAACGACGACCACTGGTACCACTTCACCGGCATCCCGACGAACTCCGCGCGTTCGGGGTTCTCCCGAATCGCACGGAGTAGCTCGCCGTATGGCGATTTGACTACGCGATAGAGGACGACCGTCGAGATTGCGAGACAGACGAATACGAGATAGTAGTACATCGTCTTGTTGAGGACGCTGAACTGCATCACGACCAGGTCGACCGTCGGGCCGGGCAGCGTCGTGCCGTTCACGCCGCCGGTGAGCGCCTCCCACTGGACGGCGATCTCGTAGAGCAGCATGTTGAACGCCAGCGTGAGCATGGCGAAGAAGATTTCACTCCGCTGCACACAGAACGCGCCGAAGACGGCCGCGACGAAGCCGGCCATCGCCATCCCGAGCAGGAGCGCGGGGATGAACGACCCGATCTGTGGCACCCACGGCAGCGGTGCCGAGAGCGTGATGGCCACGGTGTAGGCTGCCGTCCCGAAGAAGGCCGCGTGGCCGAAGGAAAGCAGCCCCGTGTAGCCGAACACGAGGTTGAAACTGAGCGCGAAGAGCGCGACGGTCATCACGTCGATACCGATGTTGGTCCAGTACGACCCGGCGAACTGCGGGATGGCCAGCGTGACGAGTGCGCCGAGCACCACCGCGAGCTGGCCACCCGAGACGGTGGCGCCACCGGGAAGTTCGATAGCTTTCGTCATGGTCGTGTCTCTCCGAAGAGTCCGGCCGGGCGGAGGATGATGACCACCGCCATCAGGGCGAACGGAATCATTGGCTCGAATCGCGGAATCAGCACGAACGCGAGCGATTCGGTCAGTCCGATGAGCAACGCACCGACGAACGCGCCCGAGAACGAGCCCATCCCGCCGATGACCACGATGATGAACGCGTCGATGATGATGTGCTCACCGAGCGACGGCGTCACGGACTGCTGGGGTGCGGCGAGCCCGCCGGCCAGGCCGGCGAGTGCGGCCCCGAACAGGAAGACGAGCGTGAACACCGCGGGGACGTTTATCCCCAGCGCGTCGGCCATCTCGCGGTCCTCGGAGGCCGCGCGGACGATCTTCCCGATGCGTGTCTTCTCGAACAGCAGGAGCATGCCGAT
>CAYYRO010000196.1:0-3137 GCA_964474075.1 uncultured Methylophaga sp.
GCGGGAGTGTGCCGACGTCGTCCGGGAGGTGAGCATCGACGAGGCCTACCTCGACGTCACCGACCGCACCGCCTGGGAGGAGGCCCGGGAGTTCGCCGCCGACCTCTGTGAACGCATCGAGCGGGAGGTGGGCGTCGTGGCGAGCGTCGGGGTGGCGCCCAACATGTCCACCGCGAAGGTGGCCTCCGACCACGACAAACCGGAGGGGCTAGTGGTGGTCGAACCCGGCGACGTGCAGGAGTTTCTGGCCCCGCTCTCCGTCGAGGAGATACACGGCGTCGGTCCCGTGACGGCGCGGGAACTCCGGGAAATGGGCGTCGAGACGGCGGGCGACCTCGCGGCGGCCGACCCCTCGCGGCTGACCGACCGCTTCGGCGAGCGCGGCAGGGAGATATACGACCACGCGCGCGGCGACGACGACCGGGCGGTCGAACCCGTCGGCGAGCCAAAGAGCCTCTCGCGGGAGTCGGCGTTCACGGAGGCCACCGCCGACAGCGACGCCAAGCGTGAGCGCGCCCGGACGCTGGCGGCCGACGTCGCCGAACGCGCCCGGGCGAAGGGGGCGCTCTACCGGACCATCGGCGTGAAGGTGGTGACGCCGCCGTTCGAGGTCAACACGCGAGCGAAATCGCTCCCGGGGCCCGTGGAGGACGGGGAGTTGCTGGAGGAGGTGGCGCTCGAACTCCTCGACGAGTTCGACGACAGCGAGGTCCGCAAACTCGGAGTTCGGGTTTCGAACCTCGATTTCACCGACCGACAGCAGGCGAGCCTGACGGGGTTCGAGACGGGCGAGGAGGAGTCGACCGCAGCGCCCGTCCCGGAGCTAGAGGGCCAGACGACGCTCGGCGACTTTTAGAGGGCCTTCCGGAAGCTGTAACACCACTTCTCGTAGCCGAGGTCGTCGTAGAAGCGGTGGGCGTCCTCGCGCCAGAGGCCAGATTCGAGCGAGACGTGGGCACAGCCCCGCTCGCGCGCCCAGTCTTCGACCCACGCCAGTAGCTCGGCGCCGTACCCTCCACTCCGGTGGGCCTCGTCGGTCACGAGGTCGTAGAGGAACGCGAACCGGCCGTTGTAGAGGTTGGTCAGCACCGTGACCCCGGCGACGGAGACGAGTTCCCCGTCGGCTTCGAGGCCGAACAGGTGATAGCCCTCCTCGTGCATGGTTTCGAGTCGGTCGAGATACTCCCGCTCGGGGAGGTCACGGAGCTGTGACAGCACCGGGTACGCCGCACGCCACTCCGCCTCGGAGTCGAGTTCGCGAACCGTGGTCTCGGACATGGGCGTCCTTCCCGGGGACTACGTATATATTTCAGCGACCGACCACACGGACGTGGAGCCGACAGTATACTTTGATTGCGGACGCCCCCGGAGACGGGGTATGCCCGAACTCACCGTCGAACTCGACCAGGAGGAGTACGAACGACTCAGCGCCGCCGCCGACGAGGAGGACCCGGAGACGTTGCTCCGCGAGGGCGGCCTGCGGGAGGCCGCGCTCAGGGAGTCCATCGAATTCACGCAGGCAGGCGGGTTTCGCGAGGCCGAGAACCTCGCGGCGACGAACTTCGAGGAGGCCCCGCCGATGCCCGCGGGCGAACTCGTCGGGTTCGACATCGTCAGCGCCGCCGACGGGGAGGCCGTTCTGACGCTGGATGCGGGGCCCGAACACGGCAACCCGATGGGGACCATCCACGGGGGTATCCTCTGTGATGTCGGCGACGCGGCGATGGGCACCGCCTACGCGAGCACCCTCGACGCGGACGAGTCGTTCACGACGCTCGAACTGAAGGTGAACTTCCTGCGACCAGTCTGGAGCGACCAGTTAGAGGCCGTCGGGCGCGTCAGGGGCGGCGGCAGCACCATCGGGCTCGTCGAGTGCGAGATAACGAACAGCGACGGCGCGCCCGTCGCCTACATGACGAGCACTTGCATGACGCTCCGGGGCGAATCGGCGAGCGGCCGCTAATCGACGCCGGACAACCGAAACTCGCCCACCTCGCGTTTTGGAATCCAAAGTATTGGCACACAAGCACTTTTGTCATCTGTCCCGAAGTGGGGAGTATGCACGAACTGGACGAGACGGACGTCCGTATCCTGGAGCTTCTCGCGGAGGACGCCCGTCGACCCTACAGCGACATCGCGGCGGACGTCGACCTCTCCGCGCCCGCCGTCTCCGACCGCGTCCAGCGTCTGGAGGACGCAGGGGTCATCCGCAGGTTCACGGTCGACATCGACCGGTCCCAGCTCCGGAGCGGCGCGCTGGTGCTGGTCTCGTTCGACGTCGAACCGGGAGAGACGACGGCGGTGAGCGACAGACTCCGGGACGACGACGTCGTCGAACACGTCTTCACGACCGTCGAGGGCGACGTGCAGGTGGTCGGTCGGATGGACGTCGACACCGTCCGGACGTGGGCGACTGGGGTGGTCGAACGGGGCGGGACGGCCGATTTCGAGGTGACGCTGCTGGCCGACGCCGACTGGACGCCCAGCATCGGCGGGTCCGAGTTCGCGCTCGCGTGTGCGGAGTGTGGCAACACCGTCACCAGCGAGGGCGAATCGGCGCGTTTCGACGGTGAACGCTACCACTTCTGCTGTTCGTCCTGTCACGAGCGATTCGCGGAGAAGTACGAACAGCTGGCCAACGGGGCCAGATAACTTTGGAATCCAAAGTCAGAACCCGCCCTCACTGAATTGTAAAAAGGGAAAACAGCCTAAGGGAGGGAGGCGTACTCCAACGTAAGTGACAACCATGGGGACCAGACGTGCGCGGATACAGGTCGGCGGGATGAGCTGTGCGAACTGCTCGGCCACCGTCACCGACGCCGTGGAATCGCTCGACGGCGTCGAGGAGGCGGACGTCAACTTCGCGACCGACGAGGGGACGGTCGTCTACGACCCCGAAACGACGTCGATGGGGGAGATATACGAGGCCATCAGGCAGGCCGGCTACGACCCCGTCAGCGAGGCGGCGACCGTCACCATCACGGACATGTCGTGTGCCAACTGCGCCGACACCAACGAGACGGCACTGGAGGACACGCCGGGCGTCGTCCGCGCCGAGGTGAACTTCGCCACCGACGAGGCACGCGTCGAGTACAACCCCGAAGTGGCGACCCTCGACGACGTCTACGACGCCATCG
>CAYYRO010000197.1:0-3133 GCA_964474075.1 uncultured Methylophaga sp.
GCGAGCGTGCTCATCGCTGGCGACCTCATCTTCGCCAACGGCAGCTTCGGCCGCACGGACCTCGAAGAGGGCGACCGGGCACAGCTCATCGACTCCATCGACCGCGTCAAGAACACCGTCGCCGAGGACTTAGGCGAGATGCACACCGGCCACGGTCCGAGCGTGACCAGCCGACCGTACAACGACGTCGAACTCGCGGGGCGCGCCGCACGAATGGGTGTCTGAGACGGTGCTCAGGCGTCTGCTGGGCGAGGAGGCGGACCTCCTCGGGGAGACGAACTTCCAGTTGCTACTGCTGGCGAACGTCAGCCCTACGCTCGGGCTCGCGCTGGTCTCGCCACTCATCAGCACGCTCTCGGGCGTCTACGCCGTCTCGCCCGGGCGCGCCGGGTTGTTGATGTCCGCGCTGACGGCGCCCTCGATTCTGCTCATCCCCGTCGTCGGCGCGCTGGCCGACAGGGTCGGGCGGAAGCCGGTGCTCGTCGTCGGACTCCTCGTCTACGGGCTGGCCGGCAGCGCGCTCGCACTCACGACGGATTTCCGGCTCGCACTCGGGCTCAGATTCCTCCAGGGCATCGGCTACGTCGGCCTCGTCCCCGTCATCGTCACCAGTTTCGGCGACCTCTATTCGGGCCCCCGCGAGGCGACCGCACAGGGGCTCCGGTTCACCGTCACCGGCGTCTCACAGACCGTCTTCCCGCTCATCGCGGGCGTCCTCGTCGTGGTCGCGTGGCAGTACCCGTTCCTCATCTTCGCCATCGCCGTGCCGACGGCGCTGGTGCTCGCGGTCTTTCTCGACGAGCCATCCGACCCCGAACGTACCGTGGGCGAGGACGCGCGGACGGTGGTCCGGAACGTCTTCGAGGCGCTCCAGTCGCGCAAGGCTGCGGCCATCCTCGTCGCCCGCGGAATGCCTCCGTTCCTCTACTTCGGCTTTCTCACCTACGTCTCCGTGGTCATCGGCATCATCGGCGGCGGGTCCAGCGAATCCGGCCTCGTGGTCGCCATCACCAGCCTCACCTTCGCCGTGGCCGCGACGCAAGTGGGGCGGGTGACCGACCACTTCGCCGGCCGCGCCGAACCAATCGTCCTCACGCACGTCGTCATGTCGCTCGGCCTCGTCATCTTCGGGTTCGCGCCCTCGTTGCTGGTCGCGGCCCTCGGCGCCGTCCTCGTGGGCGTGGGTATCGGCATCAACGTCCCGCTCTACCGGAGCGCACTCACCGCCCTCTCGCCGGAGCCCGTCCGTGGGTCCGTCGTCAGCGTCGGCGAGGCGATGGGCCGACTCAGCGTCACGGTCGTCCCCGTGTTCATGGGCGCGCTCGTGGCCCTCCTCCAGCCCACTGTCGGCTTCGACCAGGCGGTCCGGTGGACCGTCCTCGCCGTCGCGCTCGTGACCGTCGTCGTCGGCCCCCTGCTGGTCTTCTTCGGTCGGCGGGCCCCGACGGTCCCGGACCCGACCGCCTAGACGCCCGCTACGTCCAGCAACCGCTCGTAGGCCGGGGCGTAGGCGTCCTCGACGGCCCTGGGCGAGGTACGCGACTCCTTCGGCAGCGCTGGCAGCCCCTCCGAGGCCGCGGGGTCGACCAGCTCGGTCACGTCGCCGACCCGTTCTTCGAGTCGCCCCTCGTGTGCACTGCCGCTGGCGACCTGTCTCGCCCGCACGTAGCGCTCGCCCTCGTAGATGCGACAGCGACCGGGTTCGACCACGGCCACTGCGTCGGGTTCGAACTCTCGGAGCGGGAGCGCGATGTCGCTGTAGGATTCCACGACGGCCCGGTCGGTCTCGCTCACCCGCTCGCGGGACTGCTGGAAGGCGGCGACGTGGAGCGTCTCCATCGCCCGGTTGAGCTCCGAGAGCGAGTCGACGACCGTCGCCGACTCGGTCGGCAGGCGATCGCGTACAATCTCGGGCAGTTCGACGGTCCCGTTGACGACGTAACTCTCACCCACTCTGTCGACGACGAACTCCCTGTCCTCGCGTCCGAGCAATCCCTTCCCGCCGCCGGGTGAGGGACGCCACAGACGGTGGACCGGGTTGAGGTCCTCGGGGTCGACGTCCCCGTTGCTGGCGGCGGCGAGGCGCCGGGCGTCCTTCCCGTAGAGGCGCCCCTCCGAGACGGCGCGCCGGACGTCGTCGTGGTCGAACCAGTAGTCGTTGCCGGCGCGGGGTTTGAACCCCGTCGCCCCCGTGTGTGAGAGGAGGCCGGTCGAGAACGTGGTCTTGCCGGCGTCGACGCGGGATCCCCCCGCGACCAGCAGTTTCATTTCAGGCCGTATCGCCCCGGTTCGTTCTCCGCTTCGGGCTCTGCGAACACGAACCGTTCGGCGTACTTCATCATCCACGGAATCCCCCAGTCCAGCAGGACGTTCTCGGTTTCCACGTCGAGTTCGCGCTCCGGGTCGACGCCCTGGAGCAGGCGCGCGATCTCGTAGATGGTGTACATCTGGTCTGTTTCGAGGACCTCCTCTGGCTCGCGGAATTCGAGGTCACGTAACTCCTCGAACTCGGATTTCGGTCTGGGCATACCAGTCGTAGCGCCGCGCGACGCGTAAGTTCCTCGGTCCACGGCAGCTCAAGGTTCAAATACCAATACGGGGCTATCCCGCGATATGACGTAGCGAAATCGTCGGTCGGCCGAACGGGGAGGGCGACGCGCGCGGCCGACGGCCCCACACAGGGGCACGCATCTCATCCGCGCCAGGGACGTGTCGCCCGGTCGAAATTACGAGAGTGCGTCGGCCAGTTTCTCGATGGGGTGGGGCGGTCTGTCGCCCTCGGGTCGGTCGCCCAGTTGCGTCCGGCAGGAGGCGCCGGGGGCCACGACCTCCTCTCCGTCGCTGTCTTCGACCTGCTCGAAGAGGATGGAGCCGATGGCCTGCGAGAGGTCGTAGTGCTCGGCCTCGTAGCCGAACGAGCCGGCCATCCCACAGCACGAGGAGTCGAGCGGGTCCACTGTGTAGCCCGCGCGCCGGAGCACGCCCACCGCGTGGTGGTCGGTCCCCAGCGACTTCTGGTTGCAGTGGCCGTGGTAGGTCAGCGAGCCACTGCCCTCGAACTCGGCGTTCGCATCCAACCCTTTGCGGTCGAGGAACTCACAGACGCCGTAGGCGTTCGCCGACACCGCAGCCG
>CAYYRO010000198.1:0-3108 GCA_964474075.1 uncultured Methylophaga sp.
CGCGATGACGCCGTGGAAAAAACGCTGGATAAAGCTGGCATTAAAGTCCATGCCCTTACCTATGATCTGCTGGTACCGCTATCAGTGAAAACCCAGCAAGATGATCCGTTTAAAGTCTTTACGCCCTATTACCGCCGCTGGCTGCAAATCCTCGAAGATATTCAGGCTGCACCCTATCCACTGCCAAAATCACAAGATAAAGCTTTGGCCAAACCCAAACTGGATTGTCACTGGGCCGGCGAATTTCGTGATGATCTCTGGCCGGGCGATGAAGAAAGCGCCTTGTCACGTTTATCGTCATTTGCCGAATTTAAATTGCCGGACTATAAAAAACAACGTGATTTTCCGATCAAACCGGCCACCAGTGTGATTTCACCATACCTTGCCAATGGCCAGTTGGGCCCGCGCCGGTTGCTAGCTGTTGTGCAATTTTTCTGTGGTGAACAAAACCGCGACTGGCGCCATGATGACTGGTTGCGCGAACTTGCCTGGCGAGATTTTTACCGTCAATTGCTGCTGCATTTTCCAAAGATCAGCAAACTGCAGCCGTTCAAACCCGAAACCAAGCATGTGCAATGGCGTGATGATGAAGCCGACTTTCAAGCCTGGTGCGAGGGTAAGACCGGTTTTCCGATTGTCGATGCCGCTATGCGCCAGCTAAATCAAACCGGCTGGATGCATAATCGCCTACGAATGATTGCGGCTAGTTTCTTAACCAAACTGCTGCTGACCCATTGGCGGCGCGGCGAAGATTATTTTCTGGATAAGTTAATCGATGGCGAATTTGCCTCCAATAACGGTGGCTGGCAAAGGAGCGCCTCCACCGGCGTCGATGCCGCACCCTACTTTCGGGTGTTTAATCCCACGCTGCAATCCGAACGCTATGATCCGGACGGCAAATTTATCAAACGCTTTGTACCGGAATTAGCTGATGTGCCCGCCAAGCAAATCCATAATCCGTCAGCAGAATTACGTAAACAATGTGGTTACCCACAACCGATGGTGGATTACAAGCAAGCCAGAAAAGATGCCATTGCAGCGTTCAAGGATTTGCCGCAAGACAACTGATTGCACCATTAAAACAATTAATCTGGATCATGTATCGACATATTAATTATGTTATTGGTATGCAATCAGGAACGGAGAACGACTTTTAAAAATATTTCATTGAACTCCTATAGGCTCGTAACGGCATTATCAATATGGATAATTCAGCTATTTTAGAAATTTTATTCCTTACCATGGCCGCTGGTTTATGTATTCCGATTGGTGGTTTTATAGCCAGTTTTGAGCAGATACATTCGCAATGGCTGGAGAAGGAATTAAGACATTTCATCATTGCGCTGGGTGGTGGCATTTTGTTGGGCGCAGTGACACTGGTGCTGGTGCCAGAAGGCATCAAGAACATGGATGATTCGATCTGGAGTATCGCCATTATTGTGGCCGGCGGGTTAGTGTTTTTTTATATAGAACGGCTGCTTGGAGCGCATCATAACGAACATCCCCAATTGATGGGCATGATATTGGATTATGTACCTGAAGCGATTGCTTTAGGCGGATTGATGGCATTGAATCCCGCTTCAGGGCCGTTACTTGCATTACTGATTGGTTTGCAGAATTTGCCTGAGGGTTTTAATTCTTATCGCGAGCTGAAACAACATAACCGACACGCCGGGATTTTTACCAAAATGGCCTTTTTGGTTGTGCTTGGCCCGGTGGCCGGTTTAACAGGCTATTTCTTTTTATCTGACCAACCGGCCATTCTCGGCGCAATTATGCTGTTTGCATCGGGAGGCATTTTGTATCTGATATTTCAGGATATTGCCCCGCAATCAAAGCTGGCCAAACACTGGGCGCCGCCTCTGGGCGCTGTATTGGGCTTTTGTCTGGCACTTTTAAGTAATCTGTTACTAAGCCATCCCTGAATAATTAATCTGAATCATCACCAAAGGTACGCGCCATAATCAGATAGCCAAATGAAGCAGACCAGGTAATCATCATAAAACCAACCAGAGCCACCGTTCCGGCTAAAAACCGAATATGTCCAACGGCGGCTAAGTCTCCCCAGCCGACTGTTGTATAAGTCGCTGCGGAGAAATAAACGCAATCTAATAAATCTAAATCCGGGTAACCATTAATCTGACCAATATCCTCAAATTTTAATAGCCACCAAAAAGCAATGCCGAATAGCCATATCTCCACGACATGGGCAAATAGCAATGTAAACATCATGATAAGAATGATGGGTCTCTCACTTGTTAAGCGATGCTGTTTATACGCGTCTCTTGGGGTCAACCGATCTAATCGTTTAATGACTTCATAATGTAAAACCACCACTATCCCGACCACAGCAGCAGTAATCAAAGTTAAAATTATTTCTGGTGTCATTGTATGATTCTCATCTACCAAAAGTACTTAATGCTATCTTCTAATATAGTATTGACAGCAAGGCTGTCTGATATTGTGTACATTAATGATCACATAATGTGTCGTAAAGATGAAATAGGGACAAACATTAAACTAATCATTCAGAATTTTACAAATATAATCTTTACACTAATTAATATATAAATTATCCTAAAATCGGATTCCATAATTTTAATAATTATCGCGAATTACGCCACGTTAATAATTATGGCTCCATAATAGTGAAATCACAAATTAAGGAGGAAAACATGGCAAACCCACCGATTAAAGACAAGGATTACGATCTTATCAGCACGATTTACCATGCTGCACAATCTGATTATAGCTGCCAGCAGTATATGGAAGATGCACAAAAATCAGGTGACAATGATGCTGCTCAATTTTTTCAAGAAGTTCGTGAGCATAATCAGCAACTCGTCAATAAAGGGAAAGCATTGATGAAAAAAAGATTGTGAAATCACCAATACACCCCTACCATTATTGGCGGGGGTGTATTTCTTAACAAAGTGATATCCGCTTAACTAATTAATATAAAAAATTAAAACAAATTAATTATTCAAAAATATAAAAAAGGGTTGTTATATACTTATAACAACCCTTTCAGATTAGATGAAAAATATTAATATTTATGAAGCATTATAAATAGTAGTTACATAATCAGCTTCAAAGACACGACCTTCA
>CAYYRO010000199.1:0-3106 GCA_964474075.1 uncultured Methylophaga sp.
TAAAGCCTCATCATTTGGCAGTATGTTGTCGATGTTCGGTGGTATTAAGGCCCTGGAGCCTTTAAAAACGCCGTTTATCAGCAAGATGCAACAAGCATTAAATGATATTGCCCACAGTGAGGATTTTCAGCAACGCTTGAAAGCACAATTGGGGCAGGGCAGCAGTGCCGATAGTCTGCATCAGCAAATATCGCAGATTGTCCATCAACGCCTCGATGAACTGACGCCGGAAATGGTTAAAGATATTATCCAGCAAATGATCCGCCAGCATTTAGGCTGGTTGGTAATTTGGGGCGGTGTTTTTGGTGGCTTACTGGGCCTGATTGCCAGCTTTATTCGCTTTTGACAGCAATTACAGAACCTTGCCGGCTATGTCAGGCATCGACCAATTTTTATGCAGAAACTCGAGGCCGGACGTTTTTACAATGCAGTGGTTGCCAATCAGTACAAGTTACGGCGCTACAACTGCCTGATGCCGAGCGCGAAAAGGCGCTGTATTTAACTCATAACAACGATGTGGATGATCCCCGGTATCAGGCATTTGTATCTCCGGTTACGCAGGCGATTTTAGCGGAACAAACCCCGAATAAAACCGGCCTTGATTTTGGCGCCGGTCCCGGACCGGTTATTAGCCACCAGCTGACGCAGCAAGGTTATAAAATCAAACTTTACGACCCATTCTTTCACAATAATATCAATGTGTTAAGTGACACATATGATTTTATTATCAGCTGTGAAGTTATTGAGCATTTTCATCAGCCAGCGCAAGAATTTGCCCGGTTACGAAGTTTACTAAAGCCGGGCGGCAGACTTTACTGCATGACGGAATTATTTTCTGAAACACGGGATTTTGCCAACTGGTATTACAAAAATGATCCAACCCATGTGTTTTTTTATCATATTGATTGTTTGCCACTGATAGCCAAGCGTTTCGGTTTCAGCCAATTCCGTCAGGACGGCCGGTTAATCGTTTTCAGCGTTTAAGAAAACTGCTGCTGAATAGCGGATACCGCGCTGGCTGGCAAACTGATAAGCACGGTAACAGTGTCAGTAAACTGCTGATCAAGAATGTGCCCGTCGCATTGTTTGAGTTGGTATTCGAGCATCTGCAACTGGCTGTAATCAATCGTCAGCGTTAATTGCTGCATAGCTACGAACGGCTGAAATTGCGCCGCTGCCAGCGCTTGTTTTGCTGCGTTGCCATAAGCACGCGTCAGGCCGCCGGTTCCCAGTTTCACGCCACCAAAATAACGAATCACTGCGACCACGGTATTAATCAGATTCTCGCCCTGCATTGGGGCCAGAATCGGCCGACCGGCGGTGCCTGAAGGTTCACCGGCATCATAAAAACGTTCGGTAATAAAGCCTTCCGGCTGACGAAGCCGCCAGGCAAATGCCAGATGATTGGCATTGGGATGTTGTGCCGCCAGTTTGCGTAATTGTTGCATCGCCTGTTGTTCTGATTCACAGGGCATGGCAACGCCGATAAAACGGGATTTTTTGACTTCACTGTCAACAGTGACCGATTGGGTCAGAACATGTAAATCGCTTGTCATTAACTAAGTTAAACCGGCATTGCTATAGGAAAAAACATGCCAACAATTTACCATAATGAGCTTTAGCCATGCCTATTGAAGGTATAGGCCCTCACCAAAATTCAGGAAATCAGTTTGTCAGATAGCGAGTTTGCAATAGGTCAGCGCTGGGTCAGCCACAGCGAAGCGGAGTTGGGTTTAGGAATTGTTGCCGGCATTGATGGCCGCCGCTTGCAGGTGGATTTTCCAGCGGCGGAAGAAAGTCGCACCTACGCCATTGATAACGCGCCGTTAAGTCGCGTCAGTTATCAAATCGGTGACCACTTTAAAGATGCTGAGGGTCGTAAATTAACGGTGCAGCAATTGCAACAGATCAATGGCTGTCAGATTTATCTGGCGGCAGATGCCGCCGGTGAACTGCATACCGTGCATGAAATGCAATTACACAGCGCCGTACAGTTTAGCGAACCACAGCAACGCTTATTTACCGGGCAAATCGACAAAAACAGCAGCTTTGATTTACGTCTTAAAGCCCTGACGCATCATCACCGGATTCGGCAAAGCCCACTCTATGGCCTGATGGGCGCACGAGCACAATTATTACCGCATCAATTTTATATTGCCGCCGAAGTAGGGCAGCGCCACGCACCGCGGGTACTGCTGGCTGATGAGGTTGGCTTGGGTAAAACTATTGAAGCCGGATTGATTTTGCATCAACAACTGCTCACTGGCCGGGCCAGCCGGGCTTTGATTATTGTGCCGGAGTCTTTATTGCACCAGTGGTTGGTGGAAATGCTGCGGCGTTTTAATCTGAATTTTACGATTATTGACGTTGAACGTTTTGTCGCACTGCAAGAAGATCCCGAGATCAATCCTTTTGAGAGCAGTCAGCTGATATTGATGTCTTTGCAAAGTTTGCAGGCCGATATTGATATGCAACAGGCGTTAAAAGCCGCTCACTGGGATATTTTGATTGTTGATGAAGCTCATCATTTACATTGGCAACCAGAGGCTGTCAGTCCCCAGTATCAACTGATTGACGAACTTGCCCAGCAAATTGCCAGTGTTTTACTGCTGACCGCGACACCGCAGCAGCTCGGCCTTGCCGGTCATTTTGCCCGGTTACGTTTACTGGATCCGCAGCGTTACCATGATTTGGCAGCTTTTGAACAAGAGCAGCAGCAATATGCCCAGATAAGCGATCTGTTATCGCGGCTTATGGTTACCAACAATGCCGATGATTTCGCAGCAGATAAATCACTAGAAAGCGATTTGGCTGACAAGCTTGAAGCAACGTTGATTGAGCAACTTCAACAAAGCGAACATTTCGACGAGGCCAAAATTCAGGCCCGCCGGCAATTACTGGATCAATTCGGCACTGGTCGACTGTTGTTCCGTAATAGCCGCGATACCATTAGTGGTTTCCCGGAGCGGCAATTAATCAGTCACCCGCTGCAACAGCCGCCATCTGTTGATGAAGCATTCGAGCGTACTTTGCGTCCGGAAACTGTGCTCGGTGAAGATTGGTTGCAATCCGATGCAAGGGTAAACTGGCTGCTGGATTTCCTGAA
>CAYYRO010000200.1:0-2563 GCA_964474075.1 uncultured Methylophaga sp.
AAGTCTGGGTGCTGAACCCTAAAGCCTTGCCGACCTTTATTGAGAACCAGCCCGATCAGCTGCCTGCAGAAGACGTTCATCTTTGTGCTTATCATTTAAGTCGATTTATCCGCACAAAATAGCACCGCAGCACCACTTACCCCCGCAAACCCCCCACCCACCGCCCGCGCGTTGACATCCGGCGCCACAACCGATATCAATGGTACAAACTACAACGGAGAAAACCCTAACGGAGAACCCCATGTTTGAATATAAACGTATCGCGCTGGCCGTATCGCTGGTGTTAATGACGACCGCGTGCTCAGAAGCACCACAAACGAACAACGCAGCCACAGGCGCTGAAACCGAGCAAACCGCCAACCAGGCCGAGCTGACTGAATCGCAGAAGGCCAACGAGCTGTTTGAAGAGATCTTCATGGAAGCTGTTATGCGCAGCCCCATGTATCAGTCGTACCTGGGTATCAAAGACGACCAGGATAAGTGGGACGACATCTCGCCCGAGCAGGCTGAAGAAGAGCTGGCGCTGAAAAAAGATCAGCTGGCGCGCGTTACGGCCATTGATCAGTCTAAGCTCGATAAGCAAACCGAAGTCAGCTATCTGCTGATGAAGCAGCAGCTTGAGCACGATATTGAAGACTTCAAATGGCGCCACCATAACTACCCGGTGAACCAGATGTTTGGCCTGCACTCAAGCGTGGCTTCATTGCTGATCAACCAGCATCGCATCAACGAAGTGGTTGACGCCGAAGCTTATATTTCGCGTCTGAACGGCTTACCTGAGCTGTTTGACCAGCTGGCTGAGAACCTGCGCCTGCGTGCCGAGAAAGGCATTATCGCGCCCAAGTTCGTGTATCCGTACGTGATCAGCGACAGCAAGAACATCATTACCGGCGCGCCTTTTGACGATGGCGAAGCCAGTGCGCTCTGGGCTGACTTCTCAGGCAAGCTCGACAATCTGGAGATTGACCAGAGCAAGCGCGACGAGCTGATGAGTGCCGCCAAACAGGCGATGCTGGAATCGGTTAAGCCGGCGTACCAGAACCTGATCGCCGCGGTAGAAGACATCGCTGCGCAAGCCGACACCAAAGACGGTGCCTGGAAGTTCCCGGAAGGCGAAGCCTTCTACAACAACGCCCTGAAGCGCACGACTACCACTGACTTAACTGCTGACGAGATCCACGAGATCGGTCTGAGCGAAGTGGCCCGTATTCACGATGAAATGCGTGTGATCATGGAGAAAGTGGGTTACGAAGGCACGCTGCAGGAATTCTTCGTGTACATGCGTAACAACGAAGACTTCATCTATCCGGCCACGGAAGAAGGGCGCCAGCGCTATCTGGATGAGGCGACCGCCTACATCGACAGCATGAAAGGCCGTCTGGACCAGCTGTTCCTGCGTCAGCCAAAAGCCGACCTGATTGTGAAAGCGGTTGAGCCGTTCCGTGAAAAATCTGCGGGCAAGGCCTTCTATCAGCAGCCATCAATGGACGGTTCGCGTCCGGGCACCTACTACGCCAACCTGTACGACATGGCGTCGATGCCGACTTACCAGATGGAAGCCCTGGCTTACCACGAGGGTATCCCTGGTCACCACATGCAGATCGCCATTCAGCAGGAGCTTGAAGGCATTCCGTCGTTCCGTAAGTTCGGTCGCTATACCGCTTACAGCGAAGGCTGGGGCCTTTACAGCGAATTCCTGCCAAAAGAATATGGCTACTATGAAGACCCATACTCCGACTTTGGCCGCTTAGCCATGGAACTGTGGCGCGCTTGCCGTCTGGTGGTTGATACCGGTATCCATTCGAAAAAATGGACGCGCGAAGAGGGTATCGAGTACTACGTAACCAACACGCCGAACGCCCGTGCCGACGCTGTGAAAATGGTTGAGCGTCACATTGTGATGCCAAGCCAGGCCACCGCCTACAAAATCGGTATGATCAAGATCCTGGAACTGCGCGAGAAAGCCAAAGCCGAACTCGGCGATGCTTTCGACATCCGTGAATTCCACGATGTGGTTCTTGCCAGTGGTCCGGTACCGCTGAATATTCTTGAGCAGTTCGTCAACGACTACATCAGCGCTAATAAGGGCTGATTGATAATTGCCTGATTTCGCCCTCGTAGCCTTCGGGTTACGGGGGCGATTTTTTTAACGCTTCTCGTTCCTCAGCGTTTTTCTTCCATCAACCCCAGCAGATTGCCGTCCGGATCCCGGACAAAACTTGTCCATAATTCATGATCCGGCATCTTCGCCGCAAGCTGTGGATCGCGTTCAGTTTTTGCACCGCGCTCAACGATAGCCGCGTGGCATGTCTCGATATCCGTCACCCGGAAATAAAGAATGGAGTTAGCGCCCACTGCGCCTGCCCCCTGCGGTATAGTGAGCATCAGGCGTACGCCGTCGGCGTTCAGAAACGCCAGGTTTGGTCCCGCACTAAAGAGAAACTCGAGCCCCAGGACATCGCGGTAAAAACCAAGCGCCTGCTCGACATCGCTGACAGTGATCGCGATCTGCCCAATAGTAGAAACTTTGTCTGACATGGCGGTACCCCCGGTTAAAAATAGG
>CAYYRO010000200.1:2573-3098 GCA_964474075.1 uncultured Methylophaga sp.
TGTTTAGTAGCTAAGGTGATTAGTCTCGACCTTGACCCTTGCCGTTACTGCTACCTTTGGCTTTTTTGCCACAGCTGCTTTCGCCCGCAGCGCTTACCAGTGCATCACCTTCGTCTTCGGTGAGCAGGCCGGTATTGATTTGCGCATTTTTCGCATGGGCGACACAGCTTACGTACTCACCATGGTTTTTCCATGATTCATCCGCAGCAGGGCCTTCACATGCACAGGCGTTAGCGACATTCTGCTCACCAGAGCAACCGAACTGGTCTACTAACGCACCAGCGGCGGTATCAGAGCACGCATCGGCATCATCAAACACGCCATCACCATCGGTATCAACTACCGGGGTGTCGTTGCCGTCATTTGGATCGCTGCCGGCGTCAACTTCTTCGCCGTCCGAGAAGCCATCGCCGTCTGAATCCCAGTTGTTAGGATCAGTTTCAGTAAGCACTTCTTCAGGATCCGTCAGGCCATCGCCGTCTGTGTCAGTGAATACGGTACCGCTGTTGGTTTCCAGGCGGAACA
>CAYYRO010000201.1:0-3093 GCA_964474075.1 uncultured Methylophaga sp.
CTTCTACACCCCCTATTCCTCATCAACAGGAGGTGCAGTAACCGCAATGACGTTTGGCGTGTTTATTATAGGCTTCTCATCGATTCTTACCGGTGTTAACTTCATAACTACGATCCATAAAATGCGGGCTCCCGGCCTCACCTGGGGTAAACTACCGCTGTTCTGCTGGGGACTCTATGCCACAAGCATTATCCAGATTCTTGCAACACCGGTATTAGCGATTACACTTCTACTGGTGGGAATGGAACGAATTCTGGGTATTGGAATCTTTGATCCGGCACTGGGCGGAGATCCTGTACTCTACCAGCACTTTTTCTGGTTCTACTCCCACCCTGCCGTTTACATTATGATTGTGCCTGGCTTTGGTATCGTTTCTGAAGTGGTATCGACCTTCTCTATGAAAACTGTTTTCGGGTACTGGGCTATCGCACTTTCTTCACTGGCGATCGCCTTTATCGGCTTCCTGGTTTGGGGACACCACATGTTTACATCCGGACAGGCTTCATTGGCTTCAACTATTTTCTCATTCCTGACCTTTTTGGTTGGTATACCTACAGGCATCAAGATGTTCAACTGGCTTGCCACCATGCACAAGGGATCGATATCGCTACAAACCCCACTGTTATATGTGCTAGGATTTTTCTTCCTGTTCTTAATCGGTGGTTTGACGGGGATCGTACTGGCTACGATAGCCCTCGACATTCACCTGCACGATACCTACTACGTTGTCGCACACTTCCACTTTGTAATGGTCGGTGGTATGGTGATGGCATTCCTGGCCGGCCTGCACTACTGGTGGCCCAAAATGTTTGGCAAGATGTATAACGAAACCCTGGCGAAAATTGCCTGTGGACTTATCCTGCTCGGATTTAACGTCACCTTCCTGCCCCAGTTCGTTATGGGAGCACAAGGAATGCCGCGACGTTATTACAATTATCTGGAACAGTTTACTGCCTACCACCAGGTTTCAACCGTGGGAGCATTCATCCTCGGTGCCGGTTTCTTTCTCGTACTTATCTATCTGACCCATTCTCTTATCAAAGGCAAAAAAGCAGGAGCTAATCCGTGGAATAGTCGAGCTATGGAATGGCAAATAGCGTCTCCCGCACCGCCTCACAACTTTGAGCACACTCCAGTGGTCATCCACGGTCCGTACGACTACCACCAGCCCATGGAAGATTTCCAACTGGGACTCATTCAAAATGGGCACTCTGCACATCATGGCGTGGAGGTTCAGTCAGATTCTGAAGAAGTAGAAGCTGAAGAGTAAAAAGAATTGAAACAACGGCACTTGCCAGAACAAAGATTTAACAACTTAGAAAACAAATAATAATCATGGCGAATCACTCAACAGCAAGCCACGTTCAACATCACTTTGTTGACAGCGAGCAGCAATTTGATTCAGCAAAGATGGGAATGTGGATCTTTTTGGTAACTGAGATCCTATTTTTTGGTGGATTATTTGCTGCATACATCATTTACCGGGCATGGTATCCCGAACTGTACACAATGGCATCTGAGGAACTGAACACGCTTTGGGGCGGGGTAAACACTATCGTGCTCATCGGTAGTAGCCTTACCGTCGCCATGGCTATTAAGTCAGCCCAGCTGAATCAAAAGAAAGGGATTATCATCAACCTGGGTATTACCATAGCCCTGGCATGTGTGTTTATGGTGATTAAGTATTTTGAATACACACACAAATTCCACATTGGTATCTTCCCTGGTGAGTTTTACACCTATGAGGGGATCGATCACCCAAAGGCGAACATCTTTTTCAGCCTTTACTACCTAATGACCGGCCTGCACGGCATTCACGTGGTAATAGGAATTGGATTGATGATATGGTTACTCATCAAAGCCTCTAAAGGGGCTTTTGACAGTGAGTACTACACCCCTGTTGAGATCACCGGTCTCTACTGGCACCTGGTCGACATCATCTGGATTTTCCTTTTCCCACTATTCTACTTAATTGACTGATTACTGATAACTCAAAACGATTTTTGATCCATGAGCGGACATCACATATCAACGGATAAAACATTACTCTCAGTAGCTGGAGCACTTTTTGTATTGACAGTATTAACAGTAGCTGTCCACTACCTTGCACTACCCCACCCGTGGTCTATTATCGTAGCTATGATCGTGGCTGTGATGAAGGCCAGCCTGGTAGCACTGTTCTTTATGAACCTCTACTGGGATGCGAAGTTCAACTCCATGCTATTTGTGGCATCCATACTATTCCTCGCACTCTTGGTGGGACTTTCCATGCTGGATACGCTCTTCCGCGTTGACCCCGTTCCGGGATTCTAGACAGACCTTTTTGCTAGTTTTTAAAAGGCAGCTTTCAATTGGAAGCTGCCTTTTTTGTTAGCTTAAAATATCAAATTGTATTAGACCTTTTAAATGCTGCGCAGCAGTGGATCAAGAGATGCGTATGTTTTGATTCAACGTTGCGCATAGTTTAAATAAATGATACGCATCGTCTGGGTCGATGGCGGGCATCCTTTTACCGAAACTGCTGCATAATCAGCAAACACTTCCCAAAGGCATTTATTTAATTGGTCAAAGATTTTCCCGCCGATAGAAAAGTTAATCATATAAATCACATCAGCCGTCTATCCCTCATCCCCTTCCACAAGACAAGCAAAAATAACACTTCTGCACAAATTAAGAAGGCGACACCTACAAGATGGAAAACCTGGTAAACGGGCGGCATACCAAGATAATACAAACCTGTACCCACCAGTATTTGGAAAAGAATAAGACCAAAAATGGATAACCCTAACTTATTAACCAGTGCTGATTCACTTTTCCATTTAGAGAAGTAAAAAACAACCCCACCCAATATGAAAAGAGACCAGGAGAAGCTCCTGTGTATTTCATCTATAAATCCAACCTGCTGCATCCAAAGCTGCCGCGGCGGGGGATTCACACTATTCTTGATGATATCAATTGCCTCCCGTACCTGAGTACCCAGAACCAGCTGTACCATTGTCAATACCAGCAGGACTAACCCGGACCAAAAAAGAATTTTCTGAATCTTGGGTTTAACTTTGATTTTCAAATCAGTGCTGGTAGCTTTAAACACGG
>CAYYRO010000202.1:0-3082 GCA_964474075.1 uncultured Methylophaga sp.
CTTCGTCCACAAGCACGGCTCGTTCTGGCGGTGGGTCCGCCCGGTGTTCGACGGCGCCGACGCGTCGTCGGCCCACGCCCGCCTCGAGTTCCGACCGCTGCCGGGCCAGCCGACGGTCCGCGACAGCATCGCGTTCCTCGCGGCGTACGCGGGCCTGCTGGAGGAGGGCTTCGCGGCCGACCACCCCGCCGGCGACCTGCCGTGGGAGACCGCCGAGGCGAACTTCTACGCCGCCGCGGCCGACGGCCTCGACGCCGACCTGACGTGGATCACGGCCGACGGCGAGCGGACGGGCGACGTGGACGACGCCTACGCCGACCTGCTCGACGCCGCCCGGCGGGGCCTCGAGCGACGCGGTCTCGACGCCGCGGCCGCGGAGCGCTACCTCGGCCCGCTGCGCACGCGGGTCGCCGACCGCCTGACGCCCGCCGACTGGAAGCGCGAGCGCGTCCGCGAGCGCCTCGACCGCGGGGCCGACCTCGAGGCGGCCATCGTCGGCATGCAGCGCGCGTACGTCGACCGGCAGGCCGAGACGCTCATCGAGGGCACGTTCGCCGACTGGACCTGATCTGGCGCGCGTACGCCCGGACGACCGGCGGAACCTGCCCCGTGGCGAACCGTTTACCGTCGCGGGCGAGAAGGGTCGGCCATGTCGAGCGACGTCCCCACGGTCACGGTCTACTCCGACTACGTCTGCCCGTTCTGCTACCTCGGCCGGCACTCGCTCGCGCGGTACGAGGCCGAGCGCGACGCGCCCCTCGACGTCGAGTGGCACCCGTTCGACCTCCGGAGCCACAAGCGCGGGCCCGACGGCACCATCGACCACGACGTCGACGACGGGAAGGACGACGCGTACTTCGAGAAGGCCCACGACAACGTCCGCCGGCTCAAGGAGGCCTACGGCGTCGAGATGGCCCGCGAGTCGGCGCGCGAGGTCGACTCGCTGCCGGCCCAGGTCGTCTCCTTCGCCGTCCAGGAGGACGACCCCGAGCGGTGGCGGGCGTTCGACGACGGCCTGTTCGAGGCGCTCTGGGTCGACGGCCGGGACATCGGCGAGCCGGACGTCCTCCGGGACGTCGCCGAGGCCGCCGGCCTCGACCCCGACCTCGTCGACGCGGCGCTCGAGGACGAGGCCCTCCGCGAGCGGGTCCGCGAGCAGTTCGTGGAGGCGCAGCGCCACGGCGTCACGGGGGTGCCGACGTTCGCCCACGACGGCTACGCCGCCCGCGGCGCCGTCCCGCCCGAGCAGCTCCGCCGGCTCGTCGAGGGCGAGTGAGGCCGGGGGCGCGACGCGCCGGCGGACCGCCTACGCCGCGAGCACGGCCTCGACGGCCGCCGCAGCGCCGAGCAGCGACGCCTCCCCGAACGCCTCGCCGACGAGCTGGAACCCCACCGGCAGGCCGTCGACCGCCCCGTTCGGCAGCGAGACCGCCGGCAGCCGGGTGACGTCTGCCGCGCGGGTGTTCCGCGCGGAGTCGAAGCCGGGGTCGGCCGCGTCCTCGACGCGGGGCGCCACGTCGGGCGTCGTCGGCAGGACCAGCGCGTCGACGCCGTCGAGCGCCGCCTCGAAGCGCTCGCGGAGCGTCTCGCGGGCGGCCTGCGCCCGGGTGTACGGGAGCCCGCGGCCGTCGGCGATGACGCTCGCGCCGGCGAGCAGCTTCTGCTTGTAGTACGGCCCGAGGGCGCCGGCGTCGTCCGCGATGCGCTCGGCGAGCGCGGCCTGGTAGTCGAGGTCCACGACGCCGCCGCGGCGGTACGGCGCCCCGCCCGCGCGCCAGTGGGCGGCCAGCTCCGTCACCGACAGCGCGTTCTTGACGGCCGGGCCGTGCTCGAACCCCTCGACGTCGACGCGCGCGAGCGTCGCGCCCGCGTCCTCGAGGCGGTCGAGCGCGGCCTCGGTCCGCTCGACGACGGCCCGCGCGACGCCCTCGCCGAAGCCCGGCTCGAGCACGCCGAGCGTCAGGCCCTCGGGCGACGGCGGATCGGCGACGGCGTCGGCGTAGCCGCCGTGGCGGTAGCCCGGCCGGCCCGCCGCCTGGAGGCTCGCCGGGTCGCGGTCGTCCGGGCCCGCGAGGGCGTCGAGGACGCGCGCGGCGACCGCCACGGAGGGCGCCAGCGGCCCGACGTGGTCCTGGGTGTACGTGTTCTCGACGACGCCGTGCAGCGGGACGAGGCCGTGGGTCGGCTTGACGCCGACGACGCCGCAGAACGAGGCGGGGACGCGGATGGAGCCGCCCGTGTCCGTCCCGAGCGCGGCGTCCACCCGGCCCGTGGCGACGGCGACCGCGCTCCCGCCGGAGGAGCCGCCCGCCGTGCGCGCGGGGTCGTGAGGGTTTGTCGTCGGGCCGTCGCGCGGCGTGGTGCCGCTCGCGCTGGCCGCGAACTCGTCGCAGTTCGTCATCGCCGCGACGGTCGCGCCCGCGGCCAGCAGGCGCTCGACGACCGCCGCGTCGGCCGTCGGCACGTACCCCTCCATCACGGCCGAGGCGCACTGCATCGGCACGCCGGCGACGGCGATGATGTCCTTGACGCCGACGGCGAGGCCGTCGAGCCCCGTCCCCGCGTCGGCCGGCGGCCGGACGTCGCACGCGACGGCGAGCGCGTTGTGCGGGTCGTCGCCCGGCTCGCGCCAGGTCCGCTCGGGGCCGGCCGGCTCCCGGGCCGGCAGGGGCAGGTCCTCGAGGCCCTCGAGGCTCGCGTGGAATCCGTTGACCCCCTCGCGGACCGCGTCGGCCTCGGCGTCGTCGACGGGCACGCCGAAGCGGTCGCCGAGGGCGACCACCTCGTCGGTCGTGAGCGCACGCATGGTCCGGACGTGGCCGGCCGGGGCCAAGACTGTGCGGGTCCGGGAGCGGTCGGCAGCAGCGGAGCCGCAGGGCTTTATCCGGCCGCGCGCCGAGGGGCGACCATGCCGGAGGCGACGGGCATCGTCGGCGAGTACCTCGCGCTCCGCGAGGCCAGCGAGGCCGACGTCCTCGCGATGCAGCTCGGCGACTTCTACGAGTTCTTCTGCGAGGACGCCGAGACCGTCGCCGACGAGCTCGACCTCAAGCTCACCGAGAAGCGCTCGGGCGGCGAGCGC
>CAYYRO010000203.1:0-3069 GCA_964474075.1 uncultured Methylophaga sp.
TGCGGCTCTTGATGAAGCCGGCCTGCTCGAGGCGCTGGAGGTGGTAGACGGTGGTCCCCCAGCCGGCGTCGGTCTCCCCGGCAAGCTCCTGGAGCGAGAGGCCGGGCTCGCCGGTGATGATCTCCAGCAGCTGGGATCGGGTCTCGTTCTCCAGGAGCTCGGAGCGCGAGAGCCGGGAGTAGAGAGGCATCACGAAGCCAAGACCCAGGTAGCGCCACCGCAGCGCGGCGTAGGCGACCGCGCCGGCGGTGGCTAGGCCGACCGCCGCGCCGACCTCGGCGGGCTCGGGCATCGGGATCGGGACCGCCGGGCCCCACGCTTGGCTCTCCTTGTCCTGGTGGCCGGTCGCTCCAGCCAGGTCGGTGGCCGGTTGGTCATCCGTGAGGGGATGGCTGAAGCCTGGGCCCGGAAGGGAGGCCTGCATGTACAGGCCGAGGTCATCAGGGTCGACCTCCAGGGCCACGTCCGAGGTCTGCGCTCGGACGGTGGCGTTGACGTGGCTCTCGCCGAGGGCCTGATCCAACGGGGTCCCGGTCTCCGGGATCTCGAAGGCGGTCAGGCTAGGCTCAGCGTCGGCGATCGGCGCCAACAAGGCAGGTGCGAGGGCGAAGAGCAACAGGGGTTTCATGATCGGTCACGCTGCGTCTTCACCTCTCCCCGCTCATGGCTCACTCAAGCTACTATATGAAGCTGTTAGCTGTGCGCGTGAAACGACAAGCGCCCTTGGGAGAAAGGGACGTTGTGTCCACGCCCGGATCGACGGATGGTCGCTCCTGCGGGCTTGCCCTGGTGCTCACCGTCGTGCCCCGGGACCGGTGTCCCCCAGGTGGAGCGGGGCCCGGCGGTCCTGTCCTTTCTCGCGCGTATCCAAGGTCTTTGAATACCCCCACGCGGTGAGATGGGGGTGATGTACGTGGCAGGAGATCTCGACTCGAACGCTGAGCTGATCGAGAACGTCGTCATGGTCATGGAGGCCGCCCGGTTAGGGGCCTGCCGGTCCCGTGGGGAGGAGGAGCCCCCGATCCGGTTGGGGTCCATCGAGCTCAAGGGGCCTTCTGTCAAGGCTGAGCCGGCGGATCCTCCAAGCGCCGAGCGACCCCGCTGAGGCGCGGGACCGGGAGGATCACGGTCACCGATCCCTGGGCGGTCAGGTCCCGGGTGCGGTCGGCGATCCTGCCTTCGCGAAGGTCCTCGAGCAGCCCGAAGGACCCTTTGTTCAACCGTTGATCGAACGCGATGCAGAAGGCCTCTGGCGAGCCGGCCTTTGGTGGCTTCTTGCCAAGCCGGCGGAGGCGCCACGTCTTGGCGAACAGGTCCCAGATCGACACCTCCTCGGTGAAGTGGGCCATGTACGTGCTCTCGCCGAGGTCGATACCGTGGACGCTGGCGCCCAGCTCCTCGGCGGCTTGGAGGGCAGCAGCGTACTCCAACGGGGGGAGCTGGACCGATCCGAACTCGGAGAGCCCTTCCTTGTACACCTTGTCTTCGCGGTCGAGATG
This sequence comes from uncultured Methylophaga sp., assembly GCA_964474075.1. Classification (GTDB taxonomy): domain Bacteria; phylum Pseudomonadota; class Gammaproteobacteria; order Nitrosococcales; family Methylophagaceae; genus Methylophaga. The sequence goes on from CAYYRO010000203.1 coordinate 1,500, forward strand.
GTCGGCGCTCTCCCAGTTCTCGACCTCGTCGATCATGCTTGGCTCCAAGGCAAGAGCCACGCTGTCCGGCGGGTAGGCCTCGAGGGCTTGGACCACGGCCTCGGCCTCCCCCTCCAGGCCTTCGCAGATGCCCAGGAGCTGGATCGTGCCGCCAGGGGTCCGGACGCTCTGGAGCTCCACACGTAGGTTCAAGCCAGCCCCCCTTAAGAAGGCGATGGTCCCGCCGGGATCGATGGCGCTCGGACCGCGACCCCCGTCGGCCCGAGAGGCTGTTGAACAGTTCAACACGTTTCAACGGGAGTTCAACAACCTCCCAACAGTGTTTAAGTACCCACCGGGAGCCTGGGAGCACGATGCGACCCCCGGTGTTCCCCGTCATGGTCGGCCTGCTGCTGCTCTCGGCGGTACCGGCAGCTCTGGCCGCCAGCCAGGCCACGGTCGAGGCCCCCGTCCAGATGGAGGGCGTCACGGCCGAGACGACCAGCGCCCAGCTCTACCTGCACGGCGGTCAGACCTCGATCGTGTTCCCCCAGCCCACCGGCGCGATCGACGTCTGGACCTACCGTGTCCCGTGTTTCAACGGTGACGAGAGCGCTTGCCTCCAGGGGAGCGCCGAGAGGAGCCGTCAGAAGATCGACGCGACCGGCGGCAGCATCACGGTGCTGCCCAACGAGGATGCCTCCCGCTACGAGGCCTACATGACCCTGGAGAAGGGCGGCCAGGCGACGCTCACCGCCGACCAGATGGACCTGGAGCTGCTCGAGGAGAACCAGACCCACGACCTCCACGAGGACGACGCGGGGGCCCCGGACAGCTTCAACGAGGTCGTCTTGACCAAGGGGACCCTGGCCCGGTCCACCCAGGGCTTGGATCTCTCGGCCAACGGCCGCATGACCATGAGCGTGGCCAACGCCACCGTGGTGGTCGTCGATGGCGACGGTGAGCAGCGTCGCGTGGAGACCGGCTGGTCCTGGGAAGACTCCGCGCGCCAGGGGTTCCAGGACCGTGTCCTGCGTTTGGTCAACATCGTCAACACCGGTGGGATCAGCGTCGACTGGGACGGGAATGCCTGGGTGAGCCCCTCGCTCCCGCTTGGTCTCCAGGCCGATCGGGCCACGATGACCATCACCGATGGTCGCTTGGGCGACCAGGGGACCGGCGACCAGGTCACCATCCAGGACCTGCAAGCCACGGTGCTCGAGGCCACGGTCACCGGCGGATCCAGCGATGGTAGCGTCACCACGGGCACCTTCGAGCTTCGACAGGGCCTCCCGGCGCCCGATAGCCCGGCTCCCGAGCAGGACGACGAGCTGTCCACGACGGTCATCGCTGGCGCCAGCGCTGCGGCCCTGGCCCTGGTGGGTGCTGTGGCCTACTACTGGCCACGGCTCTCCTGGGGTGCGACCGTGCTCGGGTTGCCGATGTACTCCCGGATCGAACGGAGCGAGCTGCTCGACAACGACACCCGGGAGGAGCTCTACGAGGCGGTCAAGGACGAGCCGGGCATCCACGCTCACGCCCTGTCCGAGGCCGTCGAGATCGGCTGGGGCACCACCGTCTACCACCTGCG
>CAYYRO010000204.1:0-3065 GCA_964474075.1 uncultured Methylophaga sp.
ATGTGGCAGCTGGCGTCAAACTGAAAAAACCAATCGAATTATTGGTCGTCAATTCTGGTGTTACCGAAGATTTGGCGGTGCATTTGCGTAATATTGTGGTGCTTGAAGAATCGGCACAAGCTAGCTTTATTGAGATATATGCCAGTAAAGAGGGCGTTACCGGTTTGACGGATGTGATTACCGAAGTCAATTTGGCGGCCTCAGCAGAATTGTTTCACTACAAATTACAACGTGAGTCACTGTCGCATTTTCATGTGGCCACCATGGCAGCCAAACAAGCTGAAAGCAGTCAATGGCATAACCACAATATTTCGCTGGGCGCGCAATTGGCCCGTAATGATATTCGCAGTGATTTATTGGGTGAACAATCGCATGTCACGATGAATGGCTTGTATCTGGTGGATGGCGAGCAGCATGTTGATAATCACAGCCGCATTGACCATACCGTACCTAATACCACCAGTGACGAGTTATATAAAGGTGTGCTGGACGGCAAGAGTCATGCGGTATTCAACGGCAAGGTGATGGTCTACAAAGACGCACAGAAAACTGATGCCAATCAGGCAAATAAAAATCTGTTGCTGTCACGTGGCTGCGAAATCGACAGCAAACCGGAAATGGAAATCTACGCCGATGACGTCAAATGTGGTCATGGTAGTGCGGTCGGCCAGATTGATGAGTCTGCATTATTTTTCCTGCGCACCCGTGGTTTAAGTGAAACCAGTGCCCGCAGTTTGCTGACTTTTGCTTTTGCGGCAGATGTCATCCAGCGGGTTGAAGAACCAGCGATCCGTGATGCCATTACCCGGGTTATTGAACAGCGTTTACCAAGAAGTTGAGGTTTATGTCTGCATTAAATTTACAATCGATTCGCGCTGACTTTCCTATCCTGCATCAGGAAGTGAATGGCTATCCGTTGGTATATCTGGATAATGCGGCCAGCAGTCAAAAGCCGCTGCAAGTTATTGATAAAATTAGCGAATATTATCACCACGATAATGCCAATATTCACCGTGGTGTGCACAAACTCAGCCAGCGGGCGACCGATGCCCACGAACAGGCGCGCAGTAAAGTGCGGCAATTTGTAAATGCCAAATCGGATAAAGAAATCATCTTTACCCGCGGCGCAACAGAAGCCGTCAATCTGGTGGCGCAAAGTTATCTGCGGCCGATGTTGCAGGCTGGTGATGAAATTTTGATTTCGCATCTCGAACATCACGCCAATATTGTTCCATGGCAGATTCTGTGTGAGCAGACTGGCGCAAAATTGAAAGTTATCCCGATGACCCAAGCCGGCGAACTGGATTTAACTGATTTTGACGCCATGCTGACCAGCAAAACTAAATTGCTGGCAGTCGGACAGGTGTCTAATGCCTTAGGCACTATCAACCCGGTCAAAATGATGGCTGCTAAAGCACATGCCAAAGGCATTACCGTGTTGATTGATGGTGCTCAGGCAGTGCCGCATATGCAGGTTGATGTGCAGGATCTGGACTGCGATTTTTATGTGTTTTCCGGGCACAAAATGTTTGCACCGACCGGTATCGGCGCACTATACGGCCGTGAAGAATTATTGAATGCCATGCCGCCTTATCAGGGTGGTGGCGATATGATTTTGTCAGTCAGTTTCGACAAAACTATCTACAACGAATTGCCTTATAAATTCGAAGCCGGCACACCACATATTGCCGGTGCGATTGGTATGGGCGCAGCCATAGATTATATGTGGGCGATTGGTATTGATAATATCGCCGCCCAGGAACATCACTTGCTGGAACTGGCAACGGCCAAAATTAATGAATTATCCGGTGTTGAAATCATCGGTACGGCCAAAGATAAAGCCTCGGTGGTTTCTTTTATGATCGACGGCGTGCATCCGCACGATGTCGGTACTATCTTTGATCAACGCGGCGTAGCCATTCGTACCGGCCACCATTGCGCGCAGCCGGTGATGGAGTTTTACGATATTCCGGCCACTGCCCGCGCCTCATTTGCGTTTTATAACAATGATGATGATGTTGATGCACTGATCAAAGCCATTATCAAAACACAGGAGCTATTTGCCTGATGAATGATTTACGCGATCTCTATCAACAAGTGATCATGGATCATAATAAAAATCCGCGTAATTTTCGTGAGATTAATGATGCCAACCATTTTGCCCATGGCAATAATCCATTATGTGGCGACAAACTGGTGGTTTATCTGAAGCTGGAAGACGACAAGATCGTCGATGTCAGTTTTACCGGTAATGGTTGCGCGATTTCTAAAGCATCAGCGTCATTAATGACCGAAGCCTTAAAAGGCAAAACCGTTGCTGAAGCCGATGCTATCTATGATCAGGTCCATAAAGTCCTGACTGGTGAACCCAGTGAACGGGATTTACTGGGCAAACTGGAAGTATTGAGCGGTGTCAAAGATTTTCCGGCGCGGGTAAAATGCGCCACGTTATCCTGGCACACGGCACATGCCGCTATGGACAGTGATCACGATATTTCGATCACCACAGAGTAAGCTTATGAATGAAAATGCAGTACAACCATTTACCGCCGAAGACCTGAAAGAGGATGTGATCGAGATGCTGAAAACCATCTACGATCCCGAAATTCCGGTCAATATTTACGAGCTGGGACTGATCTATGAGATTGATGTCAGTGACTCTGGCAATGTCGTTGTCAAAATGACACTGACTGCCCCGGGCTGTCCGGTGGCGCAATCATTTCCCGGCGATATTGAAGGCAAAATCAGCACCATTGCCGGCGTCAAAAAAGTGCATGTTGATCTCGTCTGGGATCCACCTTGGAGTCGTGACATGATGTCTGAATCTGCCCAGTTACAACTTGGCATGTTCTAAGCCATCATTAAATTTATAAAAAGACCCGCCTTGAGCGGGTTTTTTGTTAGGGCTTATTTATTTTTCATCTCCGCCACTGTTGTGATCTGAAAAAGCGTCAATCAAGGCGCGAGGAGAGCCGTTTAGTTATTCTAAATAAAAGACGAGCAACGCGGAGTGACGCTTTTTCAGAGACAACCCGCAGGGCTGGGACTATTTTCGCGCCCGGCCA
>CAYYRO010000205.1:0-3056 GCA_964474075.1 uncultured Methylophaga sp.
GTGAATACTACGAACAGGCGCTCACCATCCGCGAGGCGACCATGGGGGAAGACCATCCCTCGGTCGCCGTGCTCTACAACGCGATGGCCAGCGTTGCACGGGCACAGGGCAATCATGCCGAAGCCCTTCGGCTACTGGACAGGGCGCTTACGATCTACCACAACCGTTACGGCGAATCCCACCACGACATCGCGCTGGTCCTCAAGAATCTGGGCGCCACCCACATGGTCCTCGGCAACTTCGAACGTGCCGTCGACCTGCTGCAACGCGCGCTTGGCATGAATCGCGCTGAATTGGGCGAACGCCATCACCACGTCGCCGACAACCTCAGAACACTGGCCGAACTGTATTTGCGCCGCCGCGACTTCGAGCGGGCGGCCGAATACGCGCAGCAGGCTATGGGCACCTATCGGCAACTTCACGACGACTCATCGCACCCTGCTCTGGCCGATACCCGGCAATTGCTGGAGAAGATCGACGCCGGGCGTTGATCTGTCCCTCACACAAACCGAACAAATCCTTCATTTCAGCTTGATTCCGCGTTGATGCGCCTGGCGCATGATGCGTTCCTCGCCGAAAGCGGCGTGACCCCAACCAACCGGAGATCAAGCATGAACGTTCGCAACACGATTACCATCATCGGCGCCAGCCTCTTCCTGGCCGCTTCCGCAGCGGTTCTCGCCGACCACCATGGCGACAAGGACAAGGGCTACGGCATGAAGAAGGAAAAGAACATCGTCGAGACGGCAGTTGCCGCCGGACAGTTCGACACACTGGTGACCGCAGTCAAGGAAGCCGGCCTGGTGGAGACGCTGTCGGGCGAAGGCCCGTTCACCGTCTTCGCGCCGACCGATGAGGCCTTCGCCAAGATCCCGGAAGCCGACCTCAACGCCCTGCTGGCCGACAAGGACGCCCTGACCAGCGTGCTGACCTACCACGTGGTTGCCGGCAAAGTGAAGGCCACCGACGTGGTCAACCTGTCCGAGGCCGAAACCGTTCAGGGTTCGACGGTCGACATCACGGTCGACGGCGACACCGTCAAGATCGACGATGCCACGGTCATCAAGACCGACATCGAAACGTCCAACGGCGTCATTCACGTCATCGATTCGGTGATCATGCCGTAATGTTTCCATCCCTTTCGGGAAGGGAAGACGGGCGCCCACTTCGGTGGGCGCTTTTTTGTTTCGAACAGGCGTCTTTACGCCTTGAGGCGTGGGATGGGTTGGCACCACCGAACGCGGTGCAATCCTCGACAAGTCAAATTCTGTTTCGCCCGGCCAGCTTGGCCTTCGGTGACTTGTGAGCTAAAGCCACGGAAGTGGATCAGCCACCCCACGGCGGCAGGCGGATGCCGACCGTCGACAAGCGTTCGTGCATGCGCTCGGTGTGGCTGCCCGGCCAGTAAACCCGTCCGCATCCGGGGCAGCGCCGGAGATGGTCAAAGCGCTCGCGGACGTCTTCCGGCAGGGCATCGGCGGGCAGGGCGGATGCCGCCACCGTTGCCAGGGGCTCGTTGCATCGCATGCAGCGCGTCCACGGCTCGAATGAATTCTCGAGCTGGAAACGCTCGACGATTTCCGCAAGCTGCTCCAAAGGCCGCGTAGCATGGACGAAGGCGCCATGAGTCACGCGTCCGTCCTTGAGCAGGCCGACATCGCGGGTGAGGATGATGCGATGCTCGGCGAGTGAGCGTTCGATGATCCTTTCATCCGCCATCTCCCGTTGCCAGACGCAGTCGAATCCGAGCAGGCGCAGGTAGGCGGCCAGCCGTCCGAGATGCACGTCCAGGACGAAGCGCGGGTCGCGCAGCGGCCGGGGGCGCAGGCGATTTATTGGTGAAATATCGAGTCGCTCGAACACCGGATAGACGGCCACCCGCTCGCCGCCGCGCAGCCGACAGGAAAAGTCCTCCGATTCGCCGTCGACCAGGATCAGGTCGACCTCGGTATGAGGCACGCCCAGCGACTCGATGCGATCCTTTACCGACGGTGTGCCATCGAAGCGGTGTTCGAAAGCACGGCGGCGCAGCTTCGGGGGGAGGAAATCATTGAGTTCCTCGTAGAAGCGAAAGGTACAGCGACGTGCTCCCGTTTCGCTCATGAACCCCCGGCCGGGCCGGCTTACTCCCCACCGTAACGCTCGAACCAGGCGAGGATGTGGGCGACCTTGCTCATCAACTGGGTTGGCCGGTTGCTCAGGCTGTGAGAGCTGTCCGGAATGCGGACCAGTGCCGCTGGCACGCCGCGCAGCTTGAGTGCCTGGTAGTACTGCTCGGATTCCGGCATGGGCGTGCGATAGTCGGCCTCGCCGGTGAGCAGCATGGTGGGCGTGTTCACCTCATCCACGCGCGAGATCGGCGAGCGGGCCATGTAGTGCTCCGGGTCTTCCCAGGGCATCGCCGGGAACCAGTATTTGGCGAAGAACGCGGAGGCGTCGGCATACAGGGCGAAGCTGTACCAGTTGATCACCGGCTTGGCCACGACGGCGGCCCGGAAGCGGTCGGTCTTGCTGATCGCCCAGGCGGAAAGTACGCCGCCGCCACTGCCGCCGGTGATGTAGAGCCTCTCGGAATCGACGTAGTCGCGTCCGGCGACGACATCCACTGCGCTCATCAGGTCGTCATGGTCTTGCGAGGGGTAGGCATGGTGAATCAGCTGGGCGAATTCCTCGCCGTAGCTGGTCGAACCGCGCGGGTTGACGTAGAGCACCAGGTAGCCGGCCGAAGCGTAGAGCTGCATTTCCGAGGCGAAGCGCGGGCCGTAGTCGGAATGCGGGCCACCGTGAATCTCCAGGATCATCGGATATTGCTTGTCCGGATCGAAGCCGGCGGGCTTGACCAGCCAGGCCTGGATGCGCCGCCCGTCATGGCTCGATTCCACCCAGAGTTCCTCGGCATCGGCAATGTCGCGACCGGCGAACAGCACGCCGTTGATGTCGGTCAGGCGTGTGCTCTCACCATTGCGACCCACGGCCACGTCGGCCGGATGCGTGACGTCGGTCAGCGGGTAGGCGTAACGGCCGTCCCGGCTGACCGAGAATGTGCCGGAACCGTA
>CAYYRO010000206.1:0-3052 GCA_964474075.1 uncultured Methylophaga sp.
GAGAACGCCTTCTACCGCGACGGCCTGGAGAGATTCAGCGACGACGAACTGGCGAACGCGGAGGTCCTCTCGGAGTTCGGCGAGCACGTCCGGACGAACGTTCCCGGGCACCTCGAAACGGTGGGAGCGCACGAGGCAGCCCACGTCTCCGCCATCACGGACACGGTGAAGAAACTGGGCGGGACGCCCGTCGAGGAAGCCGACTACGACTTTGGCTACGAGACGCCGAGCGAGTTCCTCGGCGTCGCGAAGGCGCTCGAGAACACCGGCGTCGCCGCGTACAAGGGCGCCGCGCCGACCGTCTCGAACGAATCGGTGTTCGCCGCAGCGCTCGGCATCCACAGCGTGGAGGCCCGACACGCGAGCTTCCTGAACGAGCTCAACGCCACCTCGCCGTTCCCGAACGGCGTCGACGAGCCGAAAACGATGGCCGAGGTGAAGGAGATAGCCGGGCAGTTCATCGTCGAGAACTGACCGCGTCGTTCTCCTCGGAGTCGGGACGGAGGCTTTAGGGGGGACGGTCCCCTCGCTTGGTAGCAATGGAGGCGGCCCTCTGGTACGTGCTGGCGGGGACGCGTGGCGGGCCCAACCGGGTGCGCATTCTGCGCGCGCTCGACGACCGGCCGCGCAACCCGAACCAGCTCGCCGAGGACCTCGACCTCAACTACGACACCGTCCGTCACCACCTCGACGTCCTGACCGACAACGACGTCCTGAAAGCGAGTGGTGACGACTACGGTGCGGTGTATCTGCCGACCGACGCTGCCCGCACCCACTGGGACACCATCGAAACAATCGTCGACCAACTCGACTCATGAGCACACACACAACCCAGCGCAGTGGACCCGAAGGCGCACCGAGGAGGCAGACCCGATGAGCATCTGGATCGACCTGGCGCGGCTGGCCACCGGGGTGAACCTCGCGTTGCTCGCCGTCCTCGTGGTCGTCTGGGGGCGTAACTACCGCCAGCTGCGCTCCAGACAGACGCTGGGCATGCTCGTCTTCGCTCTCCTGCTGTTCGTCGAGAACGGGTTCGCACTCTACGTCTACTCGCTCGACCCGGTCCTGTCGCTGTGGTTCAGCACGAAGGTCCCGGACCCGGCGTGGCAGGCGATGTCGCTGTTCCACGCCCTGGAGACGGTGGCAATCGGCTTTCTCACCTGGGTAACGCTCGACTGACGGCCCTCAGAGCACTCCGATACCCATCGCACTCAGCGCCACGGCAGCGACGGCGATACAAAGCGAGACGACGACGACGGCCCAGTCACGGAGGGTGAAGGGCGGTTCGCCGTAGAACGTGCGCTCGCGACTGGTGTCGAACCCGCGGGCTTCGAGCGCCATCGACTGGGCGTTCACCTGCCGGACGGCCGTCATCAGGACCGGGATGAGGAGGGGGACGTAGTTGCGGAGCCGCTGGATGGGCCCGCCCTCGGAGAGGTCGAGGCCGCGAGCCTCCTGTGCCTGCTTGACGGTGCCGGTTGCGCCGAGGAACGTCGGGAACAGCCGGAGGGCGGTCCCGAGCGCGAAGCAGAAGGCGTAGGGGAGTTTGAACCCGCGGAGGCCGGCGATTATCTCCTCGTTGGAGGTGGTCGTGACGAACGCGAACCCCGCGACGACGAACGTCACGATGCGCTCGGAGCGGCCCAGCGCGAACAGTATCTCGTGGCGCGAGAGCGTAAACAGGGGCGTCGACACCCACGTCGGACCCGCCGCCGGTTCGTAGGACGGCCAGACGACGAACCCGACCAGAAACAGCATCGCGAGGATGAACCAGACGCGCTTGAGTTTGTGCAGGCTCCCCGCCCACACCAGCGCCAGCAGCGACGCCACGAGAGGGACGGATACGTAGAGGGGGTGAGAGAAGACGTAGGCGGCGACGGAGACGCACGCGACGAGGAGGAGTTTGGCACGGGGGTTGATGCGGTGAAAGAGCGAGTCACCGCGAACGTACAGCGAGGGGGCGGCGCTCATCGCGAGTCACCCCCGTAGACGTTCTCCCCGCCGAACGCCTCGACGGCCTCCGGGACCGAGAGCGCCGGCAGCGCCCCGGAGTCTGGCGCGAGCGCGTTCGAGAGTTCGACCACCTGCGGTTCGTTGAGTCCCCACTCCTGGAGTTGCTCGCTGTCGGCGAACAACTGTCTGGTCGGGAGGTCCGCCGCCTTCTGGCCGTTCTCTAAGACCACGGTCCGGGGTGCGTACGCGGCGACCGACGCCATGTCGTGGGTGACCATCACCACCGTCAGGTCCTCCTCGCGGTTGAGTCGGGCGACGAGGTCCATGAACGCTTCCTGTTGCTCGGCGTCCAACCCGGTCGTGGGTTCGTCGAAGACGATGACGTCGGGGTCGGTCGCGAGAATCGACGCGAGCGCGACGCGCTGGCGCTGGCCCTTCGAGAGGTTGAACGGGTCGGCGTCTTCGAGGGGGCCGAGTTCGACGGCCTCGATGGCTTCGGAGACGCGCCGGTCGAGTTCGTCGCCCTCGATGCCGAAGTTCTCGGGGCCGAAGGCCACCTCGTCGCGCACCGAGTTCTCGAATATCTGGTGGTCCGGGTTCTGGAAGACGTAGCCGACGTGCTGGCCAATCTCCGACATCGAGAGTTCCGAGAGATCGTTCCCACGCCAGCGGGCGGTCCCCGAGTCGGGGTCGAACAGCCCGTTGAAATGCTTCGCGAGGGTGGTCTTCCCCGACCCGTTGTGGCCGACGATGGCGACGACCTCTCCCTCGTGAATGTCGAGGGAGACACCGTCGACCGCACGGATGGGTCCCTGGTCAGTGTCGTAGTCGTAGACCACGTCGTCGAGTTCGAAGACCACCTCGCCTTCGTCGCCGCCCGTCCCGGCGGGCGAGCGATGGAGCGTGTCCTCGCCGAGGGCCGTCCACGAGACGGGGGCGTCCCTGACCTGCTCGACGGCGTCAGGGACGGTGATGGGGACATCTTCTCTGGGGAAGCCGACGCGGTCGAAGATCTCGACGATTGGCGGGACCGCGATGCGAGCTTCTCTGAGGGTGTCGGCGTCGGTGAATACCTCTTGGGCGGGGCCGTTCTCGAACA
>CAYYRO010000207.1:0-3029 GCA_964474075.1 uncultured Methylophaga sp.
TATGCGCGACGACCGCGACCCGTTCGACGACATCTTCGACGAGATCGAGCGGATGATGAACGAGATGACCGGCGGGATGAACGCCGAGGACGCGGGGTTCGGGACCGATGCTCACGTCTCCATCTACGAGGAGGACGGCACGGTGCGGGTCGTGGGCGACCTTCCGGGGGTCGAGAAAGAGGACATCGAACTCCAGTGTGACGGCGAGACGCTGACCGTCAGCGCCGCCACCGACCACCGCGAATACCAGGAACGCATCTCGCTGCCGGTCCCCGTCGACGAGCACTCCGCGCAGGCGAGTTACAACAACGGCATCCTCGAGGTCACGTTCGACCGCGAGAGCGGTTCGGCGAACATCGACCTACACTAACCCGAGCGCCCGGGCGTACCAGCCCGCGCTCGCGGCCATCACGCCACTCGCGAGGACGACCACCCACCGGTGGACCGTCCAGAGGACGCTCTTTTCGCTTCCGACGACGAGGTCGCCCGGGAGCGTCAGCGCCCACAGCAGCGCGGCGAGAAACGAGACCGCGCCGAGCACGAGCATCATGCCCGCCGCCAGCCCGGGGTCGGTCCGGCCCTCGCGCCCGGCCGCGAAGACGATGACCCCCACGAGCGCGAGCAGGCCCGACGCGAGCGGCGTGATTGCGCCGCCCCCGTAGTAGGCGCTCACGCGGGCGACCTGGTCGGCGACGAGATAGGGGGTCGCGATGGCGACGACGACAGCGAGGCAGGCCACGGCCCCCACGGTTGGCGCCAGCGTCCGTCCGCGTCTACTCATGCGTGCGAGTGGGGACGCGGCCCCCTTAAGCGGGTCGGAGGGCAAGAGCCACGTACCCCGGTCCGTTATCGGGGGGTATGGGACTCGGCGGCACTGCCAAGAAACTCCAGAAGGTCGCCAACATGGCCGAGGAGCTCTACAAGAAACTGAATCAGCTCCGCGACCAGTTGCAGGCGACACAGGAACAGGTCGAGACGACCAACCAGCGCGTGACCGACCTCCGGAAGGACGTCGCCGAACAGCGTGCGCTCGTCGAAGCGCTCGCGGAGAAGCAGGGCGTCGACGTCGAGAGCGTCCTCACCGAGGCGGCCATCGACGAGGCCGAGGACGAGACCGACGTCCCGGGAACGGATTCCGGATGATTACCTGACGATGGTCACCGGGCAGGGCGCCCGGCGGACGACGGTCTCTGCGACGCTCCCCAGCAGGATGCGCGAGACGCCCTCGCGGCCGTGGCTCCCGATGACGATGTGGTCGACGTCGTGTTCGTCGGCGTACTCGACGATGACGCGGGAGGGCTGGCCGACCTCGGTGACCCCCTCGACGTCGTGTTCCGGCCCGGCTTTCTCCTCTGCCCGTTCGAACAGTTCTTCGGCTTCCTCCTCTGCGGCCTCGTACCACTCCTCGGAGTAGCTCGGGATGGACGCCTGTGCGCCGTAGCCCGCGTTGACGGGGTTGATGACGTTCAACAGCGTGAGCGTGGCTTCCGAAAACTGGACGAGCGCGTGTTCGAAGGCGTGCTGTGCCTGCTCCGAGCCGTCGAGCGGGACGAGGACGTTCTCGGCCATGTGGTTATGCTCGCGCGGAGTCCTGATAAAAATAACCGCCGTCGGCGTTCGCGGAGATAGTCAACAGTATATGTAATCGACTCTCAGCAGGGCGCACGTGGTCATCCTCGAATCGCTGTTCGGCGACGACGCGAGCGTCCTCCGGGACGCCGACTTCCAGGTCCTGTTGCTCGCCAACGTCATGGGGCCGCTCGGCGGGTCGCTCGTCACGCCCCTGCTGGAGTCGCTCACCGGCCCCTTCGGCGTCTCCGTCGCCGAAGTCGGGCTGATGATGTCCGTCTTCTCCGCTCCGGGCATCCTCATGATTCCGCTCGCCGGTGCAGTAGCCGACCGCTACGGCCGTAAACCCGTCCTCATCGCCGGCATCCTCCTCTATTCGCTTCCGGGGATGGCCATCGCCGCGACCACCGACTTCCGGTTCGTGCTCGCGCTCAGATTCCTCCAGGGGATGGGCTTTGCCGGCGTCGTCCCCGTCGTCATCACCTCCGTCGGTGACCTCTACACCGGCGCGGAGGAGGCGACCGCACAGGGATTTCGCTTCATGGGCTCCGGGCTGGTGCAGGTCGTCTTCCCGCCGCTGGCCGGCGTGCTCGTCGCGCTCGCGTGGTACTTCCCGTTTCTCGTCTACGCCATCGGCGTCCCCATCGCGGCGGTGGTCTACTTCGGCCTCGACGAACCCCACGAGACGATGCGGACCGACGGCGGGGGGCCGGACGTGCGCACGCGCCTGCGCAGACTCGCGGGCCTGCTCACCAACCGCCGGGTCGTCGCGTTCGTCGTCGCCCGCGGGCTCCCGGTCGTCAGCTGGATCGCCTTTCTCACCTACAACTCCGTGCTGGTCGCGCGGGTGCTCGGGGGGACGCCCGGCGACGCCGGCCTCGTCGCCGCCGTCGGGAGTCTCGTCACCGCCGCGTCGGCGAGCCAGGCCGGCCGCCTCACCGCCCACTTCGAGAGCCGGCTGACGCCGCTCGCGGGGGCGACGCTCTGTCTGGGCGCCGGCCTCGCCGGTTTCGCGATGGCACCGACGATGGTGCTGGCGGCCGCCGCCGTGGCGCTCGAAGGGTTCGGCTTCGGCATCTCCATGTCGATGTACCGGAGCATCATCACGACGCTCCCGCCCGCCGAACTGCGCGGCAGTCTCGTGAGCGTCGGCGAGTCGTTCGGCCGCGTCACCGCCACCGCGACGCCGATACTCATGGGCGCGAGCATCACCGCCTTCGCGGCCACCACCGACTTCGCGGCGGCGGTCCGCTGGACCATCCTGCTGGTGGCCGTCGTCACGACGGTCGCAGGATTGGCCTGTCTCGGCGTCGCCTGGACGCGCTCGCCGATGCGCTCGGGTGCTTAGGCGAGCGAGACCGCGATGCCGCCGGCGACGACGATTAGCGCGCCGGCCACCAGCCGCCACGTCACCGTTTCGAGCCGTCCGAGGAAGAGATAGGAGATGGCGAGCACGAGCA
>CAYYRO010000208.1:0-3025 GCA_964474075.1 uncultured Methylophaga sp.
TGTTTGAAAAGAAGTTTCAAAAGCTTTTTAAAATCATTTAATCACATTTTATTTTTTGGATATACGGAATTCTGCCAGTAACCAAATTTTATTGAGTTTCACCTCGACTTCGCTCGGTGTTCTATAGTACTGTTTTGTAGGAGGGGGAAATATGCGGCGCAGCAGTATATTTCCGCCACTTATTAATATCCTTGAATCCGGTGGCCGAGCGAAGACGAGACCATTCTTATCAACTGGCAAAGAAGCGGATATTCATATTATATTTTAATACCGTTACGGAAGCTGAAAAAATTATTAGACATTTTATTTGATCTTAAGGAATAAACTAGGGATTAAATAATCAAACTAAATTCAAATACTCTTATGTCAAAGCTCGACTCAGACCTCACTTATTAAACTGCATTCAATTAATATGATACAGGAGTTCTTGTTCGGCTAGCGATTATTAACTGTTGATATCCAGCATATTTCTTATTTATATGGTAATTAATTAGAAATTAATATTATTGTAATAAATTGGTATTCAAATAAATACCAATCTTTTATGATTGCCATTTTTCGAAATCAATTTTTCATATGAGCTCAAAAACTGAATAACCTAAGATTTTGTTTGAACTAAAAATAAAGAGTTTGATCGATGCCAATTGGAGATTAAAGAACGTGATTATCAGAAATGCCAGCAGGATTGCCAAAACACAACTTGGAAATGCGGATAAACGTCGACTCTTGTCAGCCACGGCGGATAAAACGGCCACAGTCCAATGCCATGTTCTTTTGAACCATAACTCTAATTATCATTGGTTATAGGCAAGAAAGCGGATAAGTAGATCGAAAAAAACATCAGCACTGTCTCAAATCCTGATCAGTTTTAAATTTTCCTACTGGGAAAAATCCAGTAGTGATAACCGGAATATCCACCAATGTCCGCCAACTAAGGTTACAAAGTATTGGAGTAACCATAAGAATACGGCTAGGACTTCCTTCAAGATTTATTTTGAAAATTCTAGACCTTCGACCGATTGAAAAGTATCTTTCTCCGGTGAAATTCATTTTTTGGATAGATACAGATTTTGATCTCTTTCAGATATGGGAAAGAGATCAAAATTCCCCTTAAAAAGCAACATTTTATAGAAGTAACGGTAATTCAAATGCGATAGAGACTAATCTTATATGAATTTAAGCGCTTAACTTAGATTATCGATTGGGTTGGAATTCTGAATGTTAGCAATATAAGAACCATTGTAACTACCTATCTTACTTATAGACTCTGAACATTCGTTTAAACGATAGAAACTATCTTTTTTTGCTCTGAACATGTTGTAAAATATATGCACGTGGGGTCTGACCGGTAAATTCCTTAAAATAAGCATAAAAACTATTGGTGCTATTAAACCCTATGTTATTTGCTAGAGCCTCAACGGTATATGATCGCCATTTGGCGTCATTATCCAATTTATATAGGACATATTCAATTCTCAACTGATTAATGAATTGATTGAAATTGGATTCGTAAAGAGATTTGATCGTTTTCCCAATTGTTTTTGAAGAAATATTTAAGTCAGCTTCAAGTTTTTTAATAGAAAAGTCCTGCTCAAGATAGGGCATCTCATCTTTCAGATGTGATTCAATAACTAACCACCTTTTTTTCGATGCTAAAGAGAGTTTGGGTAAGTTTTTAATGTAATCGGAGTCTTTTTCTAGCAGTGGTTTAGTTTTTATCCTGGTATCGAAACTCGAAATCTCAGGATAAATTTCTTCCAAATCTACCTCCTCGCCATTAAAATTTTCCGTAGAAAAGTACAGCCCTAACTCGGTATAAAAGTAAACGAAAAATAAAAAGGCTACAGCACCAGTTAGTTTGGTGAAAATTAAAAATGTGTCAAAATTGGTATTCGGCAATCTAATCAATAAGTAGCCTAAAATAAATAAATGTAATCCCATAAAGCAGGAAAAACCTAAAATCTGGCCCTTAATGCTGGAATTTAAATTGAAGAAATTATGCTTTTTTATTAATAGAATGAGTAAAGTCAGATAAAAGATAAGCTGAACAATCCTTAATCCTAAAAATAGCGGCCCCGGAATTAAAAATTCATTCTCTACACCAAGCCAAGCCTCAAATCGTCCAAATCTTTGAATGAGATCTATTTTATAAGCTGCTGATTTTAACCAAAAATTTGAAAGTAGAAAGATAGAGAAAATGAAAGCAGAAGAATGGATCAAAACTGATTTGGTATCGATATTCTCTCCCAAACTACCGGCGACTGCCAAATAAATTAAAGGATAAACCAAAAAGCTGAAAGGAATATGGGTACCAAGGAAGTGCGGAATAAATTCGATAATCCCAGTTGCCACAAAAAAAGTTATCAGATAATTATAAGAGACTGTTAAAAATAGGATTCCAAGAACCAGCGTACCAATTTTTTCTTCAAAAGATATTTTTAAGTAGGATATTCCGAGAATTATTCCAAAAATACCTATTGGATAAAATACAAGAAATAGATAATCAGGCATGTTTTACTTTTCCTCAATAATTAAAATACTCCCATCCTAGAACCAGTTAGGTTCAAGATTGTTTTGGGAGCCATATCTATACATTACAAGAATAGTTCAAAATACAATTTTTAAAGATTTGGGACTACTATATTTTTAATGGATTTTAGACCGTAAAAATTTGATCGCCAACTGAATTGCTTTTAAAGCAAACCTTTTATTCAGCATTATGTATATTTCCGGGGTGTTCATTTATTTGTATTTGAATCCAATAAGAATTAAAGCTTGCTTTAATATAATGTCAGACGTCAAAATTTAAAAAGCTTTTAAATAAAAATTCTTTGACAACAGCAAATTGAAATTGTTGACACCATAAATTTCCATCCTATCATCTAATTTAAAAAACCAAAAAGCCAGTCAAGTTAGACTGGCTTTATGATTTGATTGATCGAATTTTAAGATAAAGTCTTTTAAGCTAGGATTATTCCTCCATGGTATCGACTTTTTTCTTTCTTCCGGTGTAGCCGAAGGTGGT
>CAYYRO010000209.1:0-2998 GCA_964474075.1 uncultured Methylophaga sp.
CGGACTCCTCGGCGGCCGAGAGGTCCGGGGTGGAGGGCAAGAGGCGGGCCATACGCCGGGCCGTTAGTGTGTCGGAAGCATGAACTTTCCCCATCGGGAGAGCGAGTCGAGG
This sequence comes from uncultured Methylophaga sp., assembly GCA_964474075.1. Taxonomy (GTDB): domain Bacteria; phylum Pseudomonadota; class Gammaproteobacteria; order Nitrosococcales; family Methylophagaceae; genus Methylophaga. Next base: position 113 of record CAYYRO010000209.1, read on the forward strand.
GCGGTCTCGCGCGTCGGGGCGAGACGGTCGGCGCACCCGGACCGACTCGCCGTCACGGGGTCGGGGCACGCAGACGAACCGGCTTCGTCCGGTTTTCGTCAGTTATCGAGGGCCGGGGTCGCAACGACGGCGCGGTCGACGTCAGTTCGGTTCGACGGTCGTCCGACCTGACAGTCCTCGGTGGAGACACGCATCGACGCGCCGTTCGAGGCGGGCGGTCGACGGACGTCGTGGCTCGCGTGTCGGGGGACGCCGGAAGCCACGGGACGGTTTCGACTCGCACGAACCGGGCCGGTTCCGATCCGCCGTTGTCGACTACCCCGCCCCGAAACGGCTTTGTCCCGGCGGGCGCAGGTCCGGACATGGCCGTCGAGTGGACCGACCCGATCTTCCTCTTCCTGGTAGCCATCGTCGTCTTCTTCTTCTTCATCTACCTGATGATCCGCCGGACCATGGTGAGCTTCCGCGAGGGGGTCGAGCGGGGCAAGGAGCGCTGACGCCGTCGGATCGACCGTGGCCCACCGGCCGGACGGGAGTACCTCAGGGTCAGACCGCGCGCCCGATCCCGTCGACGGCCGCGTCGACGTCGTCGGCGTCGACGTCGAGGTGCGTGACGAACCGGACGGTCCGCTCGTCGAACTTGCCGGCAAGCACGCCCTCGCCCTCGATGGCGTCGAGGAACGAGGCGGCGTCGAGTCCGGTCCCACCCACGTCGACGAGCACGATGTTCGTCTCCGGCTGTGTCACGGACAGTCCCTCGATCCCGGCCAGGCCCTCGGCGAGCGTCGCCGCGTTCTCGTGGTCCTCGGCGAGCCGGTCGACGTTGTCCAGGCCGAGTAGGCCGGGCGCCGCGATGACGCCGGCCTGGCGCATCCCGCCGCCGAAGAGCTTCCTCACGCGCCTCGCCCGCTCGACGAAGTCGGCCGGGCCGCCGAGGACCGAGCCCACGGGCGCGCCGAGCCCCTTCGAGAGGGAGAGCATGATCGAGTCGACCTCCCGGGTGAACCGGGAGACCGGGACGTCGTGGGCGACGGCCGCGTTCGCGATCCGGGCGCCGTCGACGTGGACCGGGACGCCGAGGTCGCGGGCCGCCTCGGCCGCGGCGTCGATCGCCGCGGCCTCGATCGCCGCCCCGCCGCGGGCCGGTGGTCGTCGGCTTCGACGTGGCCGTCCCGGACCTGCTCGGGTGACACGACGCCCCGGGGAGCCGCGTCGATCGTCCGGACCTGGAGGCCCGCGTGCTGGGCCAGGCCGGCCAGCTCCCAGCGGTAGACGTGGCTCTCGAGTTCGACGAGCACCTCCTGGCCGCGCTCGGTGTGGGTCCGGACGGCGACCTGGTTCGCCATGGTCCCCGACGGGCAGTAGAGGGCGGCCTCGGTGCCCAGTAGGTCGGCCGCGGCCGCCTCGAGTTCGTTGACGGTCGGGTCCTCGCGGTAGACGTCGTCGCCGACGTCCGCGGTGGCCGCCGCCTCCCGCATGGCGTCTCCGGGGCGGGTGACGGTGTCGGAGCGGAGGTCGATCATCGAGTGGACCGTGGGCCGAGGGGGAGGTAAATGACTCGGGGCCGTCCGCGGTCCAGCCAGAACGTCTGCCGACCGTCGCTCACGTCGCCGCGGGGACGGGCAGGACCGTCACGTGACCGACGAGTGGGAACGCGACGGCGAAGCCGAACCCCGGACCTCCCCCCGGGACCGCCCGATCGGTCCGGGAGCCGTCCACCGGGAACGGCGCGAGGCGGATCGTCAGAGCGAGAGGTCCGGTGATCCGTCGGCGTCCTCGTAGTCCTCCGCGATCGCCCAGTAACGGCCCTTGTGGCGGACGAGCCCCTCGCGCTCGAGGACCGAGAGCTGGTGGAGGAGGTGGATCGCGTCGACCTCCAGGGAGCCCTGGAGCTCCTCTCGCGAGTAGGCCATGTCCGGGTTGTACGAGAGGAACTCGAGAACCGCACTCCTGAGGGGGGCCGGGCTCCCCTGGAGCTCCTCCTCGCTCGCGGACTCGAACTCCTCGATGTCGATGGGCACTGGGAGTAGACGAATCCTGCCAGCGTATTAAGGTGTTCGACCGTTTCGACCGTCAATCGGCGCTGCACCGGCGTCGAGCGGTGCCGCCGCCGATCCGACGGCGACCGGGCCGGCCCTCTAGTCGTCGAAAGGAGTTTCCCCCCGCCACGAGAACCCGATTCCATGGACCCCCGGATCCGCGAGCACGCCGAGATCGTCGTCGAGCACTCCCTCGATATCGAGGAGGGGGACGACGTCGTCGTCGCCGCGCCCGCCGTCGCCGACGACCTGGTCGTCGCGTTCTACGAGCTCCTGGCGGACGCGGGGGCGAACCCCGTCTGGGCCACCTCGCCGCTGGAGGGGCGGACGAGCCCGCGCTCGAGCCGCGCGAACCTGCGGAACCGCGACGACTTCGAGACGCCGGCCCACCACAAGGCACTCTTCGAGGCGGCCGACGCCTTCCTGATCGTCCGGGCGTTCGAGAACGCCGCGGAGGTCGGGGACGTACCGCCCGAGACGATGACCGCCGCCTCCCAGGCCAACCGGCCCATCCAGGAGGAGCGCCTCGGCAAGCGCTGGTGTCTCACGCAGTTCCCCGCCGTCGGGAACGCCCAGCTCGCCGAGATGAGCACCGAGGCCTACGAGAACTTCGTCTGGGACGCCGTCAACAAGGACTGGGACGCCCAGCGCGAGCACCAGGCCCGGATGGTCGACATCCTCGATCCGGCCGACGAGGTCCGGATCGTCAGCGGCGACACCACCGACGTGACGATGTCGGTCGACGGGATGACGACGCTGAACGACTACGCCGAGAAGAACCTCCCCGGCGGCGAGGTGTTCACCGCGCCCGTCGCCGACAGCGTCGAGGGCGAGGTGCTGTTCGACA
>CAYYRO010000210.1:0-2991 GCA_964474075.1 uncultured Methylophaga sp.
TCGTCATGCTGGAGTGGACGACGACGGCCACCCACGAGGGCGAGTACGAGGGCATCCCGGCGACCGGCCGCGAGATCGAACTCCGGGGGATGGACAGGATAGTCATCGCGGACGGGGTGGTCCAGGACCACTGGGTCTACTACGACCCCCGGCCGATGCGCGAGCAACTCGGGTTGACGTTCCCGGAGATTCTCGGCCAGCTCCCGAAACTCGCGTGGCGAAAATTCAGATAAGGCCGCGCAGCCCGACCATCATCACGACGATGGCCAGCATGAACACGGTCTGGAGGAGGCCCCACTGCTGGGCCTTGCCGAACAGCGCGTCGAGGCGCTCGCCGTCGGGGTCGGTCTTGTCGAGTTCGACCACCATCTTCGTCGTGACGACGTGGAGCGGTCCGAAGCCGTTGACGAGCATCAACACGCCGAGAGCGAGCGCCCCCCACAGCCAGATGGATGGGTCCGCCCAGTACCCCAGCAGTGACGCGAGGCCGATGCCGGAGCCGATGACGCCGACGCTGAGCGGTTCGGCGACCGTGACCATCTTCGGAATCAGGTGACGGTTGACGGCGCCGGCGGCCTCCTCGGGTGCGGCCTCCAGCGAGGGCCCGAGCACGAACTTGAAGAAGAAATCGAGGCCGAACCAGAACGCCCCGAGCGCGACGTGGACGTAGAACAGGAGCGAGACGCTGCCGGACAGGTACGCGAGGACCGGCGCCCCGAGCGTCACGAGCACCGCCACGAGCGTGAACCGTTCGTCTGCCAGTTCGACGAGCAAACCGAGCTCGTCACGATGAGATGTCGGCTGGTCTACGGATGCCATGTCGGAGCCCTGTTAGGGAAGGTTCATAAATTCTAGTAAAAATGGCTTGTCTGAACAAGGACAGAACGTATTCCGTTCGAAGAAACGACGACGGGCCATCGAACCTCCCTACTTTTTAGCACCCACCCCACCCAGTAGGGGGTATGACCGCACCAGCGGACCGGATTTTCACCAACGCCGAGGTGCACACGCTCGCGGACCCGGCCATCGCCACCGGCGGGGAACTCGACGGCCGCGCCGAGGAACGGGCGGAGGCCGTCGCCGTCCGCGACGGCGAGATAGTCAGGGTCGGCCGCGCCTACGAGGTCGGCTTCCTCGAAGGGGTCGACACCGACGTCGTCGACTGCGAGGGCCGGGTGCTGCTCCCGGGGTTCATCGACGCCCACACCCACATGGTGACGCTGGGCCAACGACTGCGAAACGCAGACCTCGGGGGCGTCGACTCGGTGGACGACGCCGTCGCCCGACTCGACGCGGCCGCCGACGAATCCGGCTGGATTCTCGGCTTCGGCTACGACGAATCCGACTGGGGCGGCGACTACCTCGTGCGTGCCGACCTCGACCGGGTGAGCGAGGAGCGCCCCGTGGCGGCGTTCCGCGAGGACCTCCACACGGTGAGCGTCAACACGGTCGCGCTCGACAGCCTCGACCTCCCCGAGGAGGGCGTCCGGCGGGAGGGTGGCGACCCCACGGGCGTCCTCGTCGAGGCCGCGGCGGAGGTCGTCCGCGAGGCGACCGAACCGGACCGTGCCCGGACGCGGGACCTCCTCACGGCCGCCATCGAGTACGCACACGAGCGTGGCGTGACCGGCGTCCACGACATGACCCGCGCACGCCACGCGCCGCGGGCGTATCGCGACCTCGCGCGCGCTGGCGACCTCGACATGCGCGTGCGCGTCAACTATCTCTCGAAACACAGGGAATCCCTCGAAGCCGCCGGCCTCTCGACGAACGACGGCGACGCGTTCGTCCGGGTGGGCGCGCTCAAGGCCTACGCCGACGGGAGTTTCGGTGCCCGGACCGCGAAACTCCGCGAACCGTACGCCGACGCCGAGGGCACCGGCGAGTGGCTCGCCGATCCCGACTGGCTGGCCGAGTTCGCGACGGGTGCGGCTACGGCCGGCTACCAGGTGGCGACCCACGCCATCGGTGACGCCGCCATCGAGGCGACCCTCGACGCCTACGCGGACCTCCCGGCCCACCGCCACCGCGTCGAACACGCCGAACTCGTCGACGACGACCTCGTCGAGCGGATGGCCGAAACTGGTGTCGTCGCCTCGATGCAACCCAACTTCCTGAAGTGGGCCGGGGAGGACGGCCTCTACGAACGCCGGCTCGGCGACCGCGCCAGCCTCGCCGACAGGCTGGGCGACCTCCACGAGGCGGGCGTCCCGCTCGCGTTCGGGTCGGACGTCATGCCGCTGGACCCGCTCGCGGGCGTCGACTGGGCCGTGAATGCCCCCGAACCGGGCCAGCGACTCACCGTCACCGCGGCGCTCGCGGCCTACACCTACGGCTCGGCGTACGCCGGGTTCGACGAGGAACGGCTCGGGTCGATAGAGGTCGGAAAACGCGCCGATTTGGTTCTGCTCGACGAATCCCCCTGGGCAGCCGATTCGATCCGCGATATCGGCGTGGTGCTCACCGCCGTCGACGGCGACGTGGTCTACGACGGGCGGTAGTCAGCGCCCGAACCGTCTGGTCAGATACGTGATGAGCGTCCCGGTGACGACGAGGACGACGCCCGCGGCGATGACGTAGCTCTCGAGTTGCGTGACGCTCGGAACCATCCCTGGGTCGGTGCCGCCGACGAGCACGAGCACGATGCCGAGCAGGCCGATGACGGCGCCGACGTACGCACATCGGCGACCGAGTGACGTCTCGAATTCCGCGAACGCGCTCTCGTCGGTCGCGTCGTTCCCCGTCGCCATATCTACACCTCCTCGGGGTGCACATATAATTCTACGTCAGACGCGCGTAAGAAGATTCTCGCCGGTCATCGCGTCGGGCTTCTCGATGCCCGCGAGCGCGAGCAGGGTGGGAGCGACGTCCGCGAGCGTCCCGCCCTCCCTGACTGCGAACCCCCCGCTGTCGCCGTCCGGGCTCAGGTAGACGAACGGGACCGGGTTCAGCGTGTGGGCGGTGTGGGGGTTCTCGGGCGTTCCCATGTCG
>CAYYRO010000211.1:0-2990 GCA_964474075.1 uncultured Methylophaga sp.
TGTGTGGATGCAGACCGGCAAAGCATTCAGCTCGTTCCATTCGGACGATGATGAGATTGAGATTCCCGATGAAACGTATGTTTTTGGATTGAAGCGGGATCGACAAAAGTTGTATGACCGTATCAACCAGCGCGTGGACCAGATGTTCGAACTGGGGTTTCTCGATGAGGTGCAAAAGCTGCTTGATATGGGATACACCAAGGAAACCAGGGCTCTCAATTCAGTGGGATATCGCGATGCCATCGACTATCTTGAGGGTGATAAAAGCCGGGAAAAGATGATCAAGGATATGAAAACGCAGACCCGCCGCTATGCAAAACGGCAGATCACCTGGTTCAAGCGGTGGGATTTCGTGGAGTGGATCGATATGGATGAGCATTCAAAAGAGAAAGCCCTAGATATCATACTTCAAAAATTAGACAAGTAAACTTAAGATGAACCTTAATTTTACCTTACGGGCACGGTGCACTGTGCCCCAAAAGATACGAGCTTATTAATAGCTTTTTTATAAGTCTTTATCTGCTCAATCCGGCTCATCCGCGTTTCGAATATAGTAGGAAATTCAGGTTAGCAGCTAAGCCCTAGAACTATTAACTTTGACAACTGATTTTCCTGACTTTACAGGGCATTTTGTTAACCTATTATAAACCTGTCAACATGATCTATTAAATGACGGGAAATACAATTTGAATTAACTCACTTATGTATAAAGCAAAAGTAAACGTAACGCTGCGAAAATCCATTTTAGACCCTCAGGGCAAGGCAGCGCATCACGCCTTGGAAAACCTGGGGCTCAAGGAAGTAAACGAAGTGCGAATCGGCAAGCTTATTGAGCTGGATATCGAGGCCGATTCAAAAGAAAAGGCCCGCGAGATTGCAGAAACGGCCTGCACTAAATTACTGGCTAACGAAGTAATGGAAGATTTTGAAATTACGATCAACGAAAACTAAACGGAGATGCCTATGGTAGATCCGTTCCACATTTTTGCAGCAAACGATCCCACACCAGATCCCGATCCAACGGAAACAACCTCTGTGGAAGTACTCACAGAAGAGGAAGAAGAGGATAAGGAAGAGACCCCGTGGCGCGTTATACTCTATAATGACGAGGAACACACATTTGACGAAGTGATCGGCCAACTTATGAAAGCCACCGGATGTAGCCAGGCTAAAGCCGAAAAACTCACCTTCAAGGTACACAATGAGGGAAAGGCAAATGTATATGAAGGATCGTTTGAAGAGTGTTTCCAGGTCAACAGCATACTAAAAGAAATTCAACTAATCACTGAAATTAAAGGATAACCGTGTCTACAACTTTTGGCGTAATCACGTTTCCGGGCTCCAACTGCGACCATGATGCCTATCATGCGCTGGCCCATATCATGAATGTAGAAACCACCTTTCTGTGGCATAAAGAAACCGACCTCTCCGGCATCGACTTTCTGTTGATACCGGGCGGCTTCTCCTATGGAGATTACCTCCGCTGCGGAGCCATCGCCCGTTTCTCCCCCATCATGCAATCAGTCGTGGAATTCGCCGAACAGGGCGGACCGGTACTGGGTATTTGCAACGGGTTCCAGATTTTGCTGGAAGCCGGTCTCTTGCCCGGTGCAATGCTCCACAACAAGGAACTGCGCTACGTTTGCAAACAAGTGCACCTGCGTACTGAGTCGACCAACTCGATCTATACGCGTGGACTTGAAAAGGGACAAGTGCTACAAATTCCCGTCGCCCATGGAGAAGGAAATTACTTTATCGATGATGAAGGCTTAAAGGAGCTGCAGGATAACGACCAGGTCCTGTTCCGATACTCTGATGCAGCTGGCAATGTCAGTGACGATACTAATTTCAACGGGTCGGTAGACAATATTGCCGGAATTTGTAATAAACAGCGCAACGTTCTTGGCATGATGCCGCATCCCGAACGTGCTGTGGAAAAAATGATAGGCTCAGAAGATGGTAAGCTAATTTTTGAGTCTATTCTGAATGAGGTTGTAACAGCTTAAATCAACCTGCCAGCTATCACAATATGGTGGAATTAATGATGCGTAATGCATAATGTGTGTAATACTTTTTCCATTTGGGATTACGTAACACTCATTACGCTATGATGATTTAATTTATAAGCATCACGATATCTGAAAATAATATGGCCAATGATTCGAAACAGATGAAACTTCACAGCAAAGGGTTGGTCAAACGCTACCGAAAGCGTGAAGTTGTTTCGAACGTTTCCATTGATGTGAAACAGGGAGAGATCGTCGGGTTGCTTGGTCCCAACGGAGCGGGAAAAACCACTACCTTTTATATGTTTGTCGGCTTGGTAGAGCCGAATGAGGGGCAGATATTCATGAACGAAAAGAATATCACCGGCATGCCGATGTACAAGCGAGCCCGAATGGGGATTGGATACCTTTCCCAGGAGGCAAGCGTGTTCCGAAATCTAACGGTGCGTGAAAACCTCGAGTCGGTACTGCAGTTTTTCGATATGCCGAAGAAGAAGGTTCGCGAACGGGCGGACGAACTCATTGAAGAGTTTGGGCTGGAACGGGTAGTAGACAGCAAAGGCTACAGCCTGTCTGGCGGAGAACGCCGACGAACAGAGATAGCACGGGCACTTGTAACCGATCCCAAATTTATACTGCTTGACGAACCGTTTGCCGGTGTAGATCCTATTGCTGTGGAGGATATCCAGGAAATTGTAGCCCAACTGAAATATCGCAATATCGGTATCTTCATCACCGATCATAATGTGCATGAGACCCTCGCTATTACTGACAGGGCTTACCTGATGTTTGAAGGAAAGATTCTAAAAGAAGGATCTGCCGATTTCCTTGCCGAGGATGAAGAAGCCAAACAGTTGTATCTGGGCAAACAATTTCGGCTGGACCGCTATGACAACGAATAAATATATTTAATATCTGTAGAGACGCATCGAATGCGTCTATTTATTTTAAAAAGTGGGGGTAGGAAGATGCCTCTGCAAGAAT
>CAYYRO010000212.1:0-2988 GCA_964474075.1 uncultured Methylophaga sp.
TTTTCGGGCTTCGTCCTCTATCGCTACCGCGGGAAAGCTCTCGTTGCCGTCGCCCCGACGGGGCTGCGAGCCCGTGAATCGACGGGCGGCGCCCCGCGTTCCCAGCACGCTATTCGCGAGTTCCTGCGTTCGATAGGCGACGGCGCCCCAGACGAGCAGCCCCGTGTACCGCAGCGTCGTCCGTCGGCGGTCGAAGTCGCGGCGCCGGGGGAGCCGAAACCGCGTCGTCAGATGCCAGCCCACGAGCGGGACGAGCACCAGTCCGAACCCGACGTGAACGCTCAACAGCGTCCAGTAGGAGACCCGGACGTCCGTGCCGAACACCCAGGCGATCCCAGTCGCGAGCGACCCGAGCGCCGCCAGCGCCGTCAGCACCGAGAGGAGCGTGGAGGCGCGCCACTGCGAGTAGTCGACGAGCCGGTCGCGGACGCGGGCGAGTTTGAATCCCAGGAGAACGAGGATGGTCAGCCCGGCGATACGGTGGGCCCAGAAGAGGGGCCAGCCCGCCGGCGTGCCGATGGTGAACGACGTCAGACCGGAGGCGGCTTCGAAGACGACGAGGCAGAAGAGCGACCAGTCGACGAGCCGGGGCGGCGGCTGGACGGCACCGAGCGCGGCCCGCACGCTGGCCACCACGCCGCGTCCCATACACACCATCTAGTTGCCACGGCAAGAAGCGTTTGGACCCGCTCGACGAGGGTCGTTCATCCCCGGCGAGACCGGGGGCACCGCCCACGGAGGGGCAGTATATTTATGAAAATCCCCCGTTGGGGGAACACCGATGGGAGAAGTCGGCCGGAAGCGACTCCTGCTTCTCTGTCTCTTGCTCGTGCTCGCGACGACGACCACCGTCTTCGATCCCCACCGACAGCTCACCGACCAGCAGGAGTACTTCGTCTCCGCGGACATCTCGCCGTCCGCCCTGTGGTCGCACGCGCGGCTCAACACGCGAGAGACGTCCCACACGATGGTGGTTCGGACGTACGCGCCGGCGTCGAACCAGACGCTCCTCTCGAAGCGAAGCTATCGGTACGACCCACAGGGCCGCCAGGTTCGCTCGACCCTCTACTACCGGAGCGACACCGGGTGGGGAACCTCTCACCTCTACTTCGGCGAGCACGTGAAGGCCACGGCCGTCGGCGACGCGACGGCGCCGACGCGGAAGGCGGTCATCGACAGGCCGGGGACCAAAACGACGGCACAGTACAACGCGTTCGTCCGCGCGAAGCAGGACTACCTCGACGCGAACGTCGGGGAGCACGCGCTGCGACACCTGAACACGACGTCCCAGCACCTCGTCGTCGGGGTGACGACCGCCGACGGCTACGCGGACTTCCACCGAATCGACGACGAGGACATCCTGAACGGGAGTTCCTATCGCGTCTACGTCGACAGGGACACCGGCCGGCTCTCGAAGGTCGTGGAGCGACGCCGCTATCGGGACGGGGACGAGACGCGGTCGATTCGGACCGTGATTCGCTTCGACGCGTACGGAGAGACGACGGTCACGCGCCCCGACTGGGCCGCGTGGAAGCCGACGGAAGTCGTCTATGACGCGCTCTCGCTGTGATTCGCCCGCACGACTTGCTGTCGTATGGAATACACTTATCAGGGTCGCCAGAGTGCCGTTTCCGTACTGGCGTGGTAACAGATGTCACAGGAAGAGTCACCGATGCTGTCCCCCGACGAGGCGTTCAGCGTGCTGGGGAACGAGACCCGCATCCAGATCCTGCAGGTGCTCGGGGAGGCCGACGGGCCGCTCCTGTTCTCGGAGTTGTTCGACCGGGTGGAGTACGACAACCCCGGGAACTTCAGCTATCACCTGGACACGCTCGGGGGTCATTTCGTCCGGAAGACCGACGAAGGATACGAACTCCGGCAGGCTGCCAAGCGCATCGTCAAGGCCGTCCTCTCCGGGGCGGTGACCGAGGCACCCGTGCTGGAACCGAGCACGCCCGACCGCTGGCCGTGTCCCTACTGTGGGGCACACGCCGAAATCGGCTACGACCACGAACGCCTGTGGACGGCCTGCCCCGAGTGCGTCGGCACGTACGGCGAGGCCATCGCCCCCGGGACGCTCATCGGGCCGGCTGGCCACGGATACATCGGCCACGCGCGGCTCCCGCCGGCGGGAATCAAGGGCCGAACCACCAGGGAGGTGACGGAGGCCGCGGCCGCGTGGGGGCACCTCGACTTCCTGGCGCTGGCCAGCGGCATCTGCCCGCGCTGTGCGGCGCCCGTCGAACACGCGGTCGCCGTCTGCGAGGACCACGAGCCCGCCACGACCGACACGCTCTGTGGGCGGTGTCACTGCCGGCACGCCGTCCAGCTCCACGCGCGCTGTACGAACTGCATCCACGAGGAGGTGACGCCGTTCGCGCTGGGCCGACTCATCGCGACCAACGAGTTCCTGGCCCACCTGGCCGCGAGCGGCATCAACCCCGTGGCACCGACGCCCGGGTCGGGGTTCTACGCGGCCCTCCTCGACTACGACGAGGAGGTCATCTCCACGGACCCGTTCGAAGCCCGGTTCACGATGACCATCGACGACACCGCACTGACGCTGACCGTCGACGACGACCTGCGGGTCGTCGACGCCACGGCGAGTCGGGCGCCCCGGCAGGGGTGACTCGCGCCAGGGAACGGACTCGGGCCGACGGCCAGTGGGAACAGCTACAAACGGCCGGAGGCCGTTGTACCGGTATGGACGAAAAGAAGAACGTCGGCGGTCGCGACCGACTGCTCCGTGGAGCGCTCGCCGCCGCCCTGGCCATCGTCTCGGTGCGTAGACTCCGACGCGGGAAGCGGACGACCGGCCTGCTCGCAGGGCTCGGTGCGCTCGGGGTCGGCGCCACCGCCGCGACGCAGTACTGTGGCATCAACGACGCGGTCGGCCTCGATACGACCGAATCCGACGAGGCGGACGAATCGACCGGGCAGCGGTCCCGACCGACCCCATCACTCACCTGCGCGGCGTGTGGCGAGCCC
>CAYYRO010000213.1:0-2983 GCA_964474075.1 uncultured Methylophaga sp.
CTTTTATGGAGGAGTCCAGTGCCGGCTACGTCGGCGCTCGTAGCCCAGTCCGGATCCCGCACGAGCTCGTGACCTCGCTCGTGCTCGCTCGACATCGCTTCGCGATGTCTCGCAGGGCACTGGCCTTTTATGGAGGAGTCCAGTGCCGGCTACGTCGGCGCTCGTAGCCCAGTCCGGATAGGGCACTGGCCTCCTAAGCCAGCGGTCGCGGGTTCGAATCCCGCCGGGCGCGCTCTTCGAGAACAGCGTGCGCGCCCGGCGGGGTGAGAACCCTTGGGTTCGTCGCTGGACTAGGTGTCACCGTGGTCTGTCCAGCGAGAGCACGGGCCTCGCCCGTGCGTAAATCCAGCCGGGCGCGCTCCCTCAGAAGCTTACTCCCGCTCGACGTATCCTTGGACCGCCTGTCGGCGGCCCTGCGGTCCCGCCGGGCGCGTTCCCCTGCCCCCTCGGGCGTCCGCCCGGCTCATCCTCGGGCCCCTGTCTTCTCACCTCGTGGACAAGAGGTTTCTTATAACGCGCAACAGCATCCTACCTCAAGCGGAGGCATGGAGCGATGCGTGCATACATCTTGGTGCTCCTGCTCCTTGCAGCTCCCCTGGCTGGGTGCCTGGGGGGCGGCGAGGATGGGGCTGGGTCCGGCGACGACATCACGCGGAGCCGAGCAGATCCCGGCGAGGACATGGCGGTCATCGAGGGGGTCGTGACCGACACAGCGGTCTCCCCGATCGAGAAGGCCAACGTGACCGTGGTCGAGCTCAACCTCACGGTCCAGACCCGTCCCACCGGTGGGTTCCAGATCGGGCCCATCGACCCCGGCACATACACCATCACGGCTCGAGCCCCCGGCTTCGTCTCTTCCCAACAGACCGTCGACGCCGAAGCGGGTCAGACCAGCCAGCTCGATTTCTTGCTCAGTCACCTGGCTCAGGACAAGCCGTTCATGCAGGAGTTCGAGGTCGCCGGCTTCCTCACCTACGGATGGGGGCTCGGCCTGGACGTCGGTGTGGGGCCGGCCGACGGCGCGTTCGTCCGGGACAACAACTGCGACTACGATACGCTGGCAGGCCCCCTGTGCCGCGGCGAGTTCGACCTCGAGCCATCCCTCGAAACCCTCGTCTTCGAGATGACCTGGGACCCCAGCAGTCCCCTGGCTCAGTCCTTCATGGCCATGATGCGGGTCAGCGACAACGCGTCGATCATCACGGGCGAGTGGTCGTTCTTCACCGTCGAGGGTGAAAGCCCGCTCTACCACCGCATGGACCGCTCGGACCTGGATGCGGTCATGGCCAACTTCACCGAGCGGTGCGAGAACGGCCAGGACGAGTTCTGCAGCCTCAACTTCCGTGATCGGGGTTGGCCGCTGCAGACCCGCGTCTGGCCCGGTTACCAATGCCCGGTCGAGCAAGGCGCGTTCTGCGCCGTGTTGGAGCAGGATTACACCCAGTTCGTCACGGCGTTCTACAACGCCCCGGGACCAGCCGACCACGCCATCCTCGACGGCAACCCGAGCTAGACGACCACCGGGACACCGTCGGGATCCCGCCGGTCCCGCCGCTCTGCGAGCACGACGGCCACCGAGCTAGCCGGCCTGCCCAAGGATCAGGGTCCGTCACGTCAACATCTCCCCACCTTCGGCCACCGGTCCCCATCCGAGCGAGTCTTATCCCCGGGGCCCCTAAGCCCCGGCGATGCCGGCTGCCCCGCCTCCCGATCCGGAAGACACCGGGCCCCGGGTTTCGGCTCTCGAGACGTCCGCTCAGGAGGCCTTCGACCAGGCGTTCGCCGCCCGGCAAGACGGCCAGACCGAGGTCGCCATCGAGAGCTACGAGCAGGCGGTCGACTTGGGCACCGGCGCCGGGACCCGGGAGGGACGCGAGCTGGCCGCCAAGGCCGAGTACAACCTGGGCCTCCTCCGGGAAGACGGCGAGGACGACCACGCCGCCCAGGAGGCCTACGAACACGCCATCGAGCTAGGCAAGGCCGCCCACTCCGGCCCCGGGCTTGAGGTGGCCGCTCGGGCCAGCTACAACCTCGGGAACGCTCTGGAACGCCGAGGGGACACCGGCGCAGCCGTCCACCGCTACCAGGAGGCCATCGCCATGGCCCGGGAGTCCGGGACGGCCGACGGCCGGGAGACCGCCGCCCTGGCCAGCTTGAACCTGGCGGCCACGTACGAGGAGACCGGTGACACGTCCGACGCCCTCACGGTCTACAAGCAAGCCATCGCCCTGGGGCGGGAGCCCGACACGCCAAGGGGTTACGAGACCGCAGCTCGGGCAGCCCACAACCTAGGGTTGGCCCACCACCAGGCCGGCCGACCCGGCGAGGCGGCCGACGCCTACCGTGACGCGCTGGAGCTGGCCGACGAGACCGGCACGGTCGCCGGTGTCGAGATCCAGGCCCTGACCGCCTACGCGCTCGCCCACCTCCGCAAGGACCGCGGAGCCACCCAGGAGGCGATCAAGGCCTTCGGCCGGTGCCGGGCCCTGGCCGAGGAGGCAGGCACCGAGATCGCGCTCACCACGGGCGCGGCCGCCGGCCTGGACGAGGGCGACATGGCCGTCGAGGCCGGGGAGCCGGAGCGTGCCAGCCAGGCCTACCTTCAGGGCCGCGCGCTCCTGGAGGGGCTCTCGGGCGAGGAAGCCCGCGAGCTGGCCCAAGAGCTGGCCGATCGCCTGGAGCAGCAGTGACCCCTCAGGCCTCGACCTCAAACGACAAGGTTTTTGCCCAGCCCCGCCGGTCGAGACCGGCGTGTCCAGCCGCGTCCCCTCCCTGGCCGTCCCAGTCCTTGCTCTCCTGGTCGTCATCGCAGGGTGTCCCTACTCCCTGCCGACCGGAGGCAGCGGCCCCGGCGCCAAGTACAAGGATTACCTGACCGGCGGAGGGGTCCTAGTCGTCGAGCTGGACTACGCCCCCGGTAACCGGCCCTCCCAGGAGGTCGTCGACGCGCTCCGGAGCCAGTTGGGGGACATCACGACCAAGA
>CAYYRO010000214.1:0-2967 GCA_964474075.1 uncultured Methylophaga sp.
GTCCTCGTCGACCCGGAGGACCGTCCGGCAGCCGAAGTGCTTGCCAATCATCGCCGCCGCGAAGTTGACGTTCAGGTTCCCGGTGAGCGCGCCGATGGCCTCGGCCCCCTCGATGCCCGCCTCGACGAGGACGGCCTCCCGGGAGCCGTCGCCCTCGACGACGGTGAACCCCCGCTTCCGGGCCCGTTCCGCGCGGGACGCGTCGGGCTCCACCACCGTCACCTCGTGGCCCTCGGCCTGGATGACGCGTGCCGTCCGCAGCCCCACCCGGCCGGCGCCGACGATGACGAAGCGCATACTCGCCGATGAGGGGCCGGCGGGGCTTAAGTCTCTAGCCACGGGCTCGCATAGGACACGGTGGGCCCGGTGGATCGGGGACCGGGCCTGACGCCGTCAGAGACCACAAAGACACGGCTTTTACGGCCAGACCGGGTACGAATCGCCCATGGAGTTCGAGGCCCTGCCCACGACGCCCACCGCCGAGGAGCTGGTGGACCAGGCGTTCTCGCGGGCGGCTCGGGCGGGCCGGGCGAAGCACGGCGTCGAGGCCCAGGAGTCGATGCTCCAGACGGCCTCGAACGTCCTCGCCGACAACCTCGCGAACGTCGTCCGGCAGTGGCCGGACTTCGACGCCGTCGCGCCCTTCTACGCCGAGCTCGCCGAGGCGGTCCTCGCCGCGACGGACGACTTCCCGCCCGGCGAGGCCGACCAGTCCTGCGTCGACGCCCTCCGGGCGAGCCTCTCCGAGCTCTCCTGGGCGTCGCGGAAGACCAAGGAGCTCGGGCGGGAGTACCAGGGTCGGGTGCGCCGGACCGACCCGGCGACGGCCCGGAAGCACCGCAAGCAGGCCTTCGCGCGCATGGCGGACGTGGTCGACGAGGTCTCCGGCGACCTCGTGCGCGTCGCCGCGGCCCGCGAGGCCCTCCGGAACCTCCCCGACATCCGGCCCGACGTCCCCACCATCGTCGTCGCGGGCTACCCCAACGTGGGCAAGTCAGCCTTCGTGAACGCCGTCACCAACGCGCGGAACGAGATCGCCGAGTACCCGTTCACGACGAAGGGCGTCCACGTCGGCCACGTCGAGCGGCGGCGCATCCGCTATCAGCTCGTGGACACGCCCGGGCTGCTCGACCGCCCCGAGGACGAGCGGAACGCCATCGAGCGGCAGGCCGTCTCCGCGCTCACCCACCTCGCGGACGTCGTCCTCGTGTTCGTCGACCCGAGCGGCTCGTGCGGGTACCCCCTCGAGGCGCAGCTCGAGCTGCGGGACCGGCTTGCCGAGCGGTTCGGCGCCGTCCCCGTGCTGACCGTCGCCAACAAGGCCGACCGCTCGACCGACGTCGAGGCCGACCACTACATGAGCGTGACCGAGGACGAGGCGCTCGCGGGGACGGCGACCGCGGACGGCGCGGCCACCGTCGAGTCCGTCGACGCGGTGCTCGCCGCGGCCATCGAGGCCATCGGCCACGAGCCGGAGCTGCCGTCCCGGAGCGAGCGCTGAGCGGGCGAGGACAGGGAGCGCAGGAAGAGCGGGGGCGAACAGCCGGGCGCCTACCGGATGGCGTAGGAGACCGAGACGGAGGCGCTGACCGTCACCGGGCCGGGCTCGAGGACCGTCCGGGCGCCGTCGCCGCCCGCCTCGGCCGTGGCGAAGTAGGGCCGCGGGTAGTCGACGTTCGTCGTCGAGGCCGACTGGAGGTCGCCGAGGCCGACGCCGGCCGCGGCCGCGATGGTCTCGGCGTCGGCGCGGGCGCTGCCCATCGCCTCGTTCAGGGCCTCGCTCCGGAGCTCGGCGCGGGTGTCGTCGGCCAGGGTGAACTGGACGCCCTGGACCTGGGAGGCGCCGTTCTCGACGGCGGCGTCGATCACCTCGCCGGCCCGGTCGACGCCGGTCTCGACCTGGAAGGCGTGGTAGGCGCGGTAGCCGACGAGCTCGCGGTCGCCGCGGTCGTAGCGGTACTCGGGCCCGACGAAGTAGGAGGTCGTCCGGACGGCGTCGTCGGGGATGCCGATCGCCCGCAGGGCGTCCCGCATCGAGGCGGCGTCCTCGGCCACCTGGGCCCGGGCCTCGTCGGCCGAGTCGGCGCGGACCTCGACGGCGAGGTTCACGAGGGCCAGGTCGGGCGCGGCGGTGACCGAGCCCTGGGCGGAGACGTCGATGGTTCTGACCGACGCCGAGGCGTCGGGACCGGTCTGGGCCGTCGCGGTCGTGCCGAGACAGCCGGCGGTGACGAGCAGCAGCGCGAGGAGCGCCGCCGCCAGTGCGCGTCGTACCATACCCCGGAGAGGCGCCCCGAGGGCATATCCCTCGTGTAGAGCCAAATGCCGGCTAGTGTCATGGCCGGCGCCGACGCTCAGCCGGCGGCCCGGGTCTCGATCGTGACGAAGCGGACCTCGACGCCGAGGCTGCGCCCGCCGTCGTTGATCTCGGCGGCGAGCGCGTCGGCGAGGCCGTCCGGGGGCTCACCCGGCGGGACGCCGACGGTGACGACCACCCGCTCCGGCTGTGGGGCGAACGCGACGCCGCCCTGCTCGACGGTGAGCTCGATGAGGCGGAGCTCGTCGTAGGCGGGCCGGTCGAGGACGGACACGACCTCGGTCCGGACCTCGTTCTCGACGGTCGCCGACTGGAACGACGAGAGGGTCGCCGCGCCGAGGAACAGCGACAGCAGGAGGATGAACCCGACGAGCACGCCGAGGCGCTTGATGGTGGCCGCCCGCGCGGCGTCCTCGTCGAACCACTGCTCCGGGCGGTAGCCCTGGTACCAGAGGGTGGCCAGCGCCGCCAGGTTGATCGAGGCGAAGTTGACGAGGACGAGGACCGTCGAGCCCGCGACGAGCGCAGGGAGACCCCAGGCGATGCCGATGCCGATGACGGCCGTCGGCGGGACGATCGCGATGGCGATGGCCACACCGACGAGGGAGGAGGAGACCCCCGACGAGAGGCTGTAGGCCCCCGCGAAGCCG
>CAYYRO010000215.1:0-2950 GCA_964474075.1 uncultured Methylophaga sp.
CGGAACACTTACCCCCGCGCTCGCGCACCACCGGACAGCGCATGCTCGACGCCGCCCGCCGGGCGCTGGCCGACGCCGACCGGGGCTCGCTGTTCGTCGCGGCCGGCGTCGCCCACCTCCTCGGGACGCTGGTCGTGAGCGCGGCGTTCGCGCCGACGCTCGGCGTCGACGACGGCCGCGAGGCCCACACGCTGGTGGGCTCGCAGGGCGGCGGCCCCGGCTGGCACGAGGATGGCAGCGTCTAACTCCTCGAGGGCAGCGACGTCGTCTGGCGGGAGGGCTCCGCCGACTCCTACTTCGACGTGACCGGCCGGGAGGACGGCACGGTCCTCGCGGGGTTCATGCACGACGGCTACGACGACTGCGCGCCGTACGCGGCGCCGTGCGTCAGGACGGGCTTCCGGGTCATCGACCCCGACCCCGAGCCGCGGGTGACCGACGAGTACTCGTTCCCGGTCCGCACGCGGAAGAACAGCGAGGTCCACGACGTCGAGGTGCTGCCCGACGGCGAGTTCCTGCTCACCGACATGGACGCCGAGCGCATCTTCACCGTGACCGGCGACGGCCACGTGACCTGGGAGTGGCGCGCGGCCGCGTTCTACGAGGCGCCGGCGGACCCGACCCGCACGGACTGGCTGCACGTCAACGACGTCGACGTCATCGGCGAGGACCGCTACCTCGTCTCGGTCCGGAACGCCAACCAGCTGCTCGTCGTCGACCGGGACGAGGGCGTCGTCGAGGTCATCAACGCCGACCGGGACGACGGCGACGACGGCGCCTGCCGGCTCGACGGCTACGGCGAGGCGTCCCGACAGCTCGTCGACGCCGACGGGGACGGCGACGTCCGGTGTGGCGACCCCGACGTCCTGAACCACCAGCACAACCCCCAGTGGCTCGGCGACGGCGCGGTGCTGGTCGCCGACAGCGACAACGACCGGGTCGTCGAGCTCCACCGCCAGCCCTCCGGCGAGTGGACGGTGGCGTGGAGCCTCGAGTCGGCCGGCGGCGTCGCCCTCAACTGGCCGCGCGACGCCGACCGGCTGCCGAACGGCCACACGCTCGTCACGGACACGCTGAACCGCCGCATCGTCGAGGTGGACGCCGACGGCGAGGTGGTCTGGTCGTACGCCACGACGCGCATCCCCTACGAGGCCGACCGGCTGCCCGAGGGCGAACTCGTCGGCGCACCGCGGGCCGGCGAGGGCGGCGTCGACCCCGGCGGGCCGTCCGGCGACGTCCCCGTGCTCTCGACGCTCCTCGTCCTCCTGCGGTCGGTGGCCCCGGGCCTGCCGTTCTGGTTCGACGAGGCCCAGCTGGGCCTCGCGTTCGCCTCGCTCGTGCTCGTCGCGGCCGGGCTGGTCGACCGCCGGCGGCCCTGAGCCCGCTGCCGGTCAGGCCGGCACGACGCGGAGCACCCGGTCGTCCTCGCGGGCGGCAGACCCCCGGCCGTCGCGGTTGCTCGTCGTCAGGTAGAGGTGGCCGTCCGGCCCCGCGAACGCCGTCCGGAGCCGGCCGTACGCGCCGTCGAGCAGGCGCTCGTCGGCGAGGACA
This sequence comes from uncultured Methylophaga sp., assembly GCA_964474075.1. Taxonomy (GTDB): domain Bacteria; phylum Pseudomonadota; class Gammaproteobacteria; order Nitrosococcales; family Methylophagaceae; genus Methylophaga. The sequence continues at coordinate 1,552 of CAYYRO010000215.1, forward strand.
GCGTCGTCCGGCCCGAGGCGGACCCGGTGGAGGTGCTCGCCCGCCAGCGTCCCGAAGAAGAGGTCGCCACGCCAGGCCTCGACGGGGCCGTCGTAGAACGTCGCGCTCGCCGGTGCGATGGTCGGCGTGTAGGAGACCAGCGGGTCGACGAACCGCTCGTCGCCGGCCGGGCCCATCGCGACGGGCCAGCCGTAGTTCCCGCCCGCCTCGAGCCGGTTGACCTCGTCGTCGTGGTCGGGCCCGTGCTCCGTCGCGTAGCACGCCCCGCCCCGCCAGGCGAGCCCCTGGGGGTTCCGGTGGCCGTAGGTGAACACCCCGCCGTCGAGGGGGTTGTCGGGGTGGGGCTCGCCGTCGAGCGTCAGCCGGAGCACGCTCCCGTGGAGCCGTGCGGGGTCCTGGGCGGCGTTCGCGCTGCCGGCGTCGCCGACGGTCACGTACAGCGCGCCGTCCGGCCCCACGGCGACCCGCCCGCCGTCGTGGAACGAGGCCCCCGGGAGGTCGTCGACGACGGTGGACTCGACCGCCCAGCCGTCGGCGACGTCGTGGCGCCTGACGCGGTTCCGGACGCCGAGCCCCGACTGGTAGGTCTGGTAGACGTACGCGAGGTCCGGGTCATCGGGGTGGAGGGCGAGGCCGAGCAGGCCGCCCTCGCCGCGGTGGGCCGTCGAGCCCGTCAGGTCGGCGACCGTCTCGACCGTCCCGTCGACGACGCGGACGACGCGCCCCGGCCGCTCGGTGAGGTAGAGGCCGTCGTCGCGCCACGCCGCGCCCCACGGGATGGTGAGCCCCGTGGCGACCGTCTCGACGCGCACGTCCGGCGACGCCGGGGTGCCGCCGGACCCGCCATCGGACGGGCCGCCGGTCCCGTCGCCGGCCGCGCTCCCGTCGCCCGCGTCGTCGTCTCCGCCGCCGGCGCCGGGCACGCCGCGAGCGCAGCCGGCGAGGCTCCCGAGGCCGGCGGCGACCGCGGCGAGGAAGGGGCGGCGGCGCATGGCTCGCGCGCCGCTACGCGTCCTGGTGGGGGTGGGCCGGCCGGTCGAGCCGCTCGGGCCGGCCGAACTCGTCGAACACGTCGAGGTCGTCCGGGAGCGTGTACGGCAGCTCCCGCTCGTCCCGGCGGTCCTCGTGGTCGGCGTCGACCGGGACCGCCTCGTCCTCGAAGCCCGGCTTGACGGCGACGCTCTTCGCGGGCATCCCGACGACGACGTGGTGGGCGGGGACGTCCTTCTGGACGACCGCCCGGGCGCCGACCACCGCGTTCTCCCCGATGCGCACCCCGGCGCGGACCATCGCGTCGTAGGTCAGGCGGACGTCGTCCTCCACGACGGTCCGGAAGTTCCGGACCTCGGTCTGGTCGACGATGTCGTGGTCGTGGCTGTAGACGTGGACGCCGTCGGAG
>CAYYRO010000216.1:0-2931 GCA_964474075.1 uncultured Methylophaga sp.
GACGGCGACGTCTTCTACGCTATCGAAGCCAAATCGAGCGCCGGCGACCCCATCTACCTCACCGGCGAGGAGGTCGAAGCGCTCGTCTACTTCTCGCGGAACTTCGGCGCCAAACCCCGCATCGCCGTCCGCTTCGACCGCGAGGACTGGTACTTCTTCCACCCGGGCGACCTCTATACGACCGACGGCGGCAACTACCGGGTCAAGAAGGAGACGGCGCTCGCAGAAGGAACGGATTTCGAAGAGCTCACCGGCGGCTCGAAGCGAACCGACCTGGAGGAGTTCTAGCGCCGGGTCAGTCGACCCATCGGGAACGAGTACCGGCGGCGGTCCTCGAAGGCGGTGTCCGGGTCGTCGGAGAAGGGATAGACCACCTCGACGACCAGGTCGTGGGCGTCGTACGTCCGATTGGCCGGATAGCTCGCGACGGTGTAGTCGGTCCCCTCGATGGCCGTCTCGCCGGCACGGTGTTCGGTAACGGCGGCGACGACGAGCAGGTCGCCGGTCTCGGCGTCCCGGACCGTATCACCGGGCGCGAAGTGACAGCCGAGACAGAGTTCGGGAGATGCGCCTTCGGGGACGAACGCCATCTCGCCACAGGCCAGACACGTACTTCGGACCCGGCCGGGCGGCGGCGTCAGCCCCTGATTTATCTGGATGGCCACGCGGCGGATGTGCTTACAGCGGCCGCCGCGGTGCTCGTGGTCGGGACAGGTGCACTCCCCCGACTGGAGGTCGACCGTGTAAATCGCGCCGCTCTGGCTCTCGACCTCGTACCGGCCCGCACCGAGCGCGCGGACGGCCATGCGCTCGGTCCAGGCGCGGGCCGAACGGTCGTCCATCTCACGGATGTCGGGCGCGAGGGCTGTCTTTCCTGACGCGGGTGTGTGTGCGGTGTGCGTCATCGTCGTTCCAGTCGAAACGTAGGTGCTGGAGGGGTTTAGGGGTAGCGGCGGCTTCGAAGCCCTTTTGCGCACGCCGGGGGTACGCCCGATAATGATTGAGCGGGAGACGGCCGTCGAAATCGCAGTATCCAGTGCCGGGGTGCTGCTCTTTCTCGTAGCGGTCATCGCCGTGAGTGCCACCTACGGTGCCGAACTCGCCGGAGCGGGCACGTTCGCACTCGTCGGTGCGATGGTGCTGTTCATCCTCTTCATGTCCGCCGCGGGGTACTACCTCGCGGTCCGGGGTTAGACGTCCCTGAAGTCGACCGGCGCGTCGGCCCGGTCCAGGCGCTCCTCGTAGTATTCGAGCGGATGTGAAATCTCCGCACAGAGGTCGTCCTTGTTCACACAGTCCCCGTAGGCCTCCATCGTCGCACACGACGGCGGGGCGTACTGTGCGCCCTCGCGTTCACGCAGGCGCTCGACGCGGTAGCGCAGTTGCTCGGCGCTCGCGGGGTCGTTGATGCCACAGAGTGCCATCATCCCCTCGTCGTCGAGGCCGATGCTGGAGAGGAAGGCGACCAGCGAGAACTCCGAGTGCGCTGGGAGCGACTCCTCGGCGCTACGCGCGCGGTCGAGCAACGCGGCCATACACGGCGGAAAGAGCCCCGGGACGACGGTGTCGATGTCACGAGAGAGGTCGATTTCGGCGAGCGCGTCCCGGAGCGCCTCGACCTCGGCGTCGAGCGCCGTCGCTATCTCCTCGGGGACCGAGAGGGGTAGTCCCTCAGCGACGCGGCGACGAATCGCCACCCGGAGGAGGCGGTTCAGTTCCTCGCGGGAGACCGGCACCTCCCCGTCGTCGAGTTCGCGGGTCACCAGCCGCCACCGGTCGCCGTCGAGGCCCGTCGCCAGCGGGAGGTAGGCCGCGACCGTCAGCCGATACTCCTCCGGGTCGTCACGGCCGTCGCCGACCGGGGTGACGTCGCTCGCGAGGTCGAAATCCGCGAGAAACTCCGAGAGCGAGAGCTGTGCGGTCGCACTGCGGAGGTCGGCGCTCTCCTGGAGGTCCTCGCGGAGGCGGTCGTAGGCCGCGGCCGCCTCCGCCTCGGCGTATTTCTCGACCGCGCCGGGAGCGTCGACGAGCGAGACGAGGACCCGCGCCACCGGATAGGAGAGGAGTTCGGCGCGGTCGCTCCAGCGACGCGGCGTCTCGGAGACGACGGTCCCTTCGAGCAGCGCACGCTCCACACGTTCGCGCCCGCGCTCGACGGGCGCGCCGCCCTCGGCGACCACCTCACCGAGGTCGACGTCGGCGGCCTCGACCGCCGAGCGCGCCGCCGCCATGAAGGGATAGCGCGCGTGGAGCCGGTTCATACCCCCTCATTTCCGGGCGGCCGGAATAAGCCCGACGGTCATGCCATTGGCGAACAGGCGGTGTCCGTCTTCATCCCGGAGCGGCGACACCGCGCTCGCTGGCCGGCCCCGGACCGGGGTCACGTCACGGGCAGGGATGGCCGCCCCCTCCTATTTGAACCTGTACCTCGCTGGCGTTCCATGCGGGAATCTTTTGGCGACGCGGCGGGAACGGAGAGGTATGACAGCAGACGGCGTCGAGGCGAAACTCGCGGCGGCCCGCGCGGCCCTCGCCGAGCGCGACGGCGTGCTGGTGGCGTTCTCGGGCGGGGTCGATTCGTCCGTCGTGGCGGCGCTGGCACACGACGCCCTGGGCGAGGACGCGGTCGCCTGCACCGCACGGAGCGAGACCCTCCCGGAGGCGGAACTCGAAGACGCGAAGGCGGTCGCCGAGGAGATCGGCATCCGCCACGAGATAACGGAGTTCAGCGAACTCAGCAGCGACGCGTTCGTCGAGAACGACGACGAGCGCTGCTATCACTGCCGGACGATGCGGCTCTCGCAGATGTTCGACGCCGCCCGCGAGCTGGGCATCTCGACGGTCTGTGACGGCACCAACGCGAGCGACCCCGGCGAGGGCCACCGTCCCGGCCTCCAGGCAGTCGAGGAACTCGACGCCTACTCCCCGCTG
>CAYYRO010000217.1:0-2930 GCA_964474075.1 uncultured Methylophaga sp.
TGATCGATATGGAAACCAGGCTAAGTTCGGATGATTTTCAGCAAATTATTACTTCGGGACAGGGTAAGATGCCCGCATTTTCATATCTGAATGAGCAGGATATCAGCGGATTATATCGTTATCTCGGGGGTACTCGCGAAGGAGAAATTGTACCCACTCTGGAGGGACCTGTGGTCGCTAAAGGGGGCGCCCCGGGCGGGCAGGACTTCCGTCCGGTGGAAACCAGCGGTGGTCGTCTGGGTCCTCCGTATCCAGAAGGTATTGAGGTGCCTTCCGACCGATATTACCTTCAGGGATGGGGGTTGGATTTTGCCCATATCATGCCTCCGCCATGGTCTTCAATTATAGCATATGATCTGAATGAAGGAGCTATAAAATGGCGTCGGCCACTGGGAACCGACAAGCTGGCGATGGAACAAGGGGCGGAAGAAAATACCGGCGTGCTCAAAGCCCAGCGAAATGGAATGATCGTCACATCCACCGGTCTGCTATTTTCTACCGCCGGGGATGGGAAGGTCTATGCCTTTGATGCTGAAACCGGCGAGGAGCTCTGGGCTGGTCAACTCCCGAAAGCGACTGAAGGCCTCCCCACTATGTATGAAGTGGATGGGAAGTACTACCTGGCCATTACAGCAACAAGTACTCTTACCTGGGGAATTGATACTCCGGAGTATGAAAATGAAGATGACGCTCCCCAGGGCGGTTATGTAGTCTTTTCTCTGCCTGATTAAAAATTAAACACATGCGAAAGCACCTTTATAGTATTAATAATTAACATTCTAAGTAGTGGATTTCATTATGAGATATTTTGCAGCTGTAATAGTGATGATCAGTTTTCCACTGCTTGTCTCGGCACAAGCACCAGTAGAAACGGGAGGCCCGGATCTCGGGCTGAGTTTTATGCCAGATTATATTTTTGAAGGGTCCAATCTGGATAGATGGAAGATTGTAGGCAATGCTGAATGGCAAGCAAATGAAGGTGAAATCACAGGAACTGCTAAAGCAGGAAGTGGTATGCTTGTCCTGGATGAGTCTTACCAGGATATCGCTATTCATACTCTCTTTAAATGTACGGCCGGTTGTGAAACTGGCATTTTGATGCGGATCGAAGAGAGCAATGATGGCAAGAAAGGTGTATTCCTGTCTTTGAATGAAGATGATGTGAAACCATATCGTGTTACTATTAATAATCAAGGGGTTATTATATCACGAGATAGAATGGAATATGCAGGTGGTATTTATCTTCGGGTTGCACCAAGTGATGATGAAGGTGGGGGATACCAACCACCAGAGGGAGAAAATAGTTTTCCTCCTCGTGGAAATCCCGATGTGGACACTCCCTTCAAACGCCCTGATACTGAATTGAGGCCTGGAGAGTGGAATCAAATTGAAATATTTCTGGATGCCAATATTATTCGTGCTTTTTTGAATGACGGCAGGGAAATAGGCGGTAGAGTAGGCAGTACCAGTGATGAGATTTCAGGTTTGGATGGATTTGGTCCCATCGCCTTATATGTCGGAGGTCAGGGAGAAGTACAGTTTAAAGATGTAATGTATAAGGATGTTGGTGTTCGAGTCACTCCAAAAGAGAAGTCATCACCAAGATTCAAAGTTCACAGGATTAATGATATGTACTATTCCTGGGGTGCTGATGCTGACGATTTTAATCAGGATGGTGTCACCGATGTGGTAGCCGGGCCTTACATTTATTATGGGCCAGACTATACACACCGCAGGGAAATTTTTCCTGCAATAACCGGGAGCCCTTCCAATGAGTTTCCCTATAACAGAGTGCAGGATACCTATGATTTTAATAATGATGGATGGCCGGATGTTATCAGCAGTGCGTTTAGTACAACTCTTTTTATAAATCCGCAAGGAGAACACCGCCGATGGAAAAGCTACCAAATTCTTCCCGATTTACGCCAGGGTGAGATTACTGATTTAGTAGATATCGATAATGATGGAATCCCCGAACTGGTATATGCAGGTAATGGCTCAATTCGTTATGCCAAACCACAGCCCGGGGATCCCACCCAACCATGGATTGAACATCAGGTTTCTGAGGATGGGTATGGTTTGGCTCATGGAATCGGTACCGGAGATATCAACGGAGACGGCCGGATGGATATCCTGAACGCTTTTGGGTGGTGGGAACAGCCCGACCAGATTGAAGAGGGCAAACTTTGGACCTATCATTCCGAAAAACTTGGCCGTTACGGTCGTCGTGCTACCGGTGTTGGTGGAAGTATAATGGCTGTTTATGATGCCAATGGCGATGGTCTCAACGATGTGATAACCAATCTAAATGCTCATGGTTTTGGATTTGCCTGGTATGAGCAACACCGTGACGATGATGGAAATATTTCATTTACTGAACATATGATTAGTGATGATTATTCCAAGGAAGCTGCCGGAGAAGTGATTTTTTCACAACCACACGGTGCTACCTACGCCGATATCGATCAGGACGGTATCAAAGATTTTATAGTGGGTAAACGGTACTTCACACACCTTGATAATTTTTATGATCCTGATCCTTACAGCCCGCCTGTTCTTTATTGGTATAAAACTGTACGTGATCCAGAAGCTCCGGGTGGAGCTAAATTCGTACCAGAACTCATTCATAACCGATCAGGGGCGGGTTCAGAGGTTACAGTTGAAGACATTAATAAAGATGGTTCGGTAGATATTGTTACATCAACAAATCGAGGCACTTTTATTTATTGGAATACATCAGGGAACTGAGTTTTCCAATACAATGACAATGAATGTATGTGCATACAAAAAAATCTGTTATAACGTGTCATTTTTGAAACCTACAAATGAACAAGTTATTAAGATTCACATAGTAATACTCTAAAACCTTAAAATCTAAACACTTATGAAAATGGGATATATCATTTTAAGCTTATTTCTTGGATTTGTAC
>CAYYRO010000218.1:0-2929 GCA_964474075.1 uncultured Methylophaga sp.
GGCATTCATCATCATCTCCTTGAAACCCAAATGGGTAAACGACCCTGTTAATCATGGGCAGGGTAAACGCCATTAGCTCAAAGCATGAAATGTGCCGCAATTCGCAAAAAAGTTTTTTTGAATGAAGAAAGATGAGCTTAAAAAGAAGAAGATATTTTATTTTTATATTATTAATCAGTTACATAGGGTCACTTAAGGTTTTTACGTGCGCTAACACAGCTTGCTGCAGACCAGCGACTTGATAGCCACCTTCCATTACAGAAACCAATCTGCCATCACAATATTTATCAGCGAGTCGCATAACAAACCGGGTAAGCGTCTGGAATCCGTCATCAGTAATTTTATGACAACCAAGCAAGTCATCAATACGACTGTCAAATCCAGCAGAGACCAAAATCAGCTCTGGTTGGAAATCGTTTACGGCAGGTTCTAAATATTGCTGAAAAGCCGTCAGAATGTCGTTGTCACCACTGCCGCAAGGCAGATGCACATTGATATTAAAGCCCTTACCATCACCGCTGCCTGTGCGCTCTGGCAAGCCGGTACCGGGGTAAGCCAACATATCGTGTGTTGAAAAAAACAAGACGCTGGGATCGTCGTAAAATGCCCACTCCGTACCGTTGCCATGATGATAGTCCCAGTCAACAATCAGAATTTTTTGCAGGCCATATTGCTGCTGTGCATAACGGGCGGCGATGGCAATATGATTAAAATAACAAAATCCCTCTTCCTGACCAGTATCGGTAGCATGATGACCGGGCGGTCTGGAAGCACAAAAAGCATTTTTGACTTGCCCACTGAGAACCGCATCAACACAGGCAAGTACACCGCCGGTTGCGAGCCGGGCAATATCGTAAGCATGCGGCGAGTGACGTTTTATTGACGCTTGGTGTTCGGTGCTGTGAATCGTGCTCAGCCATTTTGGCTCAGCTGGGTTAACGGTCAGTTTTTGCAGTTTGCCGGCAAAGTCAGCATGACTTAATCCTTTCGCCACTGCCAGATAACGTTGTGGTGACTCAGGATGCGATGCCGAAATTTGATAATCGGCAAAACGGCTATCAAGAATGACACCTGTTAACGTAGCAGGAGGCGCTTCAGCATGCAGTTTTACCGGCAACAGTGCCAGTGTACTTAATTTGAGAAAATCACGTCTTTGCATCAAGTCCCCAAAAGTAAACGGCCTTTAATGAAGCTTATGTTGCCATAACTTCAGATGATTTAAACTTTCCGCTTTGAGAATGGAGTCAATTTCTTGTGGCTTGCCCAAATGATAGCCCTGCACAAAATCGACGCCGATTTCCTGTAATTTACTGAGAATTTCCGCATTCTCAACAAACTCTGCAATGGTTTCCAACTGCATGACATGGCCAATATCATTAATCGCTTTAACCATTTCTGCATCAAAAGGGTCATCAAGTATATCGCGTACAAACATGCCGTCGATTTTAATGGCACTGACCGGCAGATTTTTCAGATAACCAAATGATGACAAGCCGCTGCCAAAATCATCCAAAGCAAATTGACAACCCAATTCGGTCAGTGAATTGATGAAATAGGTTGCTTCACGCAGATTGGCTATGGCAGCTGTTTCGGTGATTTCAAAACTGATAAGTTGGGGCTTAAATTCTGCATTGCTGAGCATTTGAACAATATGCTCCAGTAATTGCCGATTGCCTAAAGAGGCACCAGACAAATTGATCGCCAGGTTTTCAATATTCGGCAGTTGCAGATAATGTTTATTCAGCCAATTGACTGTTTCATCAATGACCCAGCGATCAACCCTTTCCGATAAATTAAATCGCTCAGCAGTCGGCAAAAAAGCACCCGGCATGATTAATTTACCCTGACGGGTGCGCAATCTGACCAACACTTCATAACGCTGTTTACGATCAGCCTGCAGACTAATGATCGGCTGTACGAATAATTCCATCCTCGACTGATTCAATGCTTCTTTGATTTCATTCACCCAGCGAAACTCGCCAGCTTGTTCGACTAATGTGGCATCATCATCCTGATACAGATACACACAATTACGACCGGACCGTTTGGCGGCAAAACAGGCCGAATCTGCCTGTTTAAGAATTTCAGTAGCATTCACCGTTTGCTGGTCAATTCGGGTCATGCCAATACTGACGCCAATCGTAAACATCTGCGATTCCCAGACAAACTGGAATGACTCCACAACTTTACGAATATCATCAGCCACCCGATTCGCCTGCAGCACATCACAATGCTCCATCAAAATGCCAAACTCATCGCCGCCTAAGCGTGCCAGGGTGTCGTTTTTACGGGTCAACGTATTGAGTTGGCGTGCTAACTGGCGTAGCAATTCATCCCCGGCAATATGCCCACAGGTATCATTAATGACTTTAAACTGATCCAAGTCCAGGAAACATAAAGCATGCTGCGCATTACTGTGCTGCGTTTCAGCGACTAAATTCGTCAGTCTTCGCTCAAACTCACTACGGTTAATCAAGCCTGTCAGATCATCATGGCTCGCGCGGTGGGATAATTCTGATGCCAGAGCGCGCGCCTCAGTGACATCCTCCTGTATAGCCACAAAATGCGTGATTTGTTGTTGCTGATTTTTAATTGGCGCGACATATACCCTGGCCCAGTAGGCTTCGCCGTTTTTACGTTTATTTTCCAGCTCCCCTACCCATTCCTGGCCATCCATAATGGTTCGCCACATCGACTTGCAAGCCCCTTTCGTCGTAAAGGCAGATTTAAAAAGGCGTGGGGTTTTGCCGATGCTTTCCTGTAAGGAATAACCGCTGATTTGCTCGGAGCGCGGGTTTACATATTCAATAATGCCTTCGCGATTGGTGATCATAATGCCATTCGGGCTAGCTTCAACGGCACTGGACAATTTCGCCATATGCGCGCGGTTTTCAGATAATTGCTGGTTTGCTTCACGTAATTCGGTGGT
>CAYYRO010000219.1:0-2849 GCA_964474075.1 uncultured Methylophaga sp.
GCCTGGTCGACGTGGTCCCGTTCATCGCCCTCCACCAGGCCCGGCCCAGCGATGCCCAACGCGTGGCCCGGCAGGCCGCCGCCCACCTCGCCGGCCACGACGTGCCCGTGTACTTCTACGGTGACCTGGTCCCCCCGCCCGGCCAGGGCCGGCTGGCCCAACTCAGGGCTCGGTTGAAGGGGCCCTACCACGCCGAGGGGTCCCTGGAGCCACCCCCGGATCTGGGTCCCGAGCGGATCCATCCCCGCTACGGGGCGGCCTGCGTGGGGGCACGGTCCTTGCTGATCGCCTACAACATCGTGCTCGACACGACCGACAAGCCCATCGGCGATCGGATCGCCCGGGCCATCCGCGCCAAGGACGGCGGTCTCACTGGTCTCCAGGCCCTGGCCTTCCCGCTGGAGCACGAAGGAGGCCGGGTCCAGGTCAGCTGCAACATCACCGACGTCGAGGCCCTGACGCCGGCCGACGTCTTCGCCCGGGTCACCGAGCTGGCCGGCCAGGCCGGTGTCGCGGTCCGCCAGGGCGAGCTGGTGGGTCTGGCGCCCGAACGCGCCCTGCCGGAGGATCCGGCAGCCATGGGTCTGGGACACCGACCGGCCAGCCTCGAGACGCGGTTGGCCGACCACGGGCTCCCGACCGGGACGCATCCGCGGACACCGTAGGAGGTATGCCACAGGATTGAAGTAGCGTCCAGAAGACGGCTACCCGATCCCATGCTCCGTGGACGCCGCCTTCTCTTCCTGATCGCGACCGTGGCGATCGTGACCTCCGTCCCGGCAGGCTCGCTGGCTCAAGGGGGCTCTCAGGACAGCGGGAGCGACGGGGAGACCGACGCCGTCACGTTCTACGGCCACGTCTTCGGTCACGGCCTGGACGCCCCGATGCCTTCGAACACCGAGGCTCCGATCGGTGAGAACAACTACGGGCTTGGGTTCATCAGCGCGTGTGGTCCGTCTGGCACGCCAGGCGGCCTGGCCTGCGAGGAGGACACCGGCAAACGCTTGACCCTCTTCAGCACGCCCGGGTTCGTCGACGTCGAGGGGCCTGCCGACTGGGAGGCCGGCGGCACCTACTCCTTGCTGCACAACGAGCGCGGCCAGACCCAGGACGTCCGGCTCGACACGAGCCAGAGCATGGAGGCCACGATCTTCATGACCGCAGACTTCCACGGCTGGCCGGTCAGCACCGTCAACGACGAGGGGACCCTGTGCGCCTACCCCCACCCCGAGGATGTCCCATGCGTCTACCCGTACTGGGGTTGGGACGTTGGTACCCATCCCAACGCGGTCGTCGAAGCCACCATGTACCATGCCAAGCTCGGTGAGCGGGGTGCCAACGCCAGCGATGCTCCACCCGTGGCCCAGGCGCTCCCGGATGCCGAGGTCGTCGCTCACGGTCAGTGGAGCGGACAGATGATCAACGGGCTGCCAGGGACCCCGACGGCCAACGAGATCACCGTCGACATGGGCACCCCGGAGATCGACACCATCCCCAAAGACCACGACTGGTTCATCGACTACCACTGGTACCAGTCGGCCGGTGGCAACGATTACGGCACCCACAGTTGGCGCTTGTTCGCCGGCGAGTTCTTCCCGCCGAGTTACACGATGCCGGTGGAGAACGCGTTCAGCGTGGAGAGCGTGATCCCCACCTTCGCCCACGGCCAACTGGCGATCCTGGGGATCATGAACACCCCATGGGGTAGCTACGATCTCCAGCCCGGGTCGGTGGACCTGACCGTCGAGGGTCCCAACGGCGAGGTCACGCCGGAGAAGATCGACCGTCGCGGCAAGTTCAGCGTGGCCCACGGTGGCCACTACCAGCCGATCAACTTCACGTGGATCTGGGACTACCAAAGCGAGGACCTCCCGACCGGCGAGTACACGGTGACGGTCTCCGCGTCCAACTTCCAAGGGAGCTCGTCGGCCGCCTGCTCGGCCACGTTCACCCTCAGCCAAGAAGGGGACGAGCTCGTGCCGAACCAGATCGACCCGGGCCGGTGCGGCGCCCAGACCCTCTCGGAGGAACGGGCCGAGCAGCTCCAGGAAGGCGCTGCCGAGGAAGCCGGCGGGTAGCCTCGACGGCCGAGAGGGGGGACCGGGTCCCGCGTCTCCTGGGATCGACCAGCGGTCTCCCCTGCGGGGCCAGCACCTCCAGGCCAACGGGGCGACCGTGGGCACCCGTGTGAGCCCAGCGTGACGCCGGGGACAGCAAAGCTTTTGGTCCCCCCAGGACGCTCCCATGCTACATGATCTCACGCCGCAGCGTCCTCCTGGTCGCCGCGCTCCTCCTGACGATGGGCTCGACAGGAGCGTTCGCGCAGGAGGGGGATGGCGGCGACGTCGACGGGGAGACCGACGTGGTCACCTTCTACGGCCACGTCTTCAACCACGGTCTGAGCAGTCCCATGCCGGCCAACACCGAGGCGCCGGTCGGTGAGGACAACTACGGGATCGGTACCGGTGGCGACTGCGAGTCGGTCACCCCGCTCACCACCGACTGCGAGCAGGCCTCGTGGAACAAGCTGGCGCTCTTCTCCACGGCCGGGTTCGTGGACGTAGCCAACCGCGCAGAGTTCCAGGGCCAGGGCGATTACTCTCAGCTCCACAACGAGCGTGGTCAGACCAAGGATATCATCCTGGACACCAGCCAGGGGATCACGGCGGGCATCTACCTCACCATGGACCTGCACGGCTGGTTCGTCAGCACCGGCGAGACCAACTGCCTGCAACCCCACCCGGAGGACGTGCCCTGCCTCTACCCATACTGGGGCTGGGACCCGGGTGTCGCTGAGAACGTCGTGGTGACCGCCACCCTCTACAAGGCCAACCTGGGCGAGCACGGGG
>CAYYRO010000220.1:0-2837 GCA_964474075.1 uncultured Methylophaga sp.
ATGTCCTCGACGGTGAACATGACTCGCAGGTATCCCAAGGAGTTAACCGGAGCCATGCGGTGATCGGATGCAATGCCGGGGGCGTGGAAGCGGGAGAGCTCGAGGCGACTGTGGCCGTCGGGGGTACGCATCATGGCGATCTCTACGCGCTGCCCGCGCAATCCGGTTACACGGCCGGCCCATTCGCCTTCGATGGGCATCCGGCCTTCAAGGGTAAGCCCGAGTTCGGTAAAGAATTCAACGGCGGCATCGATGTCTTCCACGACGATACCTACGTTGTCCATTCGTTTGACTGTCATGATTTCTCCTTGGCGAATAACGACCCGGCGTTTGAACGGTGCGGGGATTATGAGTTAATTAACGGCTAATATTTTAAAACAAGCAACTGTGGAAATCGAAACCTCGTCCGCGTCCCCAGTTAATGCGCTTTATACCCCGCTTTAGTGTTTGATTTTTGGATACTACCAAATTTGGAAGCGAAAGATTACTTTCTGAGCCATTGGTATGCCTCTTCGAACTTAGAGAAGTACGCTTCACCTGAGTTCATGATTTCTGGTTGTCTATATTGGACAGGCTGAACAAAAGCAACTCTGCTAATACCATTGTCCATCTGATTAACTTCATGCAAAAAGTTTCGAAGGAATTTTAGGCAGGATATAGATTCAAAATTATGACGGTTGGTGTCCAGAAGTAAACCAGGTTTGTGATTCTTTTCTTGCTTCAGCAATATCTTTCGGAAATTCTCTCCCCAAGACTTTAGTTCTGCAAAAGTCGTGTATTCTGGGAAGCGTATTACAAAAGCGCCAGAATTGTCATCATAGTTTGTTTTAATTGATGTATTTTCCAAAGTAAAAGCGGTATAACGACCCAGCGTTTGAACGGCGCGGGATTATGAGTTTCTTTTGAAGTAGCAAAATTAAATTCTTAGAAACAAGTTCCATCGTACCCCGCCCACAGCCTGTGCAGAACTTGATTCAGTATCCGGTTTAAAACGCATTGTTATACCCACGGTTTTAGGTTCGAGATTTCCAGTACCCTGGCTTTCGCCTTAAACTCATGACGGCAAATATGGTAATAAGCTCGTCTTCCACAGAGTAAATGATCCCATAGGGAAATCTGGAAACTAAAAATCTTTGCTCTGTTTTAGTGATTTTAGTTCCGGAGGAAGGTTGTTGTTCAATAACATCCAAAACTTTTTCTATCTCATCAATAAAATCATCACCAAGGCCAACAACCTGATCCTCGTAGTATTCCGAAGTTTCAAAAAATTCTTTTCTGGCTTCTGAATGAAATTTAATAATCACTCTTGAATACGTTTTCTCGCTTCTTTTAAAACATCAGTAGCCGAATGTAGAGAGGCTTTGCCAGATTTTATTGATTCTTTTCTCTTTTGAACTTCATCAATCCATGCTTGTTCTATTTCAGGATCAATTTTGCCATGGATACTCTGCAACAATTTATCAGCTAAACGTGCTTTATTCTTTCTGTCAAGATTTAAAGCGGAATTTTCAATTTCTTTGAGATCGGTAATCATAATAATGGACTTAGTTTACCGGAATGTAATTATTACTAAAGAGAACTGGAAGCGAGAACCATTATTGTAGTAGGTATAACGACCCGGTGTTTAATGGGCGCGGGGTTTGTGATTTATTTGAAGTAGCGAAATTAATTCCTTGCAAACAAGCTTCCATCGCACTCCGTCCGCAGCCTGTGCAGAACTTGATTCAGTATCCGATTTAAAACGCTTGTTAACTGGCCGGTTTCAGTAGTGTACCTGGATATCTTCTTCGTTGATTTCGATCACCGAATTCTCTTCAAACAATGATTTCAAGGTATCCAGATTTTTCTCAAACAATCGAATCAGATTCTGATTATTGATGTTGCCTGTTGAAACAATTAACAGTTTTTTTGGGCTTCCATCCAAAATGTAATTATCGAGAAAATCACTGTCCTTTGAAATCACAATTCGATTTTCGTCATCTGCAAACCTGATGATTTCAGGATCAGGAGTTGCATTCTTTTTAGGTAGATCAAGCGTATGTTTCGACTCAATGTCATGAGCTGACAAAAACTCAGAAAGACGTTTGGGGAGATGGGCATCAACAAGAACTCTCACTGGACAACTTTTTGCGATTTCTTAGTTCGCGATAATTGAGCAGCATATTCAAGGCATGCCAACAGATCTTCTCTCTCCAAATCCGGATAATCAGCCAGTATTTCATCAATACTCATATCTGAAGCTAATAAATCCAGCATTGTGTCAACGGGATATCTTAATCCCCGGATTGTGGGTTTACCGTGACAAATATCCGGTTTTCTCGTAATTCTATTTAATAAATTTTTGCTCATGATTCATTAGGTTGATTATGAAAATGTACACAATCAATAAACGACCAACAACTGTTGAATGTATTTCGCAGATATGATTCAATCATACCAATTCATTTTCCAAAATACTTATTGAACAGCTCTTCAGCTAGTTTCTTGCCTCCTTCGGTTACGATCACTGATTTGTTTTTACTTCTTGGATTGTCAATATATCCTTTTTCGTGAAGTCGGTTCATATGTTCCCAATCGTAACCTTTCCATGCTCTTGTACCTGGACCTTCATCAAACATCGTTAGCCACAGCAATGCAAGCATCATGTCATCGACTTTTTCTTTGTCATATTCCATTTCATTAAAATGTATTATTTACTCGAATTTGTATTAGGACAGTTAACGACGTGGCGTTTAACCGACTGAGCTTTAATGTACTACGGGGAAGCCAACGATTCCAGTCGGTTGATCATACTATTAGGCACCCCCCAAGGTTGACGTCTTCATCGAAGACGCTCA
>CAYYRO010000221.1:0-243 GCA_964474075.1 uncultured Methylophaga sp.
GGCGACCGGGGGGGCGCCGAGTGGTGCAACCACTACAATCAGCCCATCTCCGACCTCAAATCCCAGCCGGTCAAGCCCGGCGAGGAGGTCGTCGTGGACGTGACGGACATGCACGAGAGCGGCGCCGGCGTCGGCCGCACCGAGGACGGCTTCATCGTCTTCGTCGACGGCATCCTACCGGACGCGCGTGCTCGCGTGAAGATTACGAAGGTTCGTTCGAACCACGCACGCGCTGAAGAGATC
>CAYYRO010000221.1:253-2790 GCA_964474075.1 uncultured Methylophaga sp.
CCGGCGACGAGTGTGAGGGCGTAGGTGAGAGCGGCGCCGTGGAGGCCGACGAATCGGAGGAGGAAGGCGGGCGCAGTCGGCGGGCCGACCGCCAGCGCCTCGGCAGTCGGGAGAACTTCTGGGGCAGCTAGCGTGACGGAGGGCGTCCCTGACCCGGACGACCTGCTGGCACGCGCCGGATTCGAAGAGCGCGAGAGCGTCCTCACCCGCCGGCAGGCACAGGTGCTCGCGCTCCGCCAGCGCGACATCGCACAGGCGGACATCGCCGACTACCTCGGCACCTCGCGCGCGAACGTCTCCAGCGTCGAGGCCAGCGCCCGCGAGAACGTCCGGAAGGCACGCGAGACGGTCGCCTTCGCGGAGGCGCTCCGGGCACCGGTCCAGGTCGAAGTCGACGGCGGAACCGACCTCTACGACGTGCCCGCGCGCGTCTACGACGCCTGCGACGAGGCCGGCGTCAAGGTCAACCACAGCGCCCCGGACCTGATGAAACTCGTCGGCGACGCCGCCGGCGACGCGGTCACGGGCCGTGAGGTCAGACGCCCGCTGCTGGTGAGCGTCACGAACGACGGCGACGTGCGGGTGCGCCTCGTCGACGAGGACTAGAACGCACCACGCTCGCGCAGGCGCGCGACTACTTCTCGAACGCGTTCCGCCTCGTCCCGTGGCACGACGAGCACCCGGTCGTCCCACGCGGCCACGACGATGTCGTCGACCCCCACCACCGAGAGGTGTTTGTCGTCGCTCGCCAGCACGTTTCCGGACGCGTCGACCGCGAGTCCTTCGCCGAGCGCCACGTTCCCCCGCTCGTCAGTGTCGACGACCCGCCCGAGCGCGTCCCAGGCGCCGAGGTCGTCCCACTCGAAGTCCGCGGGGACGACGAACACCTCCTGGGCGTCTTCGAGGACGGCGTAGTCGATGCTCACGGCGTCCGTCTCCGCGAAGCCGCGCTCGGGGGCGCCGGCCACCAGGGCATCGACGAGCCCCGCCAGTTCGGAGTCGCGGGCCGCTGACAGCAGTGCCTCGGGCGTCCACGCGAAGATGCCGGCGTTCCATCGGTAGCCCGCTTCCACGTACTCTCGGGCAGTCTCGGCGTCGGGTTTCTCGTGGAATCGCTCGACCGGGGCGTATCCATCTCTCTCGGGGCCGGGTTCGAGGTAGCCATAGCCCGTCGCGGGGCGGTCGGGGTCGATGCCCATCGTCACCAGTCCACCCGTCTCGCGTGCGGCGCGCATGGCGCGCGTCGCGCACCCGGCGAAGTCGCCCGCGACGTGGTGGTCGCTGGGGAGACAGAGCACCACCGGGTCCGTGAGCTGTTCGCGAATCCGGTGGACGGCGTAGACGAGCGCCGGCCCCGTATCGAGGGGTTCGGGTTCGACGAGTACGGCGGCGTCGGGGACCATCTCGCGGACGCGGTCGGCGTACTCCCGACGGGTCAGGACGAACACCTCGTCGGCCACCCGCGCCCGTTCGACCGCGCGTTCGAGCAGTGGCCGGTCGCCCCCCAGCGCGAGGAACTGTTTTGGTCGATTGGTCCGGCTCGCCGGATACAGCCGCGTCCCGGTCCCACCGGCCAGCACGACGGCAGCGGAGGTCATGCCCCAATTGAGGAGTGGCTCCGGGAAAAGTGGCGGCGGTGGAGGGAAAACACTGAGACGGAAGCATCCGACCGAAGCGCTCTGCGCTTCGGTCGGTTCTCCGTTCGCGCCGGCGGCGCGAGCGAGCCTTTTTAGTCCAGGTTTTTGCGGCAAGCGGTGCGCGCCAACGGCGCGCACCCGAGCCGTAAAAAAGTGGGCTCACCAGGTCTCTATCGTTCCTTCCCGGATGTCCTCGACACAGCCCTGACAGTCGGGGTGGTCGGGGTCGAAACAGTCGGGGCGGCCCTCCTCGTCGAGTTCGACGCGGCGCCGCTCGGCGTAGCGACGACAGACGATGCGGACGCCGCTCTCGTCCTCGGGGAGTTCCCCCACTGCCTTCCCCGAGCCGTAGGCGTGTTTCACCTCGGCGTAGCGCCGGCCCGCGTTCCTGAGCGTCGACCGGAGGTAGCGCTCGAACCGGTCGTCCATACCCCGAGTTGTGGAGCCGGGGGTTTATATTGCCGGATGTGAGCGGACGAATCACGTCGCCACCACGACCCGTCGCACCGACCGGCGGAACCGCGCCACTCGCGCCAATCGGGAGGGAATCGACCGCCTCGAGGGGGGTTTCCACTTTCACTCCGGTTGCGGAATTTTAAATACCATTGGGCACCAACCGACGTATGCCTCCCATCGAAAACAGGCGGAGGCAGAGAGAGCGACAATGACAGATTTGCGTACCCACGCGGAAGACATACACGAGCAGTTTTCAGACCAGCTCGACGTGAGCGTCGAGGACGTCGAGGAGCGGTTATCGACGCTGGTCGACGAATACAGAGTCCCCGTCGACGAGGCGCGCCGGAGCGTCACGAACCGGTATCTCGACGAGGCCGGCATGGAGCGCGACGACCTCCGCGGCGGTGGCGGCAACGCCGAGATGGCCCTGGCGGATATCGACAC
>CAYYRO010000222.1:0-2768 GCA_964474075.1 uncultured Methylophaga sp.
GTTTCGAGAAAGTCGGGGATGCCCGAGACCTCGGAAGGGTAGAGCACCTCCGCGGCCGCCTCAAGCGTGGTCACGTCTGTCTCGGTAAGTCCCTCCTCCTCCCGGTCCCGAAGCGAGCGCCACGTGAGCGCGGCCGCGCTCCCACCGACGGCGGCGGCCCCGCCGAGCGCCGCCAGCGCGTCACGCCGCGTCAATTTCATCGGGCGAGGATTAGGTCAGCCTAAACTTATGGGTTGTCCTTCGCCCTGACGGAGACGTTCAGCGAGACACCACGGCCGTGCGTGCCGGGCACGTAGCCGGCTTCGCCGCCACACAGGCGCGGGTCACGACAGACCTCGGGGTAGGGCGTGAGCACGCGAACGGCGCCACCGTCGGTGGCGACGGGCGTTTCGAGCCGGTAGCTGAACGCCTGCCCCGCGCCGTAGTCGACGAACGCCACGAGTTCGAGTTCGTCGCGGTCGTCGACGGCGAACGTTCCATCGCCCACGGCGGTCACGGGTCCGCGGAGACGTGCGGTTCCGTTGGCCACGACGAGTTCGAGGGCGGCCCGCTCGGGCGTGCCCTCGACGACGTAGTAGGCGTGGCCCTCCTCGCCGGAGAGCCGGACGGAGACCGATTCGGCTCCGGAAGGGATGCCGATGGTCGCGTCCACGACGACGCGCTCGCCGCTCGCTTCACGGACGGGCTGGAGGCGCGCGTCGACGGGCGGGCCGGTCTGTGGCGACCACTGCCCGTGGTAGACGTACCGGTAGTAACTCCTCTCCGGGAAGGCGTCGACGACGGCGAACTGGTTCTCCCGGAGGGCGTATATCGTGCCTGAATCGTACCCCGGGTCGTTGCGCAGCGTCTGGAAGGGGTGGTTGAGCCAGTCGCCGTAGGGCGTCGGAAGGAAGACCAGCGACCCCGAGAGGTCGCGCCCCTCGAAGGGTTCGTAGGCCTGTTCCAGTTGGTCGGTGATGGCCCGATTCTCCTCGATTGGTTCGCGGGCGGTAGTCACGAGCACCCCGCCGAAGACGGTAGCGCAGACGAGGAGGGCCGCCAGGGCGATGGCGCGCGCCCAGCGCGGGGTGAGGTCGCTCCGGGCGAGCGCTCGACGGCCGCGGGTGGTCATCCAGATTGTCGCGTGTGCGGCGAAGACGGCGACCGGGACCAGCGCGTCGAAGTGGTAGTAGGGCCCGAGCACGTCGACGAGGCCGTCACCGGGCACCGAGAGGCGACCCAGGATGTTGTAGTTGCCCCAGAAGTAGCCGTTGCCGAGCGCGACGGAGACGAGGACGCCCGCGAGCACCAGCCGGTACCCGCCCACGCGCGTCCGCACGCGTCCGAGTTTTGCGCAGGCGGCGCCGATGCCGAAGAAGGCCAGCGCGGTACCGAGCGGCCCGGCGACGACCCACTCGGTGAACAGCGACCGGAGGACGAGCGCGTTCGACCGGAGCGCCAGTTCGGGGTCGTACACCACGTCGTGGGCGAGTATCCGGCGATGCCCGAAGCCCAGTCCATCGCGGGGCGCGAACGCCTCGTAGGGAAAGAGCAGTGGGTCGCCGGTCACGAGCGCGTTGTAGCCGAGCGTGAGGCCGACGCCACACAGACCGAGTGCCCCAGTAGGAACGAGCCGTTTCAGCTGGCCGGGGTCCAGCGTCCGAAGCCGCCAGAGCGCGTGGCAGACGAACGGCGTGGCGAAGAGGACGGCCGTGTAGGGGCGCGAGAAGAAGGCGAGACCGACCGCCGCGCCCGCGACGGCGGCCCACCGGGGTGATTTCGTGCGGTCGGCGCGGAGATACGCGGCCGCGAACGCGAGATTCAGCAGCGTCGTCGGCGCGTAGGGGAGAAACACCGACGCGTTGACGAGAAAGAGCGGCGAGGCAAGCAGGAAACAGGAGGCCAAAAGGCCGGTGCGGGCGTCGAACGCCTCGCGTCCCACCGCGAAGGTGAGATAGAGGATTCCCGCGGCCACCGCGCCGAGCGCGAAGCGGGCGCTCCCCAGCAGTTTCCCGAGCGCGAAGACGGCGGCCGTGGGGGGGGCGTACTTTGGGTAGAGGCGGGCGCCGTCCTCGACGAAGAACCACGGCCGGAACGCGACGTCGACGGGCGGATAGAGGTTGAGTTGTCCCTCCAGGAGCATCGCGGCCTGCTGGAGGTAGACCCCCTCGTCGTGGTTGATGGAGTGAGCGGGAAAGACGAAGACGGCGATGGCGTACACCAGCATTCCACCGCCGACTGCGAGGAGGCCGGCGACCAGTCGCGGGCGCTCGCGGAGTCGGTCGGCCCGGTCGACCAGGTGGTTCAGGGATACCATGCCAGCGAGTGGTCAGCCACGAGGTCGACCTGGACGGGGTCGCCGTCGTCGAACTCCTCCGTGTGGTTGTGGAGGCAGTGGACCACGTCGCCGTTGTCGAGTTCGACCCGGTAGACGAACGACGGACCCGAATACTGTCTGTGGATGATGGCGCCGTTCGCGTCGCCGTTCGTGGTTGCGCGGGCGCGCAAATCGTCCGGGCGGACGAGCACGTCGATGTTCGCCCCCTGATAGGTGTCTATCTTGCCTTCGAGCTGGTCGTGGTCGAAGGGGCCGAGCCCGGTCACGACCTGCTCGGTGCCGACGTTGGCCGAGAGAAACGACGCCTGCCCGAGGAAGGAGGCGACGAACTTCGATTCGGGGTGTTCGAACACCCGCTCGGGGTCGCCGACCTGTTCGAGGCGGCCGTCGTTCATCACGGCGACGCGGTCGGAGATGGAGAGGGCTTCCTCCTGGTCGTGGGTGACGGAGA
>CAYYRO010000223.1:0-595 GCA_964474075.1 uncultured Methylophaga sp.
CGGGCGATCGCCCTGGCGGCCGTCGGATTGCTCGTGCTGGGCGCGCTTCTCCCGGTCGTGGTCGGCGGCGCTGCCGCGCCCGACCGGGGAATCTACCGGGCCGGCGTCTCCCCGGAGAACCCCTACCACCGCCCGCTGGTCGAGGACCCGCGCTTCGCCGTCTCCCCGCCCGAGCGGGGAGCGGTCGAGGCCGGCCGGCAGGACCTCAGGGTCACCGCGGACACCCTGGTCGCCGCCGACGACCGGAAGGGTCGGGCGGCGGCCGCGGCCTTCCGGGACACCGTCGAGGCGTACAACGACCGACTGATGGCCGAGGAGCCGGACCAGGCCGCCGCCTTCCCCGTCGCCGACCGACTCAGGTACGTCGAGCGCCAGCTCGACCTCGTCCGCCGCGGGTCCGGGGCGGACGGTGGGGTACAGGGCGACGGATCGGCCGGCGGCGGTGGGTCGTCGGGCGACGGATCGAACGGGGGCGACGCGGCCGGTCCCGGGGCGGACACGGACGGCGAATCCGCCGGAGGCGACGCCGGCCCCGGCGGGCTGTCGTCGCTCGCCGGCGGCGGCTTCCTGACCGGCCAGACCAGCGGGAGCCCCT
>CAYYRO010000223.1:605-2756 GCA_964474075.1 uncultured Methylophaga sp.
CGCTCGTCCGGCGGGGATCCGGAGGTTCGGCGAACGGCGGGAACGGCGCCGGCGACAGCGGCGTCGCGGGGTCGTCGGGTGGCGACGGAACGACGGATGGCGGCTCGAACGGGGCGACCGGGGACGGGGACGAGCCGTCGGCCGGCGGCTCCGGTGGCGGCGTGGCCGGCCTCGCCGGGGGCAGCTTCCTGACGGGGCAGACCAGCGGGAGTCCCTCGGACATCTCCCCGCCGTTCCCCTTCGTCTCGCTGGTGCTGGCGTTCGCCTTCGTCGTGCCGATGAACTTCGTCATCCAGGCCTACTCGTCGTCGATCCTCCACGAGCGGACGAACCGGCGGGGGGAGCTCCTCCTCATCGCGCCGGTGAGCCCGGCCACGATCGTCGCGGGGAAGACGCTGCCGTACTTCGCCGTGATGGTCGCCATTGCGGCGGCCACCGCGCTCGCCATCGGCGGCGGGCTCGTCTCGCTGGTCGCGGTCGTCCCCGTGGCGCTGCTCTTCCTCTCGTGTGCCTTCGTCGGCGCGCTGCTCGCCCGGTCGCACAAGGAGCTCACCTTCGTGCTGGTCACGGTCAGCGTCGTCGTCACGACCTACGTCTTCGTCCCGGCGATCTTCACCCAGGTCCACCCGATCGCGGCCATCTCGCCCCTGACGCTCGTCGTCCACGACCTGGAGGGGACGGCGGTCTCGGCCGGGACGGCCGCCTTCTCGACGATCCCGGTCGCGGTCGTCGCGACCACGCTGTTCGCCCTCGGGCTGGGGCTCTACCGCGAGGAGGACCTCTTCGCCCAGCTGCCGGTGCCGGCGAAGCTCCTCGACGCGCTGGCGAACCCCATCTCGCGTCCCCGGAGTGCCGCCCTCCTCTCTGCACTCTCGATTCCGTTCGTCTTCGTCGCCGAGCTGCTGGCCGTCGCGGTGCTTTTCGTCCTGCCCCTCCGGGTCGGGCTCCCGGTCCTCATCGTCGCCATCGCGCTGATCGAGGAGGTCGCCAAGAGCCTCCACGTCTACGCCGGCTTCGAGCGAGGCCGCTACGACCGTGGTCTCCGCTCGGCCGCCCTGGTCGGGGCGGCCAGTGGCGCGGGCTTCTTCGCCGCGGAGAAGCTCGCGGTGGTCGTCCAGGTCGTCGGGCTGGCGGAGCTCGACCTCGGGCGCGCGGCGTTCCAGATCGGCGCCGGGACGGGCGGGAGCACGTCGCCGCTGGTCCTCCTGGGGCTGTTACTCGCCCCCCTCGCCCTCCACGTCGTCACGACGGGGACGTCGGCAGTCGGGGCGAGCCGGAGCCGGCGGGCCTACGTGGCGGCGCTCGCCCTCGCCGTCGTCGTCCACGCCGCGTACAACCTGACGGTGGTGAGCGCCCTTGGGTAGCGGCCATCCGGAGCGAGCGAGTGCGGACCACGGGCGATCTGGCCCCGGACGGTCGGGTCGCGGTCGCTCCGGCACTCGGGAATCCGGCAGTCGGGGGTCCGGGAGATGGTGGTCGGGGCGGGCCAGGATCGCCCGACGGGAGCTCGACTCCCTCGGGCGAGAGAAGACCATCGTGCTCGCGCTCCTGATCCAGCTGTTCATCGCCGCCTTCTCCTCGTTCCTGCTCGTCGGGCTCGTGTCGATGTACGACCCCGGGTCGGCGCCCGGGGGCGAGATCACCATCGGCGTCGCCGGCAACGCGAGCGACGACCTGATCGCCGCCGTCGACGGCGAGGGGAGCTGGGACCTCGTCGGCTACGACTCGGTGCCGGCCGCCAGGACCGCGTTCGAGGCGGGGCGACTCGACGCGACGTTCGTCGCGACCCACGGGGGAGACGGCCGCGTCGACGTCGAGGCCGTCGTCCCGGACGGGAGCGTCCGCTCGACGGTGTTCGTCGTCCAGGTCCGCGAGGCGCTCTCGACCTACGAACGTGAGCGCAGGGAGGAGCTGTCGGCGCGGATCGAGAACGACCCGCTGGCGGTGCCGGCGGTCCCGGACGTCCCGCCGACCTACGCGTTCACCTACACCGTCCTGCTCCCGCTTTTGCTCTTCCTGCCGGCGCTCATCAGCGGGAGCGTCGCCGCCGACTCGAACACCGAGGAGATCGACGGGGGAACCCTGGAGCTCCTCCGGGTGACGCCGCTCTCGACGACGGCCATCGTCGACGGGAAAATGCTGGCGATGGTC
>CAYYRO010000224.1:0-2741 GCA_964474075.1 uncultured Methylophaga sp.
TTTCTTGGCGGGTGTGCTGATCGCTGGTGTCCTCCCGGGCGCCATAGGACATCTCGCGCAGAACCCCTCTCAGGCCGGTTCCTGGTCCAGCGCTGGGTTCGGGGGTCCAGCTCTGGACGCCGATCCGTGTAGACGCAACAGCACCCAGGACGCTCTCCCGGGCTCCCCCCATCCGGTGCCCGTCCCCGACCTCCAATCGCCCGAGGCCCCCGTCGATGCGACCTGCGACCCCCACAACGGCGTCTCGGGTACCTACCTGGGGACGATCGGCGTCGGGGTTGTCGAGTGCCTGAACGTTTCCGATCCCGGGTGGACCGAGGACTCCCACGGGGCCTGCGCCGGAACGGTCTTCACCACGACAGGTTGGGGCCACCGGGGGATCGTGGTTTGTGATCTCGAGTTCGCCGACGGTGCCGGGCTTACCGACGAACCCTACATCGACAACGGGAACGCCGGTGGGAATACCCCCGATGGGACGTGGGACGACGGAGGCCTCGGAGGTGCCTGCCATGTTTCCACCTACCATGCCTCGGCACCACCCAACGCCAACACAGACCCGAGCGTGAACGGGCCGACCGCCAACAACGCGCCGACCGACTGCCATGGGACGGTCTACGCAGAGGACTGGGTCCTGGGGGCAGACGTCCCCATCGTCGTCGGATGCGATGCTGGGCAAGCCACCTCGGGGGAAGAGTTCGAACCGTCCCGGTGCATCTCCCCGCCCTCTGCGGAGTGCCTCGTCGACGAGATCGGGGAGGTCCTAGGGACCTCCCTGCCGGTCATCACCTGTGCCCCGGAGGGCGCGGACGGTGTCGCCGACACCACGAACCTCGGGAAGGGCGGTGGCCACTACGGGGACGGCGTCACGGTTCCCGCTGTTGCCTGGGGCTGCACCCACGGTGACATCATCGTCTACGTCCCGGATCTGATCAGTGCCAACCCGTTCGGCAACACGTACGAAGACGAGCGTGACAGCACACACGGGTCCGGCGTCGACGAACACTTCGGCTGGCCCGGGGTCGATGCCGACGCCCAGATCCTGTCCGACTGGGACGACGGTGGTCAGGCGATCGACGGCACGGGGGATACCATCGTCTACACGCCGACCGGCGGCTGGATCGACCACTTCTTCGACGCCAACACGTCCCCGGACGGTCTGGGGTGCCACGGGACGCCCCACAACGACGGGGGGATCGCTGGCATCCCGTTCCCGGTCCACGGCAACGACCACTCGTCGCCGGGTACGTGCGGGTAGAGCGCGTTCAACCGTCTGACACAGTTCGGTTACGGTCTCGTCGCCGGGTACGTGCGGGTAGAGCCCTTACGGCGGGAACGGGTAGCCAGGTGGGCGTCCACGTCGCCGCCCGAGCCTGGCGCCATCTGGGTGGCGGACACCCGACGAACCACAGCCGCCGGTGAAAATCATACCATACGCCTACATGGGTGTTCGAGGGGCCCTCTATGGTGGTCATCGGGGGTTACACTATGGTGGTCATCGGCGGGCACACTGACAACAGTGACAAACGAAGAATCTTATACTAGCTACGTGCTAGGTTGTGTCCCGACCGTCCCTCAAGAGACGCGGGAGGTTACCGTATGGATACGAACGTAAGCGGCCTGGTGCTGGTCCTCGGACTGGCGGGTGCGCTTCTGGTGCCGGCGTCCGTGCTGGGCAGCCACGCTGGAGCTGGGATGGACAGTTGCGATAAGCGCGCGTTGTTGGAGACCTGCAGGGGCCGGATCGTGGCCAAGGACGTGGTCAATCCCGCGTTCTGGGAGACACCGGCCCTCTACGACCACTCGATGTTCAGCCAGAAGACCAACCGTCCGGCATGGATCCTGGTGCAATCGGGCGGCGGGGATGAGCCGATCCACGTCACGGTCTCGGCTCAAGGTGGCGTGATCGGGAGCGTGGACGTGTTCGAGGCCACGAGTTCCCCGGACCAGGTCACCCCGGCCTGCCCTCAGGACCTGGTCATGCGATTCATGCCCCAGGGCGGCGAGGACCTCGGCAGCCCCAGCCACGTCCAGCGGGTGCTCCGGTTGGCGTTCATCCAGCACCAGACCATCCTCCCGGACCCCGACAGCATGATCTCCAGCCCGTTCGCTGTCCCGCCGGTGGCCATCGAGGAGACCACCTTCGACCTCCCGCCCGACAGGGACTGGGTGATCATCTTCGACGCGAGAGCGGGAAGCGAGGCGCTCAACACGACGGTCACGGCGAACTCCGAGGTCAACTTCGAGATCGATCGAAGCCCGGACGAGTTCACCCCCTCGTCCATCACGCCCCCGGACAAGCCGATGGATCCCACGCTGTGGACGGGGTGTGTGTGATGTCCGCCGATGCCTCCGGGCATGAGGGCCTTGCAGCCCGGACCGAAGGGTCCAGAACGGGCCCACGCGGAAGGGGGATGTGAGCGATGTCGAGGGACACGCAAGACGGTGGGTGGGTTGGGGGCGCGATCGGCCTCTCGGCGCTGCTCGTGCTCGTCCCGGTGGCCCTGGCGGCCCCGGCGCTGGCACACAGCCCGATCTGCGCCACGGGGACGTTCAGCGAGCACGTACGCGTGGCCAACCCCGCCCACGAGGTCGGCTCCCTCACCGAGTACCTCTCCCTGGTCGTCCTGAACGGGCCCTGGCTGTCGGACGCGCCGGCCCAGGGCCAGCGCCAGGCCGCCGCCGACGCCGTCAACGGCGTGGATGCCTTCATCCACGACTTTGGCTGTCACGCCCCCGGTAGC
>CAYYRO010000225.1:0-2735 GCA_964474075.1 uncultured Methylophaga sp.
AGGGCGAGGAGTTCGAGACCATCGCCGGCTTCATCTTCAACCGCGCCGGCCGGCTGGTCGAGGAGGGCGAGATCATCGCCTACGACGCCATCGAGATCCGGGTCGAGGAGGTCGTCAACACCCGCATCATGAAGGCGCGCATCTCGAAGCCGGTCGACTGGGAGCCCGGGCAGGGCGAGGCCGAGTCCACCGTCGACGGCTGAGCGGGCCGCCCGGTCAGGTCCGCCGGCCGTCGTGGTCGTCGACCCCAGGCTCCGGGGTCTCGACGCCCTCGGCGGCCTCCGCCGCCGACGTGTCCTTCTCGACGGCGACGTGCCAGCGCTTGTACGTGTCCTCGTACCCCTCGAGGTGCTCGGCGACGGTCGCCTTCACGTCGTCGTCGTTGACGTTCACCTCGAGGACGAACGGCCCGTCGTCGCCCCGCGCGCGACGGAGGTTGGCGCTGACGAGCGCGTTGTCGAAGTAGTACGGGGCGACCTGGGTCATCAGCCGCCGGTAGACCGTGTCCTCGACCGACCGGAGCGCCTTCCGGCTGGCCGAGTCGGCCGCCCGGGCGATGTAGCCAAGCGAGTCCTGCCACTTCTCGACGGCACCCCGGGGGTCGTCGGACTCGAGCCGCCGGTAGGAGTCCGCGAGCTCCTCCCCGGCGGACTGGAGGTCGTCGCCGGCCGACTCCCCGGCGCGCTCGCCGGGCCCCTCCCGCACGCTCGCGTGGTGGGCCGTCTTCTCGCGCATCTCCTGGCCGAGCAGCTCGTGGGCCTTCGGGCGCCACTCGTTCCACTCCTCGAACGCCTGCCCCTCGACGCCGGCGTCCTGGAGGGCCCGCGTGACGCGCTCGCCGTGCTCGACGACCTCGCCCCAGTCGCCCGCGACGACGAATCCAGCGACGCCTATCTCCATCAGGACGCGGCCTAAGCGGGCCGAGTGTAAAGGGGTTTCCGGCCGGCGCCGGTCGCGGCCGGTCGACCGGGCATCCGCGCGACCGGCACCTATACGGCGCCGACGCGAGGGCCTCGACGCATGGCCATCGAGCAGCGAGACGGCGTCGGGGTCGTCACCCACGCGCTGGCCCGGGACGCGCTCACCCGCCTGCGGGACGTCGAGACCGGCCAGGTCGCCTTCCGGCGGGGGCTCGTCGAGCTCGGCAGGGTCTGCGGCTACGAGCTCGCCGACGCGCGCTTCGCGACCGAGCCCGTCGAGGTCGAGACGCCGCTCGAGCGGACCACCGGCGAGCGGCTCGCCGGTCGCGACCGCGTCGTCATCGTCACCGTGCTCCGCGCGGCGACGCCGTTCGTCGAGGGCCTGCTCGAGGCGTTCCCGCTCGCGCGCCAGGGCGTCGTCTCCGCGGGCCGCGACGAGGCCGCCGGCATGGACGACGAGGGCCGGTTCCCCATCGCCGTCGACTACGCGTCGCTGCCGGACCTCGCGCCGGAGGACGCCGTCATCGTCGCCGACCCGATGCTCGCGACGGGGAGCACCATGTGCGCCGTCCTCGACCGGGTGCTCGAGGGCCAGCCGGCGCCCGCGCGCCTCGTCGTGCTCTCGGCGGTGAGCGCGCCGGCCGGCCTGGCGACCGTCCGCGAGGCCCACCCGGAGGCGGACCTCGTCACCGTCGCGGTGGACGACCGCCTCGACGAGCGCGGCTACATCGTTCCGGGGCTGGGCGACGCCGGCGACCGCGCCTTCGGCACGACCTGAGCGGCCGTCGGTGGGCCGCGGGGTGCGACGCCGTCGGCGGCCGACCCCCGGGGAGGCAAGGACTATAGGGCTGCCGCGGCTCCCTCAGGGCGATGGTGGCCCCGTGCGACACGTGCGGCGACGACGTGACGGATGCCCTCTCGAGGACCGTCCGTCTGTCGGTCGACCGCGCGGAGATCGACGCCCAGCGGCTCTGCCCCGACTGCTTCGCGGAGTGGATCGCCCGCTACGAGCGCGAGATGCAATCCACCGACCGGGCGCGGGGCGGCGGCGACTCCGAGATCATCGTCGATTGACGAGACCGGCGGCGACGCCCGCGCCGTGGGTCGGTTCGGCGGCGGCTTTGTGAGCGTTCGCGGAGATGGCTCCCCGGACGGCTCCCGAGGAATCGACGCACGGCGCGGCCCTCCGGAATCGGTCCTCGCCCGCCCGACATTTCAGCCGGACCGAACCCCTTCGTTTCGCGTCGAAATCGCCGGACGTGACGGGGACGTCCGGCGGCCCCGTCGAGCCGAAACGCACGTCGGCGTCGCGGCAGGTTCGCCCGCCGGGCGGGCCCCGCGACTGCGTCCCTCACGCCCCGTCGTCGTCGCCCGCCGAGCGCTCATCTCCCCCGGCCGAAGGCCCGTCGTCCCCCGCCGAGAGCCCGTCGTCGCCGCGGTCGAGCGCCCGCGGGACGTCGTGGTGGCTCGAGTAGCCGTCGAACCACCGGACGATGCGCTCGAGGCGGTCGACGACGTGCGCCGGCTCGCCGCTTCTCGACAGCTCGTGGCCCTCGCGGGGGTACCGGACCAGCCGGGTCTCGACGCCGTGGGTGGCGAGCAGTCGGTGGTAGATCTCCGCGTTCGGGGCGGGGACGCGGAAGTCGTCGTCGGCGTGGACGACGAGCGTCGGCGTCGTCACGGCGTCGGCGTGGGCGGCCGGCGAGTGCGACCAGAGCAGCGCGGGCTCCTCGACCGGCGTCGTGCCGTAGTCGCCCTCGATGAGCTTGAACGCCTGGTCCGTCGTGCCGTAGAGGGCGCCGAGGTCGTAGACGC
>CAYYRO010000226.1:0-2713 GCA_964474075.1 uncultured Methylophaga sp.
GCTTTTTTTCAGCTCGACTTTGTCGCCCAGGCCAGGTGTTTCGTTGTGGTTTAGCACCCGTACGCCAGCGACCGAACCATCGCGATTGACGCCCACCAGCATGCGAATCGCGCCGCTGTAACCATCAGGTGCTACGGCAGGAATGATCGCAGCGATCACTTTGCCCTGGTTGCGTGCCAGATGAATGTCGCCGCCGCTCTTAAGACCCAGCTGTTCCCAGGCTTCGGGGGGCACCGGAATAGTGTCCTGCAGTAAGTCGTTAGTGTGGCTCTGGCGCGGCACAATTTCAAACAATGCCTGTTGCGCGGCCAAACGCTCGGCGTCGGCAATCTTGTCGCGGGTCAGCTGGTAGGTGCTCGCCAGAACACCGGCGGTCACCAACGCGAAGGCGGCCAGCAGAAGGCTGTTTTTTCCTATCGAGCTGCCGAGCATCAGGGCTCCTCCTTGGCGGTGGCTTTACGGCTTTTGGCGTGCCCGTAGGTGCGCGGCACTGTGTAATAGTCGATAAAAGGTGCGGCGAAATTCAGTAGCAAGACGGAAAAGGCGACCGCGTCCGGGTAATTGCTCCAGTAGCGCATCACATAGAGCAAAACGCCGATAAGGGCGCCGTAGATCATCCGGCCGCGGTTGCTCACCGCCGAACTGACCGGGTCGGTGACAATAAAGAAGGCACCCAGCATGGTGGCACCGGAGAGCAGATGAAACAGCGGCGAACCGCCACTGTTGGAGCTGCCACCGTCGTAAAACAGCGCCGCCATCAGCGTCAGGGCTAGCAGCATGCAGATAGGCGCATGCCAAGTGAAGACCCGTTGATAGAGCAGGAATAAGCCGCCAGCGAGAAACGCCAGGTTGACCCATTCCCAGCCGGCACCGGCCCAGAGGCCAGCGCTCAAAGTCGGATCGCTGGCGTAGATGCTATCCAGCAGCTGGCTGCTGTTCTGTTTGATGGTATCCAGGGGCGTGGCAGCGGTATAACCGTCGATGGGCGCACCCAGCCAGATTTTCTTCAGCCCTTCGATCAAGCCCACTGGCTCATGACCGGATAGCGTGATCGGTGCGGCCCACTGGGTCATGGCCACCGGAAAAGAAATCAGCAGAATGACATAGCCCACCATGGCGGGGTTGAAGGGGTTGTAACCCATGCCGCCGTAGAGTTGCTTGGCCAGAATGATCGACAGGGCTGCGCCGGTCACCACCAGCCACCAGGGGCAGTAGGGCGGCAGCGCCAGGCCCAGCAATACGCCGGTAACCAGAGCGCTGCAGTCGCGCAGGTAAAACATTACCGGGCGCTTGCGCAGCTTCATCACCAGAGCTTCCGAGGCCAGAGCGGTGGCGCTGGCGAGCAGCACATTGAAAATGCTGCCCCAGCCAAAAAACAGCGTTAAGGCGGCCAAGCCAGGCAGGGTTGCCAGAACCACCAGGCGCATGATCTGGCCCGAGGAGCGCGCTGAATGAGTGTGTGGCGAGGTTACCCTTAGCATCGATATTCAATCTCTGGTTTTGGTTGCGCCAGTTAAAACTGGCCTAGCAGGCTGAACAAGGTTACTGTTGATCGGTCATTTGCTTGAGTTTGTCTTCCAGCTTGGTGACCCCGGCGCGGAAGGCGTCGACATTTTCATCCTCCGCCGCTTCGGCTTTGGCGAGCCGCTCCCGGGCTTTTTCCAGGCGTGCCTTGAGCGAGTCGATCTGGTTTCTGAGCTTGTCTTCCGCGCTCATGGTGGCCATGGTCTGGGCCTTGGCTTTGGCACGCTCAATCGCCTGGCTGGCCAGATCGTTTTCGCTGCGCGAGGCCGAGCTGGGCTGGGCCACTGTGCTCGGCACGACTTCGTCGAGCTCCTGTTGGGCGGCGGCGATCTTTTCCTTTAGCTTATCCACGCCCTGCTGCAAAGCTTCGGCTTTGTCGCTGCCTTGGGCGCGTGCCTCTTCGGCTTTTTCTTCGGCCTTGGCCAAGCGCTTGTAGAGCGATTCCAGATTGGCGCGCAGCTTGTCTTCCGGCGACATGTGTAGCTTGGCTTGGGCCCGGGCAATGGCGGCGGAAACCGGGTCATCGGTTTTGGCCGGCTCTGTGGCAGCGCTCGATTCCCGAAATTGTGCCAGGCGTTTTTCCGCCTCGCTGACTTTCAACTCGGCCTGCTTGATACGCGCTTTCTGTTTCTCCAACTGTTCGGCGCTGACTTCGACGCCGGGTTCATTGGCCACTAACGGCTGCTGGGCTTTTTCCAGGCTGTCCCGGGCCGCCACCAGTTTGCGCTCAAGCTTGGCCTCCTGAACTTCCAGGGTTGGCTGATTGGGCTCCACTTGCGACAGCGCCGTGGACATCGGATTCGGCGCTTTGCTCGGCTCGGACTCGGCCACTGGTTCAACGCCAGTGCTGGCGTCGGTTTTCTTACCGGCTTTCTCGTCGGCCAGCTTGCGCTTGGCTTCTTCGGCGGCTTTTTTGCGCGCCACGCGCTTGGCTTCTTTGTCTGCCTCTTCTTTGGCAATGCGCTCCTGACGGAACTCAAAGCGCCGGCGGGCGCGATCGGATTTGGCCTTTTCCTGCTGTTGCAGCCGAATGGTGCCTTTGGCCGCTCGATAGTATTGCACCAGCGGGATGCTGCTGGGGCAGACGTAAGAGCAGGCGCCGCACTCTATGCAGTCGAACAGGTTATGGGCTTGCAGCTTTTCGTACTCTTCCGCCTGGGCGTACCAGAACAGCTGCTGTGGCAGCAGA
>CAYYRO010000227.1:0-2710 GCA_964474075.1 uncultured Methylophaga sp.
GGGGCAAAATTAATTTCGTCTTTTTTCTTTTTAGCCATAGTTATTTTTTTGAGATCATTTTTTGCATCAAAAGGGTCGCAAATATATCCAATTTTTATGAAGATTTTGTGATTTGATTCTCCTCTTTATGGTCGCTAACTGAAAAAATTGATAATCAGGCTGTCATCCTAAGTACCTCAAAAAAAATTAGGCCAATAGTATTTAAGACAAGGGATCTCAATGTCAAATGCTATCGAATTTTTATCTTTGAGATCCTTGGCATTAAACAGCTTCATTCAATTCTACTTTTCATGCGCTCAGGATGACATTTATTCTGCTAAATAATATCAATTACTGAATCGAATCCTCGATCAATTCATTCACTTTTGCAAGGGCTTCACTTAGTTTTTCGGGTTGTCGTCCGCCGGCAGTCGCCAAATTAGGCTGTCCGCCACCTCCACCTCCAACTATACGGCCCAGCTCACCAACAATGGCCCCGGCCTTCAAACCTTTCTCTTTAACAAGATCATCTGAAATGGCCACCATCAGATAAACTTTACCTTCGGCTTCATCTTTTGAGCCGAGTAGAATAACAGTATTCTCTTTACTCTTTTGCAAGCCATCATAGCCAAGCTGTTTCAGAATATCCATATCAGCGCCGGCAATTTCACCCTTCACAAGCTTTATTCCAGATACAACTGAGCTTGAGTTTTTCATCAGCTCGTCCAGCTTTGCTTCCGTGTTTTGAAGCTGCACGTGTTCGAGTTTCTTTTCCAGAGACTTTTTCTCTTCGATCAGCTTCACAACATCAGCAACCAGATCCTGGGTTTGCCCCATAGCTCCTTTTACCTGTTGAAGCAGTCGTTTTTCACTCCGCAGAAGTCTATCAGCCCGCATTCCGCACACTGCTTCGATCCGACGAATTCCGGCTGCTACTGAAGTTTCTTGTGTGAATCGGAAGTAGCCAATTTCACCCGTGGCTCCTACATGGGTACCGCCGCAAAGCTCTACCGAATAATCTTCATCAAAAGTGATTACACGAACGCTCTCGCCGTACTTCTCACCGAACAGCATCATGGCTCCCCGTTCCTTGGCTTCTTCTATCGGTACACCGCGTTCTTCCTGTAGCGGGATATTTTCCTGGATCTTTTCATTTACCAGCTGTTCTACTTCGTTCAGCTGCTCGTCGGTCATGGCTTCAAAATGAGAGAAGTCGAACCGCAGATGAGTTTCATCTACCAGCGAGCCTTTCTGAGCTACATGATCGCCCAAAATTCCACGCAGTGCAGCATGAACCAAATGCGTAGCCGAGTGATGTTTCTGAATTTCAATACGTCGATCTAAATCAATTGAAGCTGTCCATGTTCCGGAGAGATCTTCGGGTAGTTTATCTACATAGTGAATGAACTGACCGTTAGATCTCTGAACATCCAGCACTTTGATGTATTCCTCGCCATTGGTAATAAGTCCGGTATCGGCAACTTGACCTCCACTTTCTGCATAAAACGGAGTTTTATCGAGAAGAACAGCATATCTCTTCCCCTCTCTTTTTGTTGCTAAAATTTCTACTTCACTCTCAGCGTCATCATAACCAACAAACAGAGAATCTTGCTGAGGAAGCTCACGTCCAGGAGTAACTGGATTCCAGACATTAACTTCACTTTGATCTACCGAAAACTTACCGGCAGCACGAGCACGTTCTTTCTGCTCTTTCATGTGCTTATTGAATCCTTCCACATCTACTTCAACGCCTTGTTCTCTGGCCATCAGCTCGGTAAGATCGATCGGGAAACCGTACGTATCGTGTAACTTGAATGCATCTTCACCGGAGAGCTTATCCTTGCCTTCCACCATTTCATTAAACAATTCAATGCCCTGTCCCAATGTTTTTAGAAAGCTTTTCTCTTCGGAGCTAATCACGTTTACGATATACTCTTTCTGGGCTGAAATCTCGGGAAAAACATCTTTGAACTGTTCAGCCAATACTTCTACCAACTTATAGAAAAATGGCTCTTTAAAATCCAGCACATCCCAGCCATAGCGAATGGCACGACGTAAGATCCGACGGATCACATAACCGCGACCATCATTTCCCGGAGAAGCTCCATCGGCAATTGAAAAGGTTACCGCGCGAATATGATCGGCGATCACGCGCATGGCAATGTCTTTTTCTTTATCCTTACCATATGTGAGTCCTGCCATATCCGAAATTTCATCCAGCAACGGAGTGAACACATCGGTATCGTAATTAGACGTTTTGTCTTGCAATACTGCACAAATACGTTCAAAACCCATTCCGGTATCTACGTGCTGAGCAGGAAGTTTTTCAAGGCTGGCATCCGGCTTTCGGTTGAATTGTATGAATACCAGATTCCAGATCTCCATCACCCGGGGATCGTCCATATTTACCAGTTCGGAACCGGGCTGTTTTTTTCGGTCTTCATCGGAGCGCAGATCTATATGTACTTCCGAACAAGGTCCACAGGGACCGGTTTCCCCCATTTCCCAAAAATTATCTTTCTTACCAAACTTCAGGATATGATCCGGAGCAATGGATGTTTCACTATTCCAAAGTTTGATGGCTTCCTCATCAACCGGAAGGCCATCTAATTCATCCCCTTCAAAAACGGTGGCATAAAGTCGGTCGGGGTCGAGTCCCCATTTGTCAACCAGCAGCTCCCACGCCCATCCAATGGCTTCTTTTTTGAAATAATCGCCAAACGACCAGTTC
>CAYYRO010000228.1:0-2440 GCA_964474075.1 uncultured Methylophaga sp.
TCTCCCCCTCGCGCACGTCGAAGCTCACCGACTCGACGGCGTTCACCTGTCCCTCCCCCGTGAAGAAGCGGGTGGACAGGTCCTCGACGCGCAACAGGTCACGCGCCATCAGACACCACCCCCTTCCCCTTCGATACCGGGGTCGAGCGCGTCGCGCAGCCAGTCACCGACGAGGTTGATGCCGATGACCGTGAACACGATGGCGAGTCCGGGCATCGCGGCGATCCACCACGCCGTCGTCTGGTACTGTCGCCCCTGCGCGATGTCGAAACCCCACGACAGGGTCGTCCCCGAGAAGCCGAGGAACGACAGCGCGCTCTCAAGCAGCACGATGGCGGCGACCTGGATGGTCCCTAACACGAGGATGGGCGTGAGGCTGTTCGGGAGCACGTGTCTGCGGATGATGAACGGGTCCGAGCCGCCGATCGACTTCGCGGCCTTCACGTACTCCTCCTCGCGGACGCCGAGCGCCTCGCCGCGGGCGACGCGGGCGAACCAGACCCAGTTCACGACGCCGACGACGACGATGACCGTCCCCGGGAGGGTGAACGTCTCCGGCATCCCGGTCGGATACGTGAGCCCGCCGGGGAGCGATATCGCCCCGCGTATGGCTCCCGAGATACCGAGGGTGACGAACGGGTCGGGCACGGGGACGGCCGCCTGTCCGAACAGCCCGACGAGCGCGATGGCGAGCACGAGAGACGGGAACGCGAGACTCACGTCCGCGATGCGCATCAGCGAGTCGTCGACGCGCCCCTTGTAGTAGCCGGAGACCATCCCGACGGGAACGCCGATGACCATCGCGAGCAGCGTCCCGAGGAGGCCGACCAGAAGCGAGGTGCGCGCGCCGTAGATGACCCGCGAGAGCATGTCACGGCCCAGCCCGTCCGTGCCGAGCGGGTGGGCGGTGGTCGCGTTCACCTGCACCTGCTCGTTGATGATCTGCACCTCGCCGTCGACCGTCTTCTGTGTCGTCTGGTTCTCGACGCTGCTGAATCCGAGTGGCGGCTGGCGAGCGTTCGAGGTGTTCTGACTCGTCGGGTTCCACGGTGCGATCAGTGGCGCGAACGTCGCCATCAGGAGGACGACGACGATGAGGACGATGCCGATCTTCGCGAGCGTGCTCGACCGGAACTCGGATTTCAGGTTCCGGACGGTCCGCGGCGAGACGGCGTTCCGGAGCCTCGCGCCGAGCGCCGCGAGCAGGTCGTCGAGCCGAGCCATTCAGTCCATCACCTGCGGGTTGAGTTTCGCGTACAGCGCGTCCACGATGACGTTCACGATCACGAAGCCGGCGCCGATGACCACCAGACACCCCTGGATGAGCGGCCAGTCGCGGTTGTTGATGGCGTCGATGACGAGCGTTCCGAGGCCGGGCCAGTCGAAGACGGCCTCGGTGATGACCGCACCGCCGATGAGCGTGCCGAGCTGGAGCCCGACGACGGTGATGACCGGGATGAGCGTGTTCCGCAGCGCGTGGCGGTAGGTGACGAGCGTCTCCGGTAACCCCTTCGCGCGGGCCGCCTGTACGTAACCCTGTCCGAGCTGGTCCAGCATCCCGGACCGCGTCAGTCGGGTGATGAGCGCCGTAAAGTACGTCCCGAGCGTGATGGCCGGTAACACGATGTGGGCCAGCCAGTTCCTCATGTCGGCGAGGAACGGATCCACGTCGAGCGGGAGCGCCCACCCCTGTTCGGGACCGCTGATGACGACGAGATGCCCGAGCGCGTCGAGCAGTCCCACCGGCCGCGAGCTCGTCGGGAAGACGTTGTACTGCACCGCGAAGATGACGACGAGCATGACGCCGAGCCAGAAGTTCGGCGTCGAGATGCCCAGAAGCGAGAACACCGTCGCCCCGTAGTCGGGCAGCGAGTGGCGCCGGGTCGCGCTGATGACGCCCAGCGGGATCGACAGCGCGACGGCGACGATCGTGGCCGCGACGGCGAGCTCGACCGTCGCCGGCAGCTTCGCGAACACGCGGGGCCGGACGGCGGTGCCGGACCGGTAGGAGTAGCCCATGTCGCCCTGCAGGAGCGAGACGACGTAATCGAAGTACTGCACGTACAGCGGCTCGTTCAGC
Organism: uncultured Methylophaga sp.; assembly: GCA_964474075.1. Taxonomy (GTDB): domain Bacteria; phylum Pseudomonadota; class Gammaproteobacteria; order Nitrosococcales; family Methylophagaceae; genus Methylophaga. Next base: position 2,081 of record CAYYRO010000228.1, read on the forward strand.
CCCAGCGACTCGGCGATCCGCTGGCGCGTCGCCTGGCTCGCGTCCAGCGGCGCGATGAAGTCGACCGGGCTCCCCGGCGTGACGTACCGGAGCACGAACAGCACGGTGATGACGCCGAAGATGACGCCGATACCCTGCAGTATCCGCTTCGCCACGAAGCGACCGAACGAGGCCATCTTACGCCGCCCCGATGCCGTGCATGCTCGCTCAGTTGCTGCCGCCCATGCTCTGGGCCTGCTCCATCAGCTCGTCGACCCGCTCGTTGCTGTACGAGGTGAGCGCGCCGTCGCTCGTGAGCAGCGGGAGGATGGTCTGGCTCGCGTCGAACGTCGCGTTCCCCCAACCGATGAGGTAGAACTT
>CAYYRO010000228.1:2450-2707 GCA_964474075.1 uncultured Methylophaga sp.
GTCGGGGCTCGTGGAGAGGTCGCCGTCGAGCAGTTCGCTCGCGAGGTTCCCGAAGTCGCGCTGCTGCACCTCCGCGGAGACGTTCTCCAGCTCGTCGATGTAGCCCACGACCGCCTGTGCGATCTCGAGGTCCTTCAGATACCGACCGTTCGGGGTGTGGAGCTCGATCTCGGCGCCGGCGTACCAGATCTCCTCGACCAGCCGTTCGGCCTCGTCGGGGTCGTACGGGTACGGGTCGACGTCCTCGTTGTACCCGG
>CAYYRO010000229.1:0-2673 GCA_964474075.1 uncultured Methylophaga sp.
CCAGCGCGGCCGCGGCCGTGATCGTCGGCCTGAGCCCGGTGCTGACGACGGCCTTCGCCCGGGGGCTACTGCCCGGCGAGCGCGTCGAGGCTGCCGGCGTCGTCGGCCTCCTCTTCGGGCTGGCCGGCGTCGCCGTCCTCGCCGACCTCGACCTCGAGGCGCTCCTCGGCGGCGGGATGGCCGGGGAGCTACTCGTGCTCGCGGCGGTGTCGGCCTTCGCGCTCGGGAGCGTCCTGGCCCGTCGTTCCCCGGTCGAGCTCCCGGTCGAGACGATGCAGGCGTGGTCGATGCTCCTCGGCGCGGTCGTCATGCACGCGGTCAGCCCGCTGCTCGGCGAGTCGCTCGCGGCGATCCGCTGGACGCCCGGCGCCGTCGCGTCGCTGGCCTACCTCGCCCTCGCCGCGAGTGCCCTCGGCTTCCTGATCTACTTCGATCTGCTAGAGCGACTCGGGCCCGTGGAGATCAATCTGGTGTCGTACGTGGTCCCGGTGTTCGCCGCAGTCGTCGGCTGGTTCGTCCTCGGTGAGGTCGTCGACGCGGCGACGGCCGGCGGCTTCGTCCTCGTCGTGGCCGGCTTCGCGCTGATCAAGCGTCGGGAACTGGGCGCGGAGGTCGGGCGGCTCCGTCGCAGCGGGGAGCCGGGAACCCGGGACGGTGGACCGTGAGAGGAAGGGAACCGCGAGCGGGTCGCTGTGGCGCCGATCGTGTCGGTGCCAACGAGTAGACCGCGAGGGGACCACGAGCGTGACGATGGGGAGTCGATTGAGTCGACCACGAGCGAAAGGGGAGCACCAGGGGAAGGGGACCGCGAGGGCGAGGGGTCCGTGAGGGGTACGGGACCGGTGGGAGAGCGGCTCGTGCGCCGCTACCGAGGACGGGAACGGACCACCCCTGGCGCTCAGTCCCGGCGGTAGGACTGGCCCCCGACGAGGGCCACGAGGTGGAGCCCGAAGAGGCTCAGGAACAACACCAGGTCGGGGACGGTCGAGAGGCCGGTGAGCAGGAGCGGCAGGTACAGCGCGGGCAGCGCGATGGCCGACCAGAAGGCCAGGGCCGAGATGGGCGTCGTGAGGGACCCGGTGGGGAGGAAGGGGCGGTCACTGTCGTTCGCCTCCTCGGCCGACTGCGACGAGCCGAGGCGGGTAGCGTCGTGGAGGGGGTTTTCGCTCATGGTCCGCAGTAGACGGTATGGTCAGCTTGGACCATATAACGGAACGAACGTTGGGATCGTTTCGGCAGGATTCAACCGGGACGACTCCTTTGACTTCGTTTCATCGACGTCGGAGCGGCGCCGAGACGTTTTATCGAACCCTCTCCTTCGTTTTCTCCGGTCGAGGAAGTTCTCCGATCGGCGGTGGATTTAGCCACCGTCTAGAGCGAGGGACAGGTCCGGGTTTCGTCACGATTAACCCGAGCCTAGTGGAGACCGGCCCGAGGCCGCGACCGGACGCACCGGTCGCTCACGCTGCGGTTCCACTCGAAACGGAGGGGTGTCGGCCGGCGGAAACCACGAGACGGCGCCGGGAGAGATCAGAGTGGCACCGGCAGCCAGGACAGCCAGGAGACGACTCGTTCGGGGGAGAGCAGCGGGTCGTGGAGTACGAGCCAGTCGAGCAGGACCAGGCCGGCGCCGTGGGCGACGACGGAGGGCAGCAGCGACGCGCTCTTGTAATCCACCGCGCCGAAGAGGACGTCCGTCGGGCCCGAGAGCGCGAGCTCGATCGGCGGCTTCGCCGCGTGGGCGATCGCGTAGACGACCGGGCTGATGAACACGCTCTTTATGCCGATCTCCCGGACGCCCACGCAGAGGAACCCGCGGTAGTAGGTCTCGGCCGCGACGACGACCATCACCTGCTTCGCGGCGTGGGGGAGGAAGGCCGACGGCGCGGTGGACTCGAGCCCCCACATCGGGTAGAACGACCGGATCGTCGGGAGCGACGACCCGACCACGTAGAACGGGAGGACGAAGGCCGCGAGCAACAGGGTGTTCCGCACCGCCCGCCGGTCGACGTGAAAGCCCAGGTCCCGGCCGAAGGCGAGGGCCAGCCCGGCGGGGATCAGGACGAAGAGGACGAGGTCGCTGACGACCCGCGCGTCGAGGCCGCTGCCGTGCCACTCCATCCACGCCAGGGTGAGGACCGCGCCGACGAGCAGCGTGAGCCGGACCCAGGTGAGTTCCGGGAACCGGTGGACGACGCGGACGGACACGGCCTACTCGTTCTCGGTCGGGATCGGTCCGGTGCCGACGACGTCGCGTACCGCCTCGTAGAACGCCTTGCGGGTGGCGAAGTACGTGACGTCGGTCGACCCCAGGACGTCCGCGAGTTCCCGCGGTCCCTCGGGCGTCCGGATCACGCTCTCGCCCTCCTTGCGGACGATCTCGCTTCGCTCCTGTGGCCAGGTGAGCCGGGAGGCGACGCGGGCGAGGGGAGCGCCCTCGACGGACTCGCCATCACCGAGTTCGACCGCGGGCCCCTCGTCTTCCTCCTCTCCGTCGCCGTTCCCTTCCTCGGACATGGCTCCTGTTTCGGCGAGCCGGCGATTAAAGCCATCGAAACCCACCTTTTTGCACGGGCGGGGCGCGCCGCTGGCGCGCCCGCCCGGCAAAAATCTGCACCAAAAAGACATTCGTCGCTCCCGCCGGCTGGCTTCGCCAGCCTCCGGTCGCTCCTC
>CAYYRO010000230.1:0-2661 GCA_964474075.1 uncultured Methylophaga sp.
TATGAGAGTCCCACTTGGGTCCTTTGATCTCATTCATCGAGCTAAGAATTACCTTTTGCCGGTTTTTCTTATACTCCATTTCAATTTGAGTGCTAGTAATGATCTTATCGTGATTTTTATTAATTTGATCCAAAACTGAAAGTATTGCTGTACCTCTGGGATACCTGTAAAAATCCAGTAGAATATTTGTATCAATAAATAAAAGTGCGCTCATTCATTTTCCTTAACGTTTGAGTTATGGGACAAAACTCATTAAGAGAACAATACAATAATCTGAGCAGCCTTCACTTCTTAATCGGCCTCTGCCAACCCTTAACCGTTTTCTGCTCCGACTTAGTCAACGTCAACGCATCTGCCGGTGCATCCTTCCGAATGGTAGACCCCGCACCAATCGTCGCGCCATTTTCCAACGTTACTGGTGCAATTAATTGCGTATCAGAGCCGATAAACACCCGATGACCAATGGTGGTGCGGTGCTTATTGGCACCGTCATAATTGCAGGTGATGGTGCCGGCACCGACATTCACATGTTCACCCATATCGGTATCGCCGATATAGCTTAGGTGATTGATCTTGGAGCCAAAGCCGATATTGGCATTTTTGATTTCGACAAAGTTACCAGCTTTGCTTTTAGCAGCCATTTTGGTGCCGGGACGGATCCGGGCGAATGGACCGATTTCAGCATAATCACCGATTTCGGCGTCTTCGATAATGCTGTTGGGCAGAATCCGGGCACCGGTCGCAATAATGCTGTTTTTGATAATACAGTTGGCACCGATTTCGACATTGTCGGCAATGCTGTTTTTGCCTTCAAAAATAACGTTGATATCGATGGTGATATCCTGCCCGGCAGTCAGCTCACCGCGAATATCAATCCGCGCTGGATCGCGCATGGTGACGCCGCTCATCATTAATTCAGTCGCACGTTTTTGCTGGTAATAACTTTCCAGTTCGGCCAGTTGCACACGGTTATTGACGCCGGCAACTTCCATTTCGTCTTCACAGACGACCGAGCTGGTGGCGATGTCCTGCTCTACGGCTTTGGCAATCAAATCGGTCAGGTAATATTCGCCCTGCGCATTATTGTTATCGAGTTGATCCAACGCCTCGTTCAACCATTTGGATGGGATACACATAATGCCGGTGTTGATTTCGTTGATCATTTTGATGTCATCGTCGGCATCTTTTTCTTCGACAATGCATAGCATCTGATCATTGTCATCACGAACAATACGACCGTAACCGGTGGGATCATCCAGGTTCGCGGTCAGCACTTTCAGGCTATTTTGATCACCACAATCTATCAGTGCTTGCAGTGTATCAAGCTGAATCAACGGCACATCGCCATATAGCACCAGGGTTTGCTCACTATTGGCAAAAGCCGCTTTGGCCTGCTCAACGGCATGACCGGTACCTTTTTGCTCAGTCTGCATGGCGATATCGATATTTTGTGCTTCTAAATACGGCACCACTTCGTCAGCACCATTGCCACAGACCACGGCCAGATTGTCTGGATTAAGCTGTTTGGCAGTATCGATAACGTGTTGCAGCAGGGGTTTGCCAGCCAGGGTGTGCATCACCTTGGGCTTGGCGGATTTCATACGAGTGCCTTTGCCGGCAGCGAGGATAATAATAGCCAGAGACATAATGGATTCCTTGTATCAGCTCTGTAGTTTAGCAAAGACCTGAAAACAAAAAAGGCCGTCCGAAGACAGCCTTTTTCAGATCATCACTTTCGTGATTAATGCTTACGTGTTTTACGTGCTCTTTCAATGGCCCGTAATTGCGCCATTGCTTCGGCCAGTTGAACCTGCGCTTCTGCAAAGTCCAGTTTCGCCGATTTGTCGCTAAGCGCTTTTTCAGCAGATGCTTTGGCTTCCAGAGCAGCGGCTTCATTTACGTCATCAGCACGTAATGCGGTATCAGCCAGAATGGTAACGATATGTGGCTGAACCTCTAAAATGCCACCAGAGATATAAAACTGCTCTTCCTTACCGTCTTTCAATAAACGCACTTCACCTGGTTTCAGGCGAGTCAGCAACGGCGCGTGACGCGGGTAAATACCCACTTCGCCTTGTTGTGCTGACGCGATTACCGCTTCTACCAATCCAGAATAAATGGATTCTTCAGCACTCACGATGTCAACATGAATTGTCATAGCCATCAGCTACCTCCCAAGAGATTAGTACTTTTTGGCTTTTTCAATCGCTTCATCAATGGTGCCAACCATGTAGAACGCTTGTTCTGGCAGTGAATCGTATTCACCATCCAGAATGCCACGGAAACCAGCCAAGGTATCTTTCAGTGAAACATATTTACCAGGTGCACCGGTGAATACTTCAGCAACGAAGAATGGCTGTGACATGAAACGCTGAATTTTACGAGCGCGTGATACTGACAGTTTGTCTTCTTCAGACAACTCATCCATACCCAGGATCGCAATAATATCTTTCAGTTCTTTGTAACGTTGCAGCGTGTTTTGCACACCACGGGCAATTTCATAATGCTCGTTACCAACAACCAGCGGATCAAGCTGACGTGAAGTCGAATCCAGCGGGTCAATCGCAGGGTAGATACCCAATTCAGCAATCGAACGTGACAATACAACAGTCGCATCTAAATGGGCGAAAGTGGTGGCTGGAGATGGATCGGTCAAGTCAT
>CAYYRO010000231.1:0-2631 GCA_964474075.1 uncultured Methylophaga sp.
GGTTCGGGTCGGGGGAGATATTCGCGCTCTACCTGGTCTCGAGTCTCGCCTCCGCCGTCCTCTACGAGCACGCCGGGACGTTCGCCTCGCGGTACGACGTCCGACGCCTGCAGTCGGGCGCGCTCGCGGTTCGCGGAATGCTCTTCCCGGGGCTCGTTCTGGTCGCCGGGTTCGGAGCCGCGACGCTCGAGCTGGGAGCGGCCGGCGTCGGCCTCGCCCTGATCGGGCTGACGTGGGCCATCATCGCCGTCGTCGGGACGGCGATCGTCACCCGGCTCGCGCCCCCGAACGTCCGCGGCGAGATCCTCGGCGTCCACACCGCCCTGGGGGCCGTCGCGGGCGGTGCCGGCGGCGTCCTCGGTGGCTGGGTCGCCACCTTCGGCTACGGGATCGCCTTCGGCGTGGCCGGCGGTCTCGTGCTGGTCGGGGCCGCACTCGTCCTCTCGCTCCGGGCGCTCTCGAGGGTGCAACAGGCGAGCGAGTCACCCCCGGGGCCGCTCTGAGCGCCCTCCCAACGGTCCGAACCCGACGGCCGGCTGGTCCTGCTTCCCGAGGACCAGGTACACGAACTCGACATGAGCGTCCGCCGGGGGATGCAGCCCATCGTGACGACCGGAGCCACCGTTCGTCCCGAAGCACGACCGTCCCCCGAACCGGGACACCCGGTGGCCCGCAACTCGGGCCGCCGACCGCGGCTCCGGTCACCGACCCGCCGCGAGTCGCGCGGTCGGGTATCAGTCCACCTCGACCCAGATAGGCCCGACCCAGGCCGTCCCGGGGGGGCGGCCGTCGCTCGCCTGCGTGACCCGGAGGGTGTAGACGTCGCCGTCAGTCCCGCGTCGGTCGTCCCACGACATCCCCGTGACGGGGTCGTCGTCGACCAGTTCGGCGGCGAGCGTGTAGGCGTCGAGGCCGGCGTCGGGGTCGTCGGTCCCCGTGACGGTTCGCCAGTTCTCGTTGTTCTTGAGCACGCTGACCGACGCGATGGGGGCGGTCCCCGCGACGTCGACCGCGACGGTCCGCGCCGTTCGCGGACTGTCGACGAAGACGGCGTCCGTCTGGTCGACCACGTCGACGCCGTTCACCCGGAAGTCCACGAGGATCCGGTTGGGCTGGTTCGTCGCGTAGACCGACCGCGAGCGGAGGGCGCGGAAGATCGCACTCCGGGTGAGTTCGGGGGCGAGAAACGCCGTGAGTCCACCGGGGTAGCTCCGTTCGTCCCACATCCGCCAGATGTTTCCCCACCCGAGTCCCCCGTCCCGCCAGTCGCGCAGCGAGGGCAGGTGCGGCCGGGTGTGGATGAGCGAGTGGCCGGGGTAGGGACCGTGGAAGTCCGCGCTGCCGATCATCCCCACCTTGTACCCCAGCCGATGGGCGTCCCGGACGTAGTAACCGTCCCGGTCGATCTCGCCCTGACCCATCGCGAGCGGGAACGGGTTGCCCTCCCGGCCGGGACACTCGCTCGAGCCCCACTGGGAGTAGACCTCGACCAGCGGCGCGAGGTCGTCGTCGTAGTCCACGTCGGCGAAGTCGAAGGGGTACATCGCCTCGGCGGGGTGGTGTGGCACCGTCACGACGTCCGAGTCGTGGTCGCGGTCCCACTCCCGCAGGCGCTCCCAGAGCCCCTCGTAGGTGTTCGACTCCGAGGCGAGCGAGTCGATCAGCGTCGCGTCGGCCGGATCCTCGAAATAGACGTTGAGGTGGCCGCCCATGTTGGGCTGTTTCGTCCACTCGTAGGCGGGGAGCGTGACGAACTCGCCGTCCTCGTTGAACGCCTCGGCCAGGTCACAGAGCCGCCGGAAGTACGCCCGGTGCATCCGCTGGCGCTGCCACTGCGGGGGGATGAAGAACCCCATCGTGTCGTGGTCCGTGTAGGCCGCCACGTCGAGGTCCATCACGTCGCGGCCGAACCGGTAGCCTCGTTCTGCCGGCCCCGCGCCGTCCGAGAGGACGGAGTGGAGGTGGATGTCCCCCCAGTACACCCGCGAGTCGTGTTCGCGTGCGACCCGGACGGGGTTGGAGACGAACCGGTCGCCCGTCCGGTCGTCGGTGAGCGTGAGGTACCGGATGCCTGGTGAGTCGAACGTGACACCATCGAGCCGACGTCTCCCGCCGTCGTCCGGGGTGAACGAGACCGTCCGGGGGTACGTCGCCCCGGGGTCCGTCGCGTCCACGGTGGCGGTCCCGTCGAAGTCGCGGTGGAGGCGTTCGCACTGGTCCCACGCCTGTACGGTGAGCGAGAGCGGTTCGCCCGGCGTCGCCGTCGACGGCAGGATGGCGTGGAGGCCCTCGAACCGCTGTGTCCGGTTCGCGAATAGTTCCCGTGGCGAGGGGGCGTTTCGAGCGAAGACGCGCAGGGTCTCTCCGGCCTTGACGAGCGGCCCCAACGAGGATCGTTTCATCGAGCGGTGTCCCCCTCCGGTCACACAGAGACGTGTGTCGCCACTTTAAATTGCGGGTGTGACGGCGGGCAGGCCGGGCGAACGTGCGGGCCGGCTCGAGCGAGCGGCGGCCGGCGTGTGGCGTTCTGCGTCGTGACTCACCCGGGGCTCGTCCTGGCGGGGGACGACGAGCGCTCTCAGACGCCGCCCGGGTGGATCGTCGCCCGGTAGGCCTCGCCGCTCTTCTGCT
>CAYYRO010000232.1:0-2622 GCA_964474075.1 uncultured Methylophaga sp.
AGACGGCCATGACCACGTCCTCGACGACGAGGACGCCGAGGATGGCCTCGCTCTCGGGGTCGGCGATCCACCCGAGGTCGATGAGCGACTTCGTGATGACGGCCGACGACGACGGGTAGACGATGCCCGCGACGAACAGCGCCTCGACGAGCGAGAGGCCGAAGGCGAGCCCCAGGACGACGCCGAGGGCGACGTTGACGACGAGGTCGACCCCGCCGGCGGCGACGATGCGCCGGGGCTCGGCGAGCAGCTTCGCGACGCTGAACTCGACGCCGATGAAGAAGAGCAGGAAGACGACGCCGAGTTCGGCGAAGAGGTCGATGAACTCCGAACGCTCGACGAGGGTCAGCGAGACGCCGCCGACCTCGGGCGCGTGGGGGCCGACGGCGATGCCGGCGAGCAGGTACGCCGGGATGACCGACTGGCCGAGGCGCCACGCGAGCGCGCCGGCGGCGGCGAGCACCGTGAGCACGATACCGGCCTCGAGTAGCAGGGTCGTCGCCATGGCTCGTCACGGACCCCGGACCGGTTCTCCCCACCGTGCGTCCGTCATCTACACCAGAGCCTCGAACGCCGCCTGCTCCTCGCGCGTCCCGAGGGTGACCAGCACGTCGCCCGGCTGGACGCGGTAGGTGCTGTCCGGGTTCGGGATGGTCATCTCGCCGCGCTGGACGGCGATGACGGAGACCCCGGTCTCCCGCCGGACGTGGGCGTCGCCGAGCGTCGCGCCGGCGAGCGACGAACCCTCCCCGACCTCCCACCACTCGATGATGGCCTCGCCCAGGGGCACCTCGAGGTCGGCGACGTCGACGGTCTCGAAGGTCGCGCCGGTGAGGAGGGTGCCGAGCTGTCGGGCCGTCCCCGCCTCGAGGTCGAACAGCTTCTCCGAGTCGGCGTCGGGGCTGGCCCGGCGGAACACCTCGCGCCGGCCGTCGTGGTGGAGCAGGACGACGAGCCGGGCGCCGTCGTCGTCGACCTCCAGTTCGAACTTCCGGCCGACGCCCGGGATGTCGCTCTCGTAGACGGTCATTGGCGACGCGGTCGTGCCGCGGGCGCATAAGCGGTGTGGGGCGAGGACCGCGGGTCCGGCGTCCTGGCCCCAGCTGCGACAGATTCTATACGTGACACTGTGTACCACGACCATGGGCTCCTCACTGGAGGACGTCCAGTTCCTCTCCCGCTCCGCCCACCGCGTGGCGGTGCTGGAGGAGCTGTCCGAAGCCCCCCGGGAGCGTGACGAGCTTCGGGTGGCGACCGGCGCGTCGGCTCCCACCATCGGCCGAGTCCTCGGCGACTTCGAGGAGCGGGGGTGGACGCGACGCGACGGACACGCGTACGTCCTGACCGACCCCGGTGCCTTCGTGGCCGAGCACTTCTCGGCGCTCCTCGAACGCATGTCGACGGAGCGCCGACTCCGCGACGTCTGGCCGCTCCTCCCGGGACAGTTGGGCGGGTTCACCCTCGACCTCGTCTCCGACGCGGTCGTCACGACCATCCGGCCCGGCGACCCCTACGCCCCGGCGAACCGCTGTGCCTCGTTCTACCCGGCGTCCGACCGGGTCCGAGGGTTCGACGCCGCACTAACGGCGCCCCACACGTTCGATCAGCTCGCCGAACTCGTCCTCGGGGGGCTCGAACTCGAGTTCGTCCTCTCGCCAGAGCTCTCCCGGAACCTCCAGGCGGCCTACCCCGAGGCCGACCATGCCGTGACGAAGAGCGACAACAACACGACGTGGTGGCACTACGACCTCCCGATCTGCCGTGCTGGCCGTCTACGTCGACTCGGACGCCCGCGAACTGCGCGAGTGGGCCGTATCGACGTTCGAGCGGTATCGCCGCGAGGCGAGGCCCGCCTACGAGGAGCAGCCCACCACGTGAGCGGGCGGTCGGACGCCGGAACGTCCGTTCCCTGGACGCGGTGGCAGCGTCCCGATGCACCGATCGTGACGGGTATCCGAGAAGACTGCGTCGGCCGTCCACGGCAGGACGCCGCCACGGGGTCTCCCGCTTTCACGGTGTGAAACCCGTTCACGCCGTGGCCGACTGTCAGCGGATGCGTACTTGCGGACACCCGGCGTATTGGCTCACATGACGTCCCCACGTCGTCGTGCCGCCTACGGTTACGGCCTCCTGGCGTACGGCTTCGCTCTCGCCACCGTCGCCTACGCCGTCGCATTTCTGGCGAACGCCGTCGTTCCGAAGACCGTCGACGCCGGCCCGGGCCTCCCCGTCGGTGACCCACTCGCCGTGAACCTCGCACTCGTCGGCCTCTTCGGCCTCCAGCACAGCCTGATGGCCCGCCCGTGGTTCAAGGAGCGCTGGACGCGCCTGGTGCCGGAACCGGTAGAACGGAGCACGTACGTCCTGTTCGCGAGCCTCTCGCTGGTCGTCCTGATGCTCGCCTGGCGGCCGCTCCCCGACGTCGTCTGGGCGGTCGATGGCCCGCTGGCGCTGGTGCTGTGGGCCGTCTACCTCGGCGGCTGGGTGCTGATGTTCGCGTCCACGGAGATGATCGACGGCCCCGACCTCATGGGGATCCGGCAGGTCCGGGCCTACCGCGACGGCCGGGAGGTCGAGCCGATCGACTTCCAGGCGCCATCGCTCTACCGGTACGTCCGGAAC
>CAYYRO010000233.1:0-2618 GCA_964474075.1 uncultured Methylophaga sp.
ATCCAGGAGCCCACGATGATGAGCGCCGCCCCGACGTAGAAGTGTGGGTGGGCGGCCATCGGCGCGTAGAAGGTGAACAGCACGTCGGCGCTGATCCCGAGGTCGGGGACGAACCCGCCGAGGATCGCGACCGCCGCGAGCAGGGTGCCGGTCAGCATCGTCAGGAACCACGTCCAGCCGAGCTGGCCGGTAATGGAGCGTTCCAAGCTCCGGCTCACCGCCCAGGTGAACAGCCCGGCGATGAAGAACGTCGTGAACACCAGCGCGAGCAGGACGCCGTGGCCGGTGAGCACGGTGTAGTAGTCCGCGGAGCTGACGAACCCGCGGAAGGCGCCGGTGCGATGTAACGCCTGGATCAGCCCGAAGAACCCGCCGATCCCCAGCGCGCCGAAGGCCACCGCGAAGCAGTAGCGCACGAGCCTGGCGTCCTCCGGGAACCGCTCGACGTAGGTGGAGCCGGGGGTGGCGTCGACGGTGACGCCTGGCTCGGATCCAGTTCCCGTGGCTCCAGTGGACGACTCCGTGGCCGTCATGCGCTTCCCCCCGTCGGCTCGAACTGCGAGCGCGGCACGACCTCGACGGTGCCCGCCATCGTGTGGTGGCCGGCGCCGCAGTACTCGTTACAGACGATCCCGTAGGAGGTCGGCCCGTCGAACTCGACGGTCATCTCCGTGACCTGCCCGGGGATCACCATCGCGTTGACGTTCGTGCCGACGAGTTCGAAGCCGTGGATCACGTCCGAGCTGGTGACGTAGAACGTCACGGTGCTGTCCCTGGGCACCTGTATCGGCTCGCTGGTCCCCGGGTCGAAGGCGAACTGCCGGGAGACGACGTAGGCCGCGTAGTGGTTCTCGCCGACCTCGTAGACGCCCGGCTCGCGGAAGTTCTCGCCGCCGAACTGGTTGTTCGCGATGGCCCCCTGGTCGACCGTACCGCCGGAGTCGTCGATCATCGCGACCCCCGGCGGGCCGACCGCCCCGTAGGTGACCGTCGCGATCCACGCCACGATCAGCACCATCGACGCCGCGATCCAGAACTTCTCGAATCGGTGTACGTTCATCTGTAGGTCACCCGATCACCGTCGGTCCGTTGCCCAGGAACTCCACGAAGTAGACGAACACCCACAGCACGACGAGGATCAGGAAGTACACGACGATCAGCGCCGCGGTCCCCGTCGGGTCGAAGTCGTCGTGGTCGAGTTCGCGGACGATGCCGCGGTCGGGTTCCGCCTCGGCGAGGGGCTCGGCGGCCGCCTCCCGGGCCCGTCGGCGGGAGCCGCGGACGGCGCTCACGCCGTCGCCGCCGAGCATCACCAGGACGGCGAGCCCGACGGTCCCGAACAGGAGCGCCACGAAGGCGGCGCCGGTCTCGCCGCCCGGCCACGTCCAGGTCACTCCGCCGCCGGCCTCCTCCCCGCCGCCGGCAGTGATCTCCGCGTCGCCGACGACGATCGCCGCCTTCATCCCGAGGGGGAGGTGCGGGTCGCAGTAGTACTTGTAGACGCCCTCGGTCTCGAAGGTGTGCTCGTAGGTGAAGCCGGTGTTCTCGATGGGGCCGTGCCCCTCCCACCCCGCGCCGTCGGGCTGCTCCTCGACGACGATGTTGTGCGTATCGGAGACCCAGTCGAAGGTCACCGTCGTGCCGGGGTCGATCCTGACCGCGGGCGGCGCGAAGGCGAACGGGCCGCCGTTGCCCTCCGCGCCGACCTCGATCGTGGCCGACCCCGACCCGGTCACGTCGGCGGTCGTCCCGTCGAAGTTGCCCACCGCGCCGCCCTTCGCGGCGTCCGTGAACCAGTCCCCGTAGCTCACGGTCTCCTGGGCGGCGGCGGTGGTGGTGCCGGCCGCCGCGACGCCGCCGGCGACGGCCGTCCCCCAGAGCACGCGCCGGCGCGTCAGCACCGGTCCAGCGTCGTCTCGGCTCATGGACTCACGCTCCCGGTACGCGGCATGCACGAATCGAGACACGGCGGGCACAAATAACTCGGCCCGAACGAGGTCGGACGCCGCTTTACGACCGCCGACGGCCACACCGGAAGCGCCCCAGCGCGGGCGACGTCGGATCGACGCCGGGGTTCCCCTGCGCGGGCGGCGCCGACCCGGATGGCTCTCCGATCGACTTTACCTGTCGCCGGTTCCATACCGGCGCGTCGGCCGGGGCGACCTTACCACCCTCCGACGTTCCGGCTCCCTGGGGATCGGCCGTGTTTTTATGCCGGTCGGCGCAGTAGCCCGGGCCATGGCGTCCGCATCGATCCGGTGGCTCCCCGCCATCGGGCTCCTGGCCCTGGCCTGCGTCGCCGCCTTCTGGCTCGGGCGGGGCGCGCCGATCGTGAGCCTCTCGGCGGTGAGCGTCCTCCTGATCGTCGCCAGCCTCTACCTGATGTTCTCCCGCTCGCCCCCGCGGACGGTCGGATAGCCCGAGGAGCGAGGACGCATCGAGCCGGCGGCGGCGCCGTCGTCCCCGCATCGGATGGCTGACCCGTCGGCCGGCGGCGAACTCCACGACGCCGACCGTCGATCCACGACAACCCAATGGGAGCCTGTGACCTCTGCGACCTGCCGACGCCCGACCCGCCCGTCACCGACGAGTCCGTTCCGGGGGCGTTTTGCTGTCGC
>CAYYRO010000234.1:0-2599 GCA_964474075.1 uncultured Methylophaga sp.
TTTCGAGACAATAGGCTCGGTAATATTCTAAGGTCATAAAGTGAAGATAAAGAAATTGCTAAAACTGCTTTTGAAATCCATAAAAAATAATCCTTTTGGAAAGCTTCATGTGAAAGTTATCTATTGCCGAAGTCGAAATCCAATTGATTGTAACGTTCTAGAATTGAATTCCCTTTGTTTAAAAACTTCTATAAGCGAAATTACCTGTTGATTAAAAAAAATAATTTTAAAAATAAAGGAAAATACCTGTAGCGAATCGCTTAATTTTTTCGTACCCAAGTTAAGTGTTATACTATCTCACATTCAACTCTTTCTGCCCATGAAAACTTTTAGACCCCTCTCGATTATTCTGGTGTTGATGACTTCCCTCCTCTTTGCATCCTGTCAAGATGAAATCTCTTCCACTTTCACTTACCGTGCTATGGTGCCAGTCTATCTCCAAATGAGTGATGTGCGCGCAAAATCAATCACGATAGAACCGGCTCAACAGCTCGAGAGTCCTGGTAAAATCTACATTTATGGAAATTACCTGCTGATCAATGAACCCCAGGAGGGAATTCATATTCTGGACAACTCCAATCCTGCATCTCCAATCAACCTCAATTTCATTCCAATAGTGGGCAATGTGGATCTGGCCGTCAACAACAATATGCTCTATGCCGACAATTACGTGGATCTGGTGGTCTTCGACATCAGCAATATCCGCTCAATCAAAATGGTAGAGCGAGTGAAGGATGTGTTTAATCATATGTATTCCACCTCGGATACCGGAGTGATCCTTACTTTCAAGGACTCGGTAATTACCAGTGAATCGAATCGGGATTTTATGGATCATGGGTTTTTCAGAGCCTCGGAGAGCCTCAGTTTTGCGGCCAACTTTTCAGCAGCGGCACAAAGTTATGGGCAAGGTGGTTCGATGGCTCGATTTACCTTGATGAGTGGACACCTCTATGCAGTGGATGATTACAGTTTAAGGGTATTTGATGTGAAAGAACCTGCCAAACCCAAGCATCTAAAAAACATCGAACTCGGCTGGGGTATAGAGACTATTTTTCCGTTTCAACAAAAACTGTTTATCGGATCTAATTCAGGAATGCATATTTATGATGCGAAAATTCCATCGAATCCACTCAAAATGTCAGTTTTCGAGCATCTTCGAGCATGTGATCCGGTCGTAGTCAATGAAAAATTCGCTTTCGTTACTTTACGAAACGGACGAAATTGCTGGAATGGAGTGAATGAACTTCAGGTTGTGGACATCGCCGAACTTACTAAGCCTAAGCTGGTAAAATCATATCCCATGCTGAATCCCCATGGATTGGCTTTAAAAGGTGAGCATCTGTATATAGCCGAAGGTACTCATGGATTAAAAAGTTTTAATGTGGCAAATGTCATGGGAATTGATCAAAATCAACTGGAATTTTTACAATCAATGAAGTCCGTAGATATTATTCCAGGGCCCAAATCCTTGATCGTGATCGGTCCGGACGGCGTCTGCCAGTTTGACTATAGCAATCCTTCCAAACTTAAAAAGTTGAGCTGTATCGATGTGAAAAATCCAGTTACTGTTCAGTAAGCATTGTTATTTTCAAATTTCGACCCTCTTTTTCCAAAATTCCAATCTAAAAATGAAGGTAAAACTCCTGGTATTTTGCTTTTTGATGCTTTCTTTCCATCAATCATTTGGTCAGAATAATGTTTATTTCAATCAGACAGAATTGGGCGTATTGTTTGGCAATGGGGTCGAAGGCTGGAATGGGCAGAATGAAAACCGGGTTGATTTTTCACTGATAACTTTCCACGGAGTCAAATTCTCAAAAAACCACGCAGTTGGGATGTCGGTGGGCCTTGACCAGTATAATTCAATTTCGATTATCCCGATCGCTGTGGGCTGGAGAGGATTTTTAGGGAAAGAAAACCGTCCTCAACTGATGGGGGGATTTGATTTAGGCGGAGGTTCGACGCTTTTGGAAAAAAAAGAAAAAATCGATTTGTACGAAAGTAGGTATCATGGAGGCCTCATGTTCAGTCCCTCTATCGGATTTAAATTTCCTGCCAGAAAAGGGGATTATTCCTTAACCATGACCCTTGCCTATAAAAGACAAGAATTTGGGTTTTTTCAAGGATATTTGGAACCCGACTTAAGTTCCAGACCTTCAATTAGTTCTTCGCTTCCACCAGGATATTCTTCCATCACAGAAACTTCCTATCTCTATCATAGTCTTGTAGCTAGGGTAGGTATTATCTTTTAAGAAAGGACTTTTTTTAATGACAGCTTGGTTTAATCCTCTATTCACCTTGCACTTGGTTGCACTAAAAGTTCACCCACAGCGGACAGGCATATATTGTTTTAATACTTTGGATCTATCGTGCCTAATTGGCTACCTGTATTCAGTTACTCCAACTCAAATAAACCTCTTTACTACCCAAAAGATGATCGCTATGAGGAAAATGATAATCGAGATCTTATTGATGCCGTGCATCATTCGAAGGTTGAAGTTGGACTTTTTATCGGGATCTGGCTTTTTGAAGACATTGAGAAAGTAGTTGCCCACTTCTCCCAGCTTGAAAAACTCTTCTACTTTATTTTTATCTTCAG
>CAYYRO010000235.1:0-2570 GCA_964474075.1 uncultured Methylophaga sp.
AAAACAATCAAATAAGGCTTCACCAAACACGGCCAGTCTGGCTGACTCAGTCATAAAATGTCTCCGTTTGTAAGGCCTGCCGGAATGCCGGCGCAAAATGCCAGATACCCTGCAAAACGCCGGCACTATAGTTGCCATTCATACCCAGCGGGCCATCATCGCGGGCAATATAAAGCTGCTCCAACTGACCACCATCGCTCGCCAACTGATATGCCAGGGATTTGATTTCAGCACTGGCATTATTGACCAGAATCGATTGCACCTGGCTGGCCAAGACCGGCATATCGTTACCACTGTCACCGGCAAAAATCACTTCTTCGTGTTGATAGCCCAGTTGCGCCTGTAAAAATTCAATCGCATGCAGCTTGGTGGCATGCTTAGGTAAGACATCAAGCAAGCCAACATTAGTTAATTCATCGATACTCCACATGACCGAGGCTTCAATCCCCTCAGCTTCAAGGCGTTGCTGCATCGTATTAATGATAGGTGCCTTGTCCTGATAAAGCGGCAGGTAATAACTGAGTTTATGGGTGTTTTGCTTAGCCAGTTCCTGTAATTTCAGGCCTTTGATGCCTGTCAGTATTTGTTTGAGATCCTGATGGCTGCGCCCACGCCAATCTTTGTCGATTTCAGTTTTCCAACTGTTGAGCTCTTGCCACCCCTGTTGATGCTGATAAATCTTGGTACCAACATCAGAAATGACATAGTCCGGTGGTGGCAGCTGATAACTGCGAATGGCTTTTTCAACGAGTTGCCGGTGACGGCCGGTGACATAAACAAGCAACACATTATCCCGCTGGCAAAAAGCCCGGAATCGCCGTCTCGCTTGCGGATGCTCCGGTTGCATACCATTGGGGATCACTGTGCGATCCATATCCGTACATAGCAATAGACGTTCGCTCATACGGTGTGATTGTCCTGCAACGTTTTTTCAAAAAACTGATAATGCGCCAGCGCTTCCAGAATGCCTTCGGCATAAGCAGCTTTAGCAAAATAAATATGTGAGGTGTCATCCAACTGCGATAACTCTTCATTATGCCGGTTAGCCACCACGGCTGCCAGCGTGTTACCACGCATCATATCTTCATCAGCGCCACTGCCACCGGCAACAAATATCTGCTCCAGAGGCAGCTGCCAGCGATCGGCAACATAACGCAGTGCCATCCCTTTTGAAGCACGCAGTGGCAAAATATCCAAAAACTGACCAAATGCCATCTGAGCATGGACTGATTGTTCTTCTCGATGCAGCAGTCTTTTGATGTCTTCTAAATTGATTTGCTGCGGATCAATGTAGTAACTGAGTTTAAACTGACTCTGTTCTGTTTTTGACTGGCGGCTGAGTCCGGGCAAATCATCCAGTAATTGGCGGATTTTATGCGGTTGCCAAAGATGGTCAATATTCTTGGTCCAGGCGGTATCCGGCGTCAGTTTCGGCGCGTAATAAATTTCACTGCCTGAGCTGGTAATTAAAATATCCGGTTCCGGGATACCGTGTTTTTTCATCAGTTTCAGTGCCTGATCCAATCGCCGGCCGGTCGCGATGATAAACTTGGTTGTTTTGCGATGCTCACGCATTAAAGCCAGTAACTGTTTTAACGACGTCTCATCACCGAGCAGGTTTAAATCCAAATCACTGACCATTGCCCGTTCAATACGTGACAGACCGCGCAGTGGTGTTGGCTGCACTAACTCGCCATTACGCTGAGCAATCGGCTCGATGAGTTCCAGATAACGCTGCGCATGGGCTTGCCATGAATAATGGGCATGGACACCTTCCAGGCCATTTTGCTGGCATTGCTGCCAGCGGGATTTGTCTTTCAGTAAGGCCAGAATCGCAGCACTGATAGTGCTGGTTTCCAGAGGATCTATCAGTTCACCATTCTTGCAATTAGCCATAATGTCACGTGGGCCACCATCTTCTGTAGCAACGATCGGTAAACCACTGGCGGCGGCTTCAATCAACGTCAAACCAAACGGTTCGGTCAACGCCGGATTTACAAATACACCGCCACTGGCTGCAGCGATCCGATAAATCTGTGGCACCTGATCCCGACGGTGATGTTTGGGCATGGCTACTTTGCCGTATAAATCGTAGCGATCCATGGCCACCAGCAATTCCTGAAACACCTCGCGGGCGCCACTTTCCAAATCTTCAATATCGTCCCGGTTACCGGCAATAATCAGCAAATTGGCTAACTGTTGCAGTTCTTTGTTTTCGCCAAAAGCGGTCATCAGCCCGACAATATTTTTGCGTTGATCCGGACGTGATAAAGCCAGAATTAATGGCTTGTCCGGATCAGTCAGACTGCGGGTTAATGTTTCGTAAAGTTCGGTATGCTGCTCGTCACCACGTGGCGGAATAAATTGCTGCACATTGGTACCCGGCGGAATAACGCGCATTTTTTCCGGCTGATAATGATCGTACAACTCGTATTGTTCTTCGATTTCCTGATGCGTGCTGGTGATTACCTGCTCAGCGGTTGCCAAGGTAATTTCTTCAGCTTCAATACGCCGGCCCATGTTGTAAAGCAATTCCAGTTGCGTGGTGTCTACGCCGCTGGCCAGCAGTC
>CAYYRO010000236.1:0-2547 GCA_964474075.1 uncultured Methylophaga sp.
GGGGAGGGCTTGCAGTTTTCCCAAAAATAAATCTAATTAAACCATGAATCTCACATGGAAATCCATCACTGAAATAGCCCGTGAACTTCGGAATAACCCCACCGTTGCAGAGAAGAAATTATGGGGTGTTTTGAGAAAGCGGCAATTGAAGGGGTATAAATTTCTCCGCCAGAAGCCTTTTGTCTATGAGCAACACGACCACGAACGCTTTTTCTATATCGCTGATTTTTACTGTGCGGAACTTAAGCTGGTGATTGAAGTGGATGGGAAAATCCATGAATACCAAAAGGAGGATGATTATCAGCGGGATTTGGTGTTGAACGGGTTGGGTATAAAGGTGCTTCGGATTAACAATGAGGAGTTGGTGGATATGGATAGTGTGGTTGAACGGATTATGGGGTTTATGTTGGGGTGATTGCCCTTCCTTACGGACCCTTTCTCTGTCTCTTTCCCTAACCTCGCATTCGCTCGGTCAGGGCAAGAGGACGCCTTGGTGATGACTGTGGTTGTGAAAGGTAATTGAGCGTTAGAGATATTCTTTTTGGGATGGAGGCGAAAATTTATACCTGAATCCTTATACGCGTCTCCTTCCTTGGCGCGCTTGCGCGTTAGGGAAGGAACAAGGAAGGGTCCGCTGGCGGGGCGAGCTGGGTTGGTTGCCCTCCCCAACAAAATCCTGTCCCTTTCCCTAACGCACTTTGTTGTTAGGGCCGGGGTTGATTGGGCTTTTTTGTCTTTTTAAGGAACCATTGCATACCACTCGGTATGCGTCAAGGGAAAGGGGGACGCCTTGGTGCAATTACTTCAATATTCGATGTTCCTTGTTCTGCATTCAATGTTCTTCAGGCGTCTCCTTCCTTGCAAGGCGCAAGCCGCCGGAGGGAAGGAACAAGGAAGGGTCCGCTGGGGCGAGTTAGGTAACTATTTTGGGTATGCATGGTATTTATACGTTAGAAAGATCCTTTTCGGAATGGAAGCTGAATACAATTTCCCTGCTGTTATGAACTAATTCGGGAAAAGAATAGCTTTAGTATATATGAAAAATTCCCCATCCCCATCCCAGACTGCTGCGAAAAAGATACTTCTCACCGGAGCAACCGGATATATCGGAAAGCGGTTACTTCAGAAGCTGCTCGAAGAAGATTGTATGGTGTATTGCTGCGTGCGAGACCGGCAACGTTTCGATACCACACCTTATGAAAGCGACCGCATTGAAGTCATTGAAGCAGACTTTCTCAAACCTGAAACATTAGACTCCATCCCCGGGGATTTAGATGCCGCTTATTACCTGATTCATTCCATGACCTCTTCAAAAGACTCATTCGAAGAGCTGGAACGGGAGTCGGCACTGAACTTCAGGGCAGCTCTTGAAAAAACATCTGTGGAACAGGTGATTTACCTTAGCGGGATTATCAATGACGAGCACCTTTCCACCCATTTGCGGTCACGGAAAGCGGTGGAGGAGATCCTGTCAGATTCATCCTTTCACCTGACCACCCTTCGGGCCGGCATCATCGTGGGCTCGGGAAGTGCCTCCTTTGAAATTATCCGGGACCTGGTAGAAAAACTTCCGGTCATGATTGCCCCGAAATGGCTGAATACCCGTACGCAGCCGATCGCCATCCGGAATGTCATCCAGTTTCTGAGCGGAGTCCTGCTGAAACCGTTTACCTATGATCAGAACTATGATATTGGCGGTCCCAAAGTGATGACCTACAGGGAGATGCTGAAAACATTCAGCCGGGTGCGCGGACTTAACAGGATCATCATGACGGTTCCGGTATTGACGCCCAAACTATCTTCGTACTGGCTCTATTTCATCACTTCTACCTCCTACAATCTTGCCTCAAGCCTGGTAGGCAGCATGATGGTGGACGTGGTTTGTAAACCCAATGACCTGCATGAAAAACTGGGCATTGATTTGATCCCCTACAGTGAGGCCATTGAACTGGCTTTCGGAAAAATTGAACAACAGGGGGTGCTCTCAAGCTGGCTGGATGCCACATCCAGTAATAAACTTGACAAAGGGGTGGCACAGTTAATCGAAGTCCCCGGTTACGGCTGCTTCACCGACCGGCGAACGGCCCCCATGAGAGATGCCCGGGAGACCCTGGAAAAAATATGGGCCATAGGCGGTGACACCGGCTGGTACTATGCCGATTGGCTCTGGAAACTAAGGGGATTTCTCGACAAGCTGGCGGGCGGGGTAGGCCTGAGACGGGGAAGAAGGAGCTCGGAGACAATATCGGCGGGGGATGCCCTGGATTTCTGGCGGGTGCTGCATGCCGATAAAGAAAACGGCCGCCTGCTCCTCTATGCCGAAATGAAGCTTCCGGGAGAAGCGTGGCTTGAGTTCAAAATTGAAAAAGACACCCTTATTCAAACGGCCACATTCCGGCCGCTCGGCGTGGCAGGACGTCTATACTGGTACTCGCTGCTGCCGTTTCACGGATTCATTTTTCAGGGAATGCTCGATAAGCTGGTTAAGTGATGCTCATCTGTTTATAAGGGTTGGTTGCCCTTCCGTACGGACCCTATCCCTGTCCC